>CAZQFQ010000032.1:641-17118 GCA_964592725.1 uncultured Candidatus Saccharibacteria bacterium | reverse complement strand
ACGATCGGACCACAAGGAACCATAGGACCACAAGGACCCGCAGGAACCAACGGGGCGACATGGTGGTATGGAACGACCGCGCCAAGCGCGGGAACGGGCGCAACAGGGGACTTTTACCTTGACACGACAAACGGGTACGTATACACAAAGATTGCGGGAACATGGACTTTTGAAGTTAACTTAACAGGGGCGGCGGGCACTAACGGGACCAACGGCACGAACGGGTTAACATGGTGGTATGGAACGACCGCGCCAAGCGCGGGAACGGGCGCAACAGGGGACTTTTACCTTGACACGACAAACGGGTACGTATACACAAAGATTGCGGGAACATGGACTTTTGAAGTTAACTTAACAGGGGCGGCGGGCACTAACGGGACCAACGGCACGAACGGGTTAAGCATACTTTGGCAAGGCTCATTATCAAGCGCCCCCTCTAGTCCTTTGACTGATTGGGCATACTACAACACCGTTAACGGAATTTCGTATATTTACAGCGGCGGCGCGTGGAATGAAATGGCGCAAAACGGCGCGACAGGACCCGCGGGAACGATCGGACCACAAGGACCCGCGGGAACGATCGGACCACAAGGAACGATCGGACCACAAGGACCCGCGGGAACGATCGGACCACAAGGAACGATCGGACCACAAGGACCCGCGGGAACGATCGGACCACAAGGAACCATAGGACCACAAGGACCCGCGGGGATAACGGGGTTAGCGTCAGAGCAAGCGCCCGACGACATATATAATTCCGCAACAGAAACACAAATAGTTGGTTACACAATACCCGCAAACACAATGGACGTGGGGCAAACTTACAGAATCACAGCGGGCGGCGTCGTAAGCACGGCGTCAACCACAGACGCGTCTAGTTGGATAGTTAGAATAGGCGTGACGACGTTAACAGGTACGACGACAATAGTTTTAGGTCCAACAATCGCGACGTCAATAACTAACGAACCTTGGTATATGCAAGGCTTAGTTACAGTTGGCTCGACAGGGGCAAACCCGACGGTTTATTTTTCAGGGGAAATAGAAGGCGATCTTGGGACATCGGCGGCTTATTCATACACAGAAACAACGAGTTACTCGGGCGCGTCCTTGGGAACGGCGAACCCGTCAACCTCGGCGTTAATCATACAGCTTAATTTCAAGTGGGGGTCGGCAAGTTCAAGCGACATATTCAGGTGCGTCGCGGCAACGATCGAAGAAGTTAAATCATAAACCTTTTTCTTTTTTAAGCTACGGCTTTTTTTTCGGGCTTATCCTCGTCAACGTCGGGACCCGCCGAATTTTTACTTAAAGAAACTTGGGCAAGCGCCGACCGCCCCGCTTCGGTTTGCAACAGCAACCGCAACGCCTTTTTAATTTCTCTTTGCACTTGCTTCTTATGCGGCAAACTACATTGTTTCTGTATTTCGTCGTAACCGATCTCGGGCTTAGAATATAAAACGGCGACTTGCATTGTCAGCGGTAAAAGGTTTATTTGGTCTAGGGCGGTGGTCGCGGTTAATTGAAAGAACGCATGGACATGTTTGTCGTATGGGACCTTTGTTTTAGGTATAGTCGTTAATCGAAAGCCGTCTTTATATTCGTCGTAAAAGCGGCTTTTGAAAATAGCGGTTTGCCTTGTTTCCTTAATCCATACGCCCCGCAAATAGGCGGGGTCAAGAAAGGCGCTTTCATAAAACTTTTTACCTCCCTGTTCCTCTTGGACAATCGCCAATATGTGCATGGATTGGTGCGAGATTTGACCGAGATTTTTCACCCATGCGACGTTTAACTCGGACATGGCGCGGCGGTTTGTAGAGCTTTCAATAAGCTCGTCGTACACGAAAAGCTTTTTCTTCGGGTTACTGTAACCCCAAAGCGTCAACGTGTTTAACGCTTCGACTTTTTTAATCCAAGTCACGCAAGGCAAGATCGGCGAGTTTGTCGCAAACTCGTTAACGACGCCCATGGCGCGTAGAATCTCCGCGAATAATAAAGCCGTGTTTGTCTTTCCGCTTTGGGGAATTCCCTTTATCACTGTAACCGACATTTCTTTTTGGTACACCCGAGCTAAAAGCCGTATGAGCTTTGGCGGGACGTCGCGGAGATCAACCACGGACGGGTCGGTTTTTCTCAATGCGTCCGCGTGGGCGACGTATTTTTCAAGCTCGCTAAACGTCACAGTTCAAAACCCCCATATCAACAAACGCAACACAACCAACACGACAAAAGCGACGCCCGAAAGAAAGATCGGGCTTGAAAGGACCTTTGCAAAACGGACTTTCATTTATGGCTCGTCGTCCCCTTCGACCGCGTCGTCGGCTTTTTCATGTCCCTTATTCTTTTTCCAACCGTCCGAAGGCATACTCTCGCCTTTCTTAATCGCCATATCCGTGACGACGTCGCGTTGCCATTTTGCATAACCCTCGTTTTTAATCAAGGGTAAAATGATTTTGTCGATTAAGGTTTTCATATCCATGTCGCCGATCTGGTCAAGCAAGGGAAAAATCTTTTTAATGGCTTCAAGGTCCGCGATCAAAACCCTTTCTTCAATAGCCATGCAAGCCGTTTCTTTCAGAATTCCGTTGCTTATGCGGTGGTCTTGCCCGAGATAGGACGCCGCCGAATAAAATCCTTTGTTGCCCGTATCACTCATTTAGTCACGCCCCAAACAGTTAATTACATTACAGGTTTTGCCCGTCTTTAAGCAGTAACAACGCTTTTGCAAGTTAAGGCTTTTGTCGCGGAAAAGCCCGATTGTGTGGGCGGGGCATTTCATACGCTTATTACGGGGCATGAAACGTGTCGGTCGTTTCGTCATGCTTTCACGCCGTCCCCAAAGCAGATAACCACTTTGTAATGTTCGCCGCGTTGATCGCACATAAGGCACGGGTCCACGGCGTCACGTTTGCCCGCGGCGACTTTTTCAAGATAAAGCCGCCGATCAATGCAACCCAACACGGGCATAACGCCCCCCGTCATTTCTTGGACCCCCGCGACGTACCCCGCACGATCGCAACGGCGATAAAGAAAACAATGCAACAGTACCCGACGGTGAAAGCGTCGGCGCGACTTAGGAACCAAAACGATTTAAAAAAGGGGTTGCCAAAAACGCCCGTGACGACGCCGCAACCGTAGAACAAAAGAATTAAGCTTGCAAGGTCCACGATTTCTTTTAGGCGTTTAAGGGAAAGCTTGGGAAACTTGCGTTTTGTTTTCGGCGCGGCGGCGTTCGTTGCGGGTTTTTCAAAAGGGTATTCGGGGGTTGTCATTTCGGCGTGTCCCCCTTTGGTTTGTATTTCTCTAGCTCGGTTTCAAGGGTTTTGATTTTGTCCTCTAGCTCTTTGGTTTTGTTGGTCGGGGGCGGCGGCGACAAGAAAGCTTTGACTTTGGCGGGGTACTTGGACCCAAGTATTAACCCCGCGGCGAACGACGGAAAGACAACGACCAAGGCGACAAGGTCAACAGCGCCAAGGACAAATAAAGCCGCGGCGGTCCCGACGATCGCAAAAAAAGCGCGGTCCGATATACCGACGCGTTCTTTCATGTTGCTAAAAGGGTATTTCATTCTACACTAACACACTCCATAAACTCGCTAAACTGTTTTTTTTCTGATCGTAATTCCTTCAAAGTTTCCAAGCACATTAATCTTAAATGGACCAAGGCGCGAACCCCGACGAACAGGTCCAAAAAGATTAAGGCGGTCACGATCACGTAAGCGCCGATCACGCCATCGGGCGGCAACCCCGTTATGATCGATAACCCATTGGTTGACGTGGGCGCGGACCCGCCGAAATAACTATTCACGGTTACGCCGCCCGCCGTATAAAAGACGCATGAATCAACGACAAGCGGGGTATAGACAAAGATCGACGCCGCCAACAAAAGGACCTCGGCGACAAAGCCCCGCGTCTTTACCTCGGTCGGATATATGACGCGTTCTAAGCGTCGGACCAAGGACCAAAACAGCAAGCCCGCTTTCGTCAACAAAGGTTTAAGGCGGCTAATCATTTTTCCACGTACCAATAATATTTTAGGTCCAACCCCATGTCTTTGAGAAGCTTGGCGATCTTGCGGGTTTGCCACGTTGCAACCATTGGCGGCAAACAAAACAAGCCCCATGGGATAAGCAAAAGTAAAGCGGCGGGGGCGATCACTGTTTAGTCGCTTCCTTTTTGAAAGAAGGCAAACGGGTTCTTTGTTCTTGCGTGGACCCGTAAAGCGTGTTTAAAAGTTTGGACTGTTCGATCGCCGCGGTTAATTGGATTGCTTTTTCGACGCCGTGCCCGTCCAAGCTCAACATGTCCAAAACCATTTCGTCAGCTAACGTCTTAACGCCTTTGTACAGATCGCCATAGGTATTATAAAACCAATAAGAATCTATGAGCATGTTAACCTGTTCGGCGTTTAGTTTGCTTGACGTTTTGGGGTTTTTAGGGTCCAAGATCGCACTTAAGCGGTTTCTTACGTCCTTGGTGCCTTTGACAATGTCTATAATGCGTTCTATGACGGCGAAAGCAGTGTCAAGCTTTTTAGAATCGATTAAAAGCATTGGCTCGGTTTTCTTTTCAGCGGTGCCCGCGGGCGACTTGGGGGTTTGTTCGTTAAGGGGTTTGGGTTGGGCTTCAACACCCTTAACGGACTTCGGCGCGGCGGTAGAGAAAACGAGAGAGTTAACCGCGTCGTCGCCAACTTTCCCCTCGCCCGCGGGCTTTTGTTTTTCTTGCGTCACGTTCAAACCTCGCTTAAGGTAAAACGATCGGGGTCGGCGTCGGCGTCGCCGTGGTTGTTACGACCGTGTGAATTTGCGAAACCCCGAAATGTACGCCGAACAAGTTAAGCACGACCGCGACAAAAATTATTCCAAGCATACCCATGATAACGATCAATTCGACGCCGCCTATCACTTTCTTGTCTTTGGCTTTACCCGCCGCGATTAAGCGGTCGATAAATGATGCGTTTTCTTCCATGGTCAACGGGGGCAACTCGTCTTTTTTATTGCCCCAAGAAGTCGCTTTCCCGATTTCGACCTCGGTGTCTTGGGGTTCATCGGGCTTTGGGTCCCACGCAATCGCGTTCGTCATTCCTTGACGCCACAAGATTCCGTTAAACCAATCCACACGGAAAGGGGGACGCCGCGACCGAACTTTCACTTGCCCGACATCGTCGGCGGTGAAACCGATAAAAACCCGCTTGGTCAAGTACGCTTTATTTTCTTTCACAGGACAACGCACAATTTGGTGCCTTTTGTTCGCAAGGACAACGACGCGGATATCGCCCTCGTTAAAACCGTTAATTTGTCTTTCCAATCTGCCAACCCTTCAAGGGAAATGAATTAAGGCGGCGAACATTGAAAAGCTTTGCGGCGAACGTGTCACCCAAATTATATATTCAGTGACAACGCATTATGTATTTTCAGGGAAAAAAAGCATGAATCCAATTAAAAAACTTCAAGCCGCTTTGAAAGAAAAATCCGCCGCAATCAGAGCAGAGAATCCGATCGAAGTACAGAAAGCAAACGCCGCAATCTCGCGAATCGTTGCCATGTTGGGGCTAACCGCTTTCGTTAGTAACAGCAAAGCCGCGTCTAGGGTCGGGGAAATCTTTGAGCTAATCTTTGCAATCGCCATAATCGGTGTCGGGTACCCTATCGCTATGTCGTTCGTGTTCTCCGCAAACTTGACGGGTTGGTCCAGCACAATGAAAACCTTATGGACCGTGGGTATGCCCTCGTTGCTAACCTTGCTAGTCGTTTTCGCCGTCTTTGAAATGTACACACACCGCCCAACCGCATAAGCGACCTTTCTTTCAACCCTTCACCCCTTTTCTTTTTTTAAAGCTTAAATCGCCAATCAACAGAATATAAACCAAAGGGGTTGCATTCAAAATGAAACAGTCATTTAAAAAAATCTTCACGGCGTTAGCCGTGGTTTTATTTGTCTTAAGTCCATTACTCGCGGCGTTGCCCGCGGTGAAAGCGCAAACGGTCCAATCATGCACACTAGCGGCTTATCCAGCTAGCGAAGGGTCGGTTTTATGGGAAAACAATAACCCGCCTTTGCCGTCGTCAGGGGACGCGGGGACCTTTGGGTTTCCCGTTGGCGAAAACATAACTTTCGACGCCCGCCCCAACACGGGCGACACGTTCACGGGTTGGTATATTACGGACAACGCAAACGGCGAGATCATCGGCGAATCGTTTAGTAACCCCTTGTCTTTTGAAATCGTCGCGTCGTCTTTTACATGGACCATAACCGCGGATTTTGCCGCCGCCCCCGCGGGGACGTATCAGATCGCCGCGTATGCGGGACCCGACGTTTTAATGACGCCGACGGGCGTTATAGAATTTTATGCGGGACAATCGCAAACTTATGTTTATTCAGCTATGTCAGGGTATCAAATAACAAGCGTTGTAGTGGACGGGTCAAACGCCGCGATCTCGGGGTCCTATTCGTTTAACGACATAAGCAACGACCACACAATAAGTGTCTATGCGTCGCCGATCTCCGCGACCGACGAGCTTATGACTTTTGTTAATGAAACGGGCGGCGGTATCAGTTGGACAGATTGGGGACTTGGACCCGTCCCGCCGCTTAATCCTAACAGCGGGGGCAACGGTGAATATGGTTTTCCCGCGGGGGAAAACCTTTACGTCCAAGCGTACCCCAACACGATTGCGGGTTATGCTTTTTCGCATTTCTCCATAACGGCGGGGTCAACGACCACGACCCAAACGGAAAACCCCTTTGAGTTATCGGTCCCGACGGGCGGCGAAACAGTCACGGCTTATTTTACTTATGCGCCGTCCACTAAATACGCGGTGGGCATGTCCACAACGAAAGGCGGGCAATTCATGTTTAATGACACGACCGCCAACACATCGGGAACCCTTGGGATTATTGACGATAGTTGGACGCAAAACTTTACGATCGGCGACCGCGTCACTTTCACCGCGTCCCCGTACAACGGTTGGTTTTTCCATGGGATATATTCCACATGGGGTATCGCGTCGCTAGGCCGGATTGGGGTTTCAGATCAGCCCGTCGTGTCATTGGTTATTAATCAAGCGTTCAATATTTCCGCGGTGTTTAGCCTTTCGGACGCGAAAGACGATATTTCGGTTTCGGTTTCGCCCGCGCCTTATGGAGTTGTCAACGCCAACACAACAAACTTTGAATTAACCGACGGGGTCGCGTACACTTTCACGTTTAATGTTACGTACCTATTTTCCCCCGTCGCCGTCGGACAATACAATTTAAGCACAACCAACGTCTATACGACTTTGCCCGCCGTTTTTGACACGTCCGAAGCCGCCGACGCCGCGGTCGGTCCCGCCTTGGCTTTCACCGTGGTAAGCTTGCCCGTTATTGATCTCGCCCATGTACCCGAAGGAAACTTTCAACAGAGAGTTTTAAACAACGAATTTCTAAACGGGGTTTTTTCCGTAACGGTCCAAGGCGCGAACGTCCATACGTACGATCAATATCAAGGTTTAGAGGTTACGATCTTTGACGCCGTGTATAATACTAATTTTAATTCGCCCGAATATGTCTTGCATTGGGAAAACCCCGAATACACAACCGCCGCGACAAGCCCGACGCCCTCGGCGACCACGACCCCCAACCCAAACGCGGGTCCAACGGGCGTACTTAATTTCCCGTGGCTTTCGGCGGCGTTATACGGTTTGGGTCTTGGTTGGTTAGCCGTGGACCTTTGGACCGCAAGCGCCGTTATCCTTTACGGGTTAATCGTTCTTGCCGCGTTGCCCTTGGCGACAACTTACGTCATGCGAAAAAGAAATAGCCAAGCGGGTTACATGGCGGGACTAACGATTGCCATAGTTATTGACCGAATCGCGTTCAGCTTTCCGCTTTATACGATTTTAATCGTGGTCATGGCTCTAATCATTCTGCTTATAGTCAGGTCTTAGCCATGCCGACCGAACTTCATTTAACATTGGGCGCGGCTTTTCTTTTGATTACGTTGGTCCCTTCGATCGCTTTTGTAATTGTCACGGGCAACTTTGCTTTTTTCAGCGGGCTTAACTTATGGTTGGCGATCTCGGGCGCGATAGCGACGGGTATCTTGGCGGGCGTCAATTTCCTTGACACGGGCTTAAATTCCACGGGAACCATGATCGCGTTTGTTGCCGCCGTCATGGTTACTTATTACGCGGTTATCAGCGGAGAATTTCCGCTTATGGGAATTCCCGCGCCTTTCGACAGCTATTTAGAAATAGCGACGGTCCTATTCTTTGGGTTAGGCGTCGGGTTAATCATTATGGAAAAATAAAGGGTGTCACCAAAAATGAAACAGAAAAGCAGAAAGTTAATTGTCGCCGTCTTAGCTACGGCGTTTATTTTGTCCTTGGCTTTAGGCGCGGTCCATATTCCAACCGCACAAGCAACAAACAGCAACTTAGCGGGTTTCCCTAGCGGTTGGGTCACTGATACGCCTTGGGGTTATCAGGTGCCCACGTCCACGTATGGAATTTATCAAGACACGACAACCACTTACGACGGGGACTATACTTTAAGAATCGACCCAAACGCCGCTTTACAAGCGGGTGCCATGGATTATTATAATATTCCCTTGGCGGCGGGCGACACCGTGGTTATTGAATGCGAGATCAAAACGTCGGGGACTTATTCGGGCGATTGGGCGGGGGCACGTTTGGGCGTCGATTGGTACGGTACGGGGGCGGGTTGGACCGACGCGGGCGCGACGGGTATGTCCGAGATCGACGGGACACCAAACGCCGTTTTGCCGAACGAAATAACGTCAGGGGTTAGCGACGACGGATATGTCCATTGGGGGCAAGGTTGGACCGCGGTTTATTGGTCCTTCACGGTGCCCGCTTACATCTTAGCACAATCGGGATATTCAAGCGATTATAGCGTCGGGCAACATGTCACGCCCGCCTTTGTGATACCTTGGTGTCAAATTTGGTCATGGGGCGCGGATAGTGCGACGCAATACCCGAACGGTTGCGGCTCGGGTTGGTTTAGCAACATGCAAATTTATGTTAACCCGTCCACGGTGCCAACACCCGCGCCGACGCCGACACCGCGACCAACAGCAACACCGCGACCAACCCCGACCCCGACGCCAACACCCGCGCCGACCCCCGTACCCGCGGCGGGCGCGGTTTATGAATCTACTTTAACGGTCCCATTTAACACGACGGTAAATTACAGCAACATCGATAACTATGAGGTAAGCGGCGACTATGATTATTCGAATATTTACGGGTCCTTGCCGTTTTACGGGTCCTTTGATAACTCATTAAGCGACGCGCTCAATCATGCGACCGTATTCGGGTTAGCAAACTATGTTTCGACGCCGCTTTCGCCGCCGTCAAGCGCAAACGAAGTCTTAGTTCTTTTCTTGTGCAATCTGTATGCAACCGCGGGTTTAACCCCGCAAGAAGGAAACTTAGCGATCGTTTATTATAATTATACGAACACACTTGCAAACGCGCCCGTCGGATTGAACGAACAGCTTTCGCCGTCGTCTTACAACATTGAATCGACTTTCAACATAACCGCGTCGGACCTGTTAACCCTTGGCGACGGACAAAGCTTGCAACTTGAAAGCGGCTTTACGCCGTCGGCGTTTAGTTACTTCTCATTAAACACGTTGACAGGGGGCAACCTAAATCTAGTAATAACCACGACCCGGCCCGCCGTAACAATCAACACGAACAACGCCGCCATAAGCTCGGTTACAGGGGTTAGCACTTTGCCAAGCCCCGCGGAAAACATAACCTTGCCGCTTAACTCGGGGACCTATAACGTCACATTCGCGCCCGACGCGGGATATGCCTTAAGTGGTGTGTCCACACAGGGAAATGTAACAGTCCTGGCGACCAACGGCGACACCGTGACAATTAACGTGGGCACGGGAAACAGTACGATCGACGCCGCCTTTTATCAGCTACCGCCCCCGAACTACACAGAGAATAACGGCGGCTTTCCCGAATCAGATTACGCATACATCACAACATCGGTAACTGTAACCCCGAACCCAAGCGCCGCGGGCGACAACTTAAACGACGTTGGCGACGCGTCCTCTCTTGACTTGCTAATCATATTTATTTTGATCGCCGCGGTTGTCATGGCTTGCGTTTTTGCAAGTCGAAAACAAAGTCTTATAGGGGCGATCTAAAAATGAAAAGCAAAATCAAAGCGGCGGGGGTCCTTGCTGCGATCTTGGTTTTATGTTTGGTCGCGTCCGCATATAGTCAAACGCTAGGTTACAATATGACAATACCGTATTTCAGCGGGTCCCCGACGGCGTCCGAAGATATCCCGCTTTCAGGGTCCCCGACAAGTATTTACTTTAACACGACATCGGGGGCGCAATTTGACAACACCGCGGGCGGGACGACCTTCGCGTTTGTCTTTGCCAATTACGGCGAACCCAACCAAGACGCGATTGAAATTTCAGCGTCCGCGGTTTCGGTTGAATTTGGGTGGCAAAGTTACTATATTGTTTCGGTTTTGAATTCAAGTGAAACCGCGTCGGTAAGTTTGACGGCTTTTAGTCCGACATATAACACACCGCCCCCCGACGTTTATTTGAACATAACTGCTTTGGGCGATCTTGCGGTTTGGCAATCGGGACATGAATATACCTTCACAGGTATAACGGGACTTGCAAGTTTTAGCGACCTTGTTATTACGCAAGCTCTTGTTTATGGATTAAACGCGTGGACGGGCGGGTCGATCTATTTGTACGCAAGCGCCAACGGACCAACGCCGACCCCGACGTCCCCGCCGACAACAACGCCGACCCCGACGCCGTCGCCGATCGGGACCACGGCGACGCCGACCGAAACAAGTAACAACGACATAGCGGGGCAAGCGTGGCTTTGGGCGGCGATCTTTGTTATAATCGCATGTATAGCGTTGTACGCTAAAATGAAGGAAAAAAGCCTTAAGTAAAAACAGAGAGAATATACAACAAAAGGAAAGTGAAAAAATGAAACCTAAAACGATTGCTTTGGTCCTTGTGTTTTTCTTGTTGGCAAGTATGGCTTTAAGTTTAGTTTATGCACAAACCGACGACGACAACGGGACCACGACCGCCCCGACGTCGATCTACCAAGTTTCAACCGCCCCGAAAGCGACCCTTATGGAGTTTGCCCTTGTGTGTGTTGTCCTTATTGTCTTTGATATAATCGCTTATCTGTTCTTTCCCTTGCTCGGGCTTGCTATGTGTTTCGTTGGCATCGTTGGCACGGCGTATTTTTGGGACGCACAAACATTGATCGTTAGCCAATACACGTTAGGAACGACCACGTACTACCAATTAATGCCGATAGGGTATTACATTCTTTTGCCGATGATCTTAGCCGCTTTTAGCGCCGCCATTCCCGTGATAAGCAAACACAAGTAACAAGCCCGCGACCCGCGGGACCCTTCTTTTATTTTTTCATGGAAACGTAAGGGTTTTTTCAGGTTTTTTCTTTTATATAGTTCATGGACGCCCCCGCGGTACCCCTCGCCCGTCGGCGAGGTTTCCATGGGAAAACAAGGGGTCCAAGGCGAAAGCGGCGAAAAGGCGTTGACAGCTAAATGTTAATGCGTCAGCTGATCGCGGGGTCACTAGTTGCCGCGGGTATGTATATGTTGCATGGACCCGTTGCAACCGTGGTTTTTGCATGTCCGAAAGCAGGGGGGTTTAGTGTTGAAAGGGGCGGTCCCGTGTTTGTATGACAAAGCTTATATGCGATAGCATGGTAATATTCCATAATTAGGGTTGGGATAAAGTTATGTCAAGTTTGAAAATAAAATCTAAAATCAGAAACAAGCCGCCAACAATCCAAGAATATTGCAAAGCAAAAATCGAAGCGGGTTATAGTATGCCCTCGGAGATCAAAGCAAGCTATGAAATGGATTTTCCGAAAGCTAAGATTAGGACCTTGTCGAATTATTGCAAAGCATGTAAAAAAGTCGGTTTCAACAAAGAAGCGCGGGACAAAATCGCCGTGGACGTTGAACGAAAGGAAATCGGGAAACATATTTTTGATTATGACGAGATCAAAAAATACGAGTTTCAAGCAAGTCAAAGCGGCGTCCAGCTAGAACAGATTGAAAGACAAAAGGCAAGCATTTTGACGGTGTGGCAATTAAACGATTACACGGACCCGCACACATGGACGTATCAAAGCATCTTAACAGCGATCGGCAAAAAATACAATTTCAAGAAAGACGAGCAAACGGGCGCTATGGCTTGGGATAAACGCGGGGCGGTGCGGACGTTGCTTTCAGCGGTTAATACAATGTTTCCGACGATCATGGCAAAGGGTTGGTACACGGCTTACACTCGGAAAGATAGTTTAAAGGACTACTTCACTTTTGACGAAGTCGATCTTTTTCTTCAAAACGTCACGGACACCGAGATGTTAAGCTTAGAGGGTTGGAAAGCTTTGTTTATTGCACAAATAAACATGGGTTGCCGCGAAGGGGCGCGTTCCATGCAAAACACCGCGGGCGAAACGGAAACTCGCAACGGAATTCTTAGTTTGCGTTGGGACAACATTGATTATACGGCGCGGCGGGCGAAGCTTCACGAAAAAGGCGGTAAAGGCAAAAGCTCGCGGGTATGGGAACATTTACCGCTTGACCTTTTCCCTTGGCTTAATGGTTGGCATTGTTTAATGCTTTACCACATTAAGACTTTTGGGTACGAACCGACCAACGACCGCCACGAAAGCGGGCCATGCTTTAAAGTCCTCTACGGCTCATATCTTAGGCAATTTACCGAAACAAGGAAAAGATGCAACGGACGTATAGCGGGCACGAAAGAAACTTTGCGACCTCACATCTTAAGAAAGACACACGCCCAATGGCTCGTTAAATTATATGTGCCAATAGAGCAGATTTGCGGAATATTCCCCGACGGGTACTTTGGCGTCGGTTGGGACAATCCGCAGGTCCTTATGAAATATTACATAACGATCGAAAGCGAACAGAGAGAGAAAGCCGAAAAGCAAGCCCGCGAACGCATGATTAAACTTGGAGTTGTCCAAGGCGAAATCGAAATGGACCCCAAAGACAAACTTATCCATGACTTGACGCAACGGATTAAAGAGTTAACCGACGCATTAGTCAAACGCAACGACAGCGGGACCGCCCAACAGGTCCCCGCCCCCCAACAGGTCGCTTAAGCTATGACGACGAAGATTGGTTTTATTTTCATCGAAGTATATTTCGCGGTCCTCGTCGTCTTTGATTATTACTTAGGCAACGCGCCCGCCCCGCAAATAACAACGTGGACCCAACCGCCGCTTTTCGTAACCGTAGCCTTGGACACCCTCGCCGCCATGCTAATCGGTGCCATGGTCGGTATTGCTTTGTTTGACAACCCGTTTAGGAAACCTTCGCGGAGATTGAAACATTGGCGACGGGGGGCGACCCAATGACGCCCGCCGAATATGACAAGGTTGTTTTAAAATTAAGGGACGACGTCGATAAATTACGCGCCGACCTTGATCTTGAGCGGCGGCAATTAAGGAAATTATATAAAATTGTTGGGGCGTCCCCATGAACAAAGGCTCATTGATCGTCGCGGTCCTCGTCTTAACCGCGGGAACCCTTGACGTCTTAACGTCCTATTGGGGAATAGCACACGGCGCGGTCGAACTTAACCGCTTTCACACGGTTTTACCGTTTGCTTTTCCCGCGGCGTCGCTTTCTTGGTGGGCAATCATTAAAACGGTTTCAGATAAAACAGCGGTCCATGAATTTAAGGACGTGGACTTAGACAAAGGCACGGGGCACGTCGTAACAAAAGACGCTTTCAAAAGGACCGCCGCTTTGGTCGCCTTCGCCATATTCATTGTCGGCGCTAACTTTGGGGGACCCGTCAATAATTTAATGTGGGATTTGCCGCGGGGTTTCCCCGTCGGTTGGCTTGCGATCGCGGCGGGCGTCGCCGCGGCTTTGGTTGCGGTTGTGTTATTTCCCCCAAAGGCGGCGTCGGCGTAATGGGCGCGGCTCTCAAATACACAAATTGCCCCGTGTGCATCTACAAAAGAAAAATAGCCGCCAAGCTCGTTAGGGTTGACGTTTCGACGTATAAATGCCCCCTTTGCGGCTTGCATGTTTCACCCAATAAGGTTAGGTCCAAGAAAGGCGCGGGCAACCAATCAAAAAGGGACCGACAGAAAAGAGCTAAACAAACGTCTAACCTTTCAAGGCTTTTATGAATGCGTCCGATTGCCTTTCTTTTTCTGTTTTAATCTCGGTTATTTTTATGACGAACCAATCAAAATTTTTTTTGCGGACCCAACGATAGGCGCGGGCGCGGGCGTCGTCCTCGTCGATCGCGGGGACCAACAACTCAAAACACATCTTTGTGACGCGGGACAATAGTTTGACGTCAAAGCGGCGTCGGCGCGTTGGCGTCGGCAAGAAAGCTAGATCTCCGTTTTGGTTTTTTCAGCGTTGCGTTTGGCACGGTCCGAAAGGGTGCGGCGTGTTACACAGGGTTGGGCGGGGCGTCCGCAATTATAGCGGCGGTCCCAACGACATTTTAAAGCGTATTTGCCCGACGGCGTCAAGGTCCCCCCTTAATAGCGTTAGAATTTCCTTTGCCTTGGCAAGTTGGGCAAGTGTTAACTTCTAGGCGGGCGGGAAATTTGAAAGTGTATTCGTGTTGATAGTCAAAGACGGCTTGTTTATATTCGAAGTCGGTTAGGCGTTTTATGGTTTTTCCTTTGCCTTGGCAAGTTGGGCATTCAGTCAAGCGTCGTCCTCTCCGTGGATAATTAGGTAAAGCATATAGACGGGTCCCCAAAGCGGCGTCGAAATCAAACTTAGCCACATGACCCAATCGGGTATGTCCTTGTCTTTCCAAGATCGCAACACCATTTTAACCGCCCCCTTTATGTAAGCGTTTCAAAAGATCGACTTCGGATTTTTTTAAATGCAAGGTTTCGCCTTCGGGATAATGGATAAATTCACGCTTTGCCCGCGTACGGTTTGCGGTTATGTCACGGACTAAAAGCGATTTATGATCGATTTTTTTTTCTCGGGCGATCGGGCGCTTGTTGCGGACTGTGACGGGCATGTTTAGCGGGTCCCCCTTGCTTTCTGTTCGGCTTGGGCGGCGGCGACGTTCTCGGGGTTTAGGCAAACCGACGCGGTACAATGGTTTTCGCAATAGTCAAGGGGGCGGGTGTCGCGCCATTGAGAGCAATAAAGCGTCGGTCCCCGATCGACGAAAGCAGAATCAAAAAGCCCGCGTTGCAAGGGAACATAATTCGAAAAGGTCCCTTTGCTTTCGTCAAGATGATAGCAACCGTTAGCTCCGTCGCATACGTTCAATGGGTCGCCCTCTTTACCGTGGGCTTTGTTGCGGCAATTCCCGCAAGGCGCTTTCTTTTTGTCGGCGTGTTTCATAATGGCGGCGGTCCCCTTTCAGATCGGCGACGCGGGCGCGGTCCCCGTCGGCTTACGTGGGAAACTTGTTTGATTTGTTTTCGGTTTAGGCGGGCGTTTGTGTTGGCTAGGGCGTGGGGTTTGCAAAAGTGGGTTTTGCTTTCGGGTCCGACGGGGTTTTTACAGTTTGGAAATTTACACCGGCGCGGGGCGAACATTTTTAGCGGGTCCCCCTTGGGCGGCTCGGGGTTATGGTCCAAGGCGTTTTAAACGGGTAGTGATAACAGAAAGCGCATACTTGGCTTTCGCAAAAGTCAGGGGTTACGGTGCGGTTTTTTATGTAGCAAAAGCCGACGACGTGACGGTCCCAAAACGCCGACCAACGAACACGCCCGTTTATGTTGTATGGGTTTTGGGCGCGGGGTTGGCGGCGGCGTTCAATTTCCGCGGTGCATGTTGGCTTTGTCTTTGGGCAATTTAGGCAAGCGGGCTTAAGTCCCTTCATTTTTTTAGTCGCCCCGACGTTATCGCTTCACTATTCAAAAGGCATGGTGGGCGGTTTCGACAAGGACCGTCTAAGTAATTGCAATTCATCGGGTACCCCGTGACGACATCGGCGTTTTGCGGCTTGTGGCATTCCAAGTTTATTTCGACTTGCTTTCTTACGACGGGGCAAAGGGTTTCAATGACTATGTATTCGCGTTGGTCGTCCGTTGTCAAAACAAATCATCTCCAAGGTCTCTTATTTGTTGGCGTGTTGCTCGGGCTTGAATGACCGCGCCGCAATCAAGACATTCCACGGTCCAAAAGTTTAGTCGTTTGACATGTTCATGGGTGCATGTTTCCGACATTTAGGTGTGTCCCCCGTGGAAAGCTTTGGACGCGTGGATAGCTCGGGCGACCTCTTGGACCATTAAGCCGCGTAAATAAGCCCTTTGAAAGCGATCTTTGTTTAGGCGTATGCGGGCGCTTTCGACGTCGTTAAAGCGGCGGTTGACATGATCGACTAATACGTCGTCGAGTTGGACGCATAACGGTTTTGTGGGGCAACCGCGGCAATCAACCACGCCGACGCATATACGACCGACGGT
>CAZQFQ010000032.1:0-631 GCA_964592725.1 uncultured Candidatus Saccharibacteria bacterium | reverse complement strand
CAAAGACGTAAAAGGGGGGCGGGGTTGCGGCGATCTGCTTAAGTTGGCGGCGGGTCGGTTTGATTAACCAATTAGGGGGGGTCATGGGGGGACGATCTCCGCGTCGTGAGTTATGTTTAGAGGTTTCTCGCGGGGTCGCGTGTCGGTTTCGGGCGTGTATGTTAAAGCGTTTTCAAGGCGGCGATCGATCATAAGCGGGACAAGTTCTTTTCCAAGGGTCGTACTTTCTCCGCGCGGACCCGAGATTTTTATTTGTGCCATGAATTCGGTTTCAAGTGTTACGTATCCTTGTTGGACGGCGACAAGTTTGTTTTTGAGATAATTGAAAAGAAGTCGATACGCGACGGCTTTGTTTAGGACCGTTGTTTTAACGAGTTTGCTTTCGGTGTCGGACCATACCTTTTTTTCTTGCATGATCTTAGGCGGGCGAAACTCAAAAGCAAGCGTTTTTTCTACGTCGCCCCGTTTAACGGTCCATTCAAAAACTAAGACGTCGTCGCCGTCCTTGGTTATCCACGCGTAAGTTGTAACGCCTTGCTTGTCTAGTAGGTCGGTTATTTCGGCTTTGCTTTGTGCGGGCGGGACGCGGGTGTCGGCGTACGCGGAAAGGCTTTTCGGCTTGGTCATTGTT
>CAZQFQ010000031.1:0-18346 GCA_964592725.1 uncultured Candidatus Saccharibacteria bacterium | reverse complement strand
TATCTAAAAGTCCGGTTTTTATTCTTAAGAGTCCGGTTTTCAATTTTTCCCAACAATTGCGTTAAAGAATTAACCTAATTGTTCTAATTATTCTAAGTACCCTAAATAATTTCTAATACCCAATGTCTAAAACCAAGCGTCGACGGTTATTTAAAATAAGCTAATTTTCCTTATCTTTAACCTTTTTATAGATAGAATTAAAGATCAAATTCAGTTCTTTGGCCTCAACCCATAATTTTCTGGCTCTATCTGCCATTTCCGGTACCGCGACGGAGGCCATTCTAAAAAAATGTTTTGCCTCTCGGGATTCTTTTTTGCATAACCCAATTTTGTGTGCAAAATCCTTGGGACTTTCCGCGTCATCCGCCTCGCAATAATTTGCTCCCACACTGGTGCCACAACCGACCAACTGGTCAATAATCCGACGGGTAAGTTCGCTCCTGGGAATATCCCTGCAAAACTTTATGGTATCTTCTCCAAACTTGGCAGTGTGTTCTTCAAGATCATACTTCCGACCATTTGACATTTGGTCATTAGACATTTTTTAAAACAATTAGGTTAATTAGAACAATTAGAATAATTTTATATTTACTGGTTACTAATCGCACTCGCCTGGGCTTGAGCTTGTTGTAAGGCTTGATCCGCCGGCAGGCCGTTTAAAATTACGTTGTCTATCATATTGCCAAAAATATTATCCATTTGCGCCTGGTCGGGGCGGTAAAAAGACTTGGCGGTTAAATTGGCGTTGGCAAACACGCCGATGTCCGGGTCCTGAATCTGCAAAGCAATTAAATCCTTGCGCGAAGAAGGCTGTTTGTGAAGGGCATAATATTTATCCAAAGTGTCCTTGCTGGACATATACTTTAAAAAGTCCCAGGCTACGGCGGAATTCTTGCTTTGCTTGCTTACCACCTCGCCCCAATAGTTGGCAAAATTTACGGCCGGTGCGGTCAGGTTCGGCTGTGGCACCGGAGCGACATCAAAATTTAAATTGGGATTGTCCGCCTTGATTGTGGCTTCGGTGTAAGAATAGCTATACAAAAATGCCGCGCGCCCGTTGGCAAACGCGTCTATGGAATAGTCGCTTCTGGAATTCCAATTGTAATTTGTGCTCTCGGGGTTGGCAAAGGAAGTGTAAAAATTCAAAGCGTCCAAACCGGGATTGGAAGATTGGCCGTTTTGCTGGACCGGCTCGGCAAAAGTCGGCTGGCTGAAATCCGAAGTATAAGGCACCGTGCCCTGCTGGAGCATAAATAAATATAAAATATCCACGCCGCGGTTAACATTGGCATTGGTGCCCGCGGCCAGGCCGCTTAAGGTAAAGTAGCCGGTTGTGTCCGCTCGCTTGATTTTTTGCACATCCGCGGAAAGCTCGTCCCAAGTTTCCGGAGGCGTGGCTATCCCGGCCGAACCCAAAATGTCTTTATTATAGTAAAGCCCCAAACTGTCCACGTACAAAGGCACGCCGTAAACCGCCTGATTTTTGGTAAAATCATTTACTGCCGCGTCCACAAAGGCGTTTTTGTAATCGGTAAAACTTAAAGTTGTGCTGGCCGCCGGCTGTACCTTGTCTATATATTGCGGCAACCAGGCGTTGTTGATGGAAAAAATATCCGGGCCGTTGCCCGAGGCCAGGGCATTAAGCAAGTCTGTTGGGTATGTGGTAATATCTTTTTTGGTATAGACAATTTGGACATTGGGATGCATTTGCTGATAGGCGGTTATCAACGGCTGGAAATTTTGGCTGGTTTCAAACGGATCCCAAAACTGCAAGACCACCGGCTTATTGGAAACCGATGAACCGCTTCCCCCGCCGCAACCGGCAGATAAAAATACAACGGCCAACAAAATTGTCAAAATCTTTTTGTGTTTCATATTGTTTTGGGTTTCATTGGCTGCAAATTAATCTAATTATTCTAATTGTTTTAATTATTCTAAATAAATTCCAATGAATAAATATCTAAAACTCTGAAGTGCCGGTAATTAGACATTCTGGTTTGATCATTTTTTAGGGCACTTAGAATAATTAGGTCAATTAGAATAATTGACAACCTCGAAAAAATATTAAACTTTTAAACTCTTTAAGTATTCTCCAAACTCCTTTTTTAAATCCTCATGCTTAAGGCCAAACTCAACCACGGTCTTTAAATATTCCAGCTTGTTGCCGCAGTCGTAATACTTGCCGTTTTTAATTTCCAAAGCAAAGCACGGATTTTTTTGTTCCAGCAAAATATTAACCGCGTCCAAATAAACCAGCTCGCCCGGAGTATTTTTTTGCGCCTTGCGCCGCATGGCCTCTTCAACGGCGTTAAACATTTCCGGTCCGTAAGCCGCTCCGGATA
This sequence comes from uncultured Candidatus Saccharibacteria bacterium, assembly GCA_964592725.1. Lineage (GTDB taxonomy): Bacteria > Patescibacteriota > Doudnabacteria > UBA920 > UBA920 > PALSA-1336. The sequence continues at coordinate 16,004 of CAZQFQ010000031.1, read as the reverse complement.
TTACTGCAAAATCGGATTTGATTCTTCCGACTCCGGGTTTTTCCACCACTTGGTCAATTTTTAAAAGCCCCGGGGAAATTTCCGCTCCTTCCGCGTAACCGTAGCGCCTGTAATCTTCCGGGCTCTTCATCCGAATACTGCCCAAAATCGCGCTGGCCTTGTTTTGCCCAAAAGAAGCAACTAACTGCCGACAGCGGCTCGGGCTGGCCTCAATAAAATCATCCCCCCATAAAACCAAAAAAGGTTCGTTGCCGATAAAATCCCTCGCGTTCCAAATTGGCGTGGCGTTGCCCAAGGGGCCTTTTTGCCGGACAAAATAAAAATTGGCCAAATTGGCTATTTTGCGGATTTCTTCCAGCTCCTGATGTTTGCCTGACTCTTCCAAACGCTTTTCCAGTTCAAACGGGTAATCAAAGTGGTCTTCAATACTGCGCTTGGTCCAGCCGGTAACGATGATAATGTCTTCAATTCCCGCCGAGACAGCATCTTCCACCACATACTGAATAATCGGCTTGTCCACAATGGGAAGCATTTCCTTGGGCATTGCCTTGGTAGCCGGCAAAAACCGGGTGCCGAATCCGGCGGCGGGGATGATAGCTTTGCGTATTTTTTGCATGTTTGTATTATAATACTTTTTACCGGAAAAAACTAACTTGGTTGTGAATTAACCTAATTGCCCTAATTATTCTAATTGACCTAAATAATTTCCAATACCGGATTTCTAAATTCTGGCATTCGACATTGTCGCTTGTTTAGAATAATTAGGTTAATTAGAACAATTAGAATAATTTTTATTCTGTTTTCGGCCGGTACATTATGGCTTCGCCGAGATGCTGGCCGGTTATAACGTCGCTTCCCGCCAAATCGGCTATGGTGCGGGAGACTTTTAATATGCGATGAAGCGAACGGCCGGAAAAATTGTACAATTTCATCATTTGCTTCATTAATTGCTGTTGTTCATCGCCGAGGCGGCAATATTCTTTTAATTCAGTCAGCGACATTTCGCTGTTGGTTTTGGACGCGCCAAATCTTTTTTGTTGAACCGCGCGGGCGCCCTGGACCCTTTGCTTGATATTTTCCGAATTTTCCGCAGGCTCCTGGTTGGCCATTTTTTCGTAGGGCAGGCGCGGCACTTCCACGTGAAGGTCTATCCGATCCAATAAAGGGCCGGAGATTTTCTTTTGGTATTTAAAAACCTGACCCGGACTGCAAACGCATTTTTTGCTCATATCGCCCAAATAGCCGCACGGGCAGGGATTTTGCGCCGCGACCAAAGTAAACTTTGCCGGAAAAGTAAAACTGCCGCTGGCTCTTGCCACCGTAACCACGCCGTCTTCCAGCGGCTGGCGCAAAGCTTCCAAAACATTTCGCGGAAATTCCGGAAATTCGTCTAAAAATAAAATTCCGCGGTGGGATAAAGTTATTTCTCCGGGTTTTGGATTCGCGCCGCCGCCCACAAGCGCGACGTTGGAAGTGGTATGGTGCGGACTGCGCACCGGCCGGCTGGTAACCACGGAGCCGGAAAGCTTGCCCGCGATGCTGTAAATTTTTGTCAGCTCCAGCGCTTCTTCCAAACTCAAGTCCGGCAAAATTCCGGCCATGGCGCGCGCCAGCAAAGTTTTTCCGGATCCGGGCGGTCCTGACATCAAGATATTATGTCCGCCGGCCGCGGCGATTTCCAGCGCGCGCTTGGCCAGCTCCTGTCCGGCTACGTCTTTCATATCCAAAGACGGCCGGAAGTTTTTTAAGATTTCTTCCGGTTTAACAGCCCGCTCTTTGCCCAAAAGTTTAATTTTCATCAAATGGCCCAGCAATTGTTTTAAATCGCTGACCGGATAAATTGCCAAACCGGCCACCAACGCCGCTTCGCGCGCGTTTTGTTTGGGCACAAAAATTTCTTTTATGCCCAGGCTTTTTGCTTTTATGGCCGCGGCCAAAACCCCGGGAACCGGCCTAAGCTGTCCGTCCAAAGACAGCTCGCCCAAAAACATTTTTTCGGTCGCGTCCAAATCAACTTCGCCCGAAGCCATAACTATTGCCAGCGCGATGGGCAAATCAAAATGCGTCCCCAGCTTGGGCACGTCCGCCGGCGCCAAATTCACGCTGACTCTGGTTTGCGGATAGCTGCAACCGGAATTTTTGATGGCGGTTTTTACGCGCTCGCGGCTTTCCTGCACCGCGGTATCGGGCAAGCCGACAACAATCGTAGCCGGTAAACCGTTGGTAACATCGGCCTCCACTTCTATCAACTCGGCATCAAGGCCGATTACGGCCGCGGAGAGAACTTTGGAAATCATAAGGATTGGTAAATTATTCTAATTGTTCTAATTAACCTAATTATTCTAAACAATATCCAGTGACCAATTTCTAACCGTAGCACCGTGCTAACCACCAATGATTAGACATTGGGATTTGGTGCTTATTTAGGATAATTAGTACAATTAGATTAATTAAAATAATTCTTTTTAGAGGAAAATAACAAAATCAAAATACCCAAAATAATATATCCATCCGCCGCATTATACACCCCGGTCCATTTGTAAAAGCTGATGTAAATAAAATCCCGAACGTAACCCAAAATTATTCTCTCGCCGATGTTGGATGCCGCGCCGGCAAAAATCAATGTCCAGGCAAATTTTGAAAAAAAAGATAAGCGGCGACGATTTTTTAAAACGTAATAAATCATTCCGGCAATTACTCCGGCATAAATTATGTACATTAAAATGATGGGGACCGGCAGGCTAAAAGCAAAATTATAATTTAAAAACGACCGCTTTATAAAATGTTTGCTCAACTGATCCGCGGCAATCAGCGCAAAAAAACCCAAGCACAAAAAAAAGAATGACCATTTATGATCACTCTCTTTTGGTTGTGGTGATTTAACTTCCATATTTTCCGCGCCTTCAGCCATGTATTTTAAAGTGACTTGTCTGCCCAGGGCAAAACACTCAACCTCTCCTGGGATATTTCTTTGCCATCATCAGCGGTCCCATAAGTTCCGGCTTGAATTTTCCCTAAAGCTTTATTGATTTTATCCAAGTCGGTTTTCATCCGGGCAATCATATCCCGGCTGACTTCATCGTCCTCCACTTCCTGGACATTGGAATCCAAATCACCTCCCAATTCCTCATGGGGAACCAGCCCGGCCAAATCGCTTTCCAACTTTGCTTTCTGAGCCAAAAGCTTCTGCTTCATTTCTTCTATAAAGGATTGGGGTAACATAAAAAGTTTGCTTAATTAATAGTATTATAAACTACTGCCCATCATTTTGCAACGCTAATCTGGTGTTTCCGCTCCGCGTTAGATCCGCGTAATCGATCCGAGGTTATATCCGCGAAATAGAAAATAGCGCCTCAACGGCGCCGATGAATAAGAATTTAAGGGCGGTTAGAGGCGCTATGTAACCCGAATGAATCGGATACGCTTCGCGCAACGAGTTGCGCAAAGAGCATCACTCTGTTCATTCCAGGCCTTCCCGGCGTAACAGCCAGGAGAAGCGTCTGAACTCCAATCTGATTTCAAACTGCACTTCAAACTTCTCTTATGGTGATTTAACACCTAACAATTGACTATATCTTTTTTGGATATAATCTACCGATTGTTCGGGGGAACAGTCGGCCTTCATTTTTTGTTTTTGTTTTGCAAACAGCTTGGATTGGGCAAGCTATGACGAGAAGTTTAAAGGAAATCCGGTTTCAACTGCTTAAAACCAAGTTTCCTTCAGTGAGTTTGAGTTATTAATGTGCTTTTGTTTCAAGTACTTTGTCCACACCTTTACTGTACATTTATCATATCAAGCTTATATGGCTTTGTCAACTCTCGGCCAATTTTGATAAAATTTTTCCCTTACTTATAAAGATATTTTGTTTTTCACTTACGGAAAATACCAAAAAACCGGTTTTTTAATATTTTGATAACTTGTGGATAAGTGGTGTTTAAGCCTCTGATACCGGAGCAATGGAAATCTTTGCTGTCATTATTTAAGCTAAATTTGTTGAAAGCCTCAATGCGAAGATTCCCATTGCTCGCACGCAAATTAATCCTTTGTCTCGGCGCCCGGGATATACTTGTAATAATCCTTAAACACTTTGGCATATCCCTTTGCCAACTTTGGATCAATAATATAGATGTCCTGTAATTTAGAAGTGTAAAAAAACTTAATCAAGGAATGGAGGTTGTATAACGCCCTTGGCAGAGCGTAATCCTCAAAAGCGTTGGGCAGGGCAGCGGAAACTGCCTCCTGATACGGGTGCGTGAACTGCTCAAAAGGAAGACGGCATATAACCAATGTCTTTACACTGAGCTGTTTTACGGGTTCCACGGCCGACTGTCCGGTTAAATGCCTTAAAATAAACTTGTCCGTAACCAACAACAAAGATTTTTGGTTAATGCCAAAATTCCTAAAAATTTTATTGCTCCCGCCGGAATTGCTTTGAGCCAGCAAAGAGGCCCGCTTTTTTAGCTCTTGATAATTTTGGTCGTAAAACTGTTTTACACCAGCTCCGCTGCCAAACAGTACGGCCGCCGGCAGGGACGAGCTGGATTCAATTATTTTTAAAAGCTCCGCCGGATCCGCCGCTTTTGGCAAACAATGGTAAATTACTTTATTTGTTTTGCCTGCAAAAGTCTTCAGCAGTGAAAACAAGTCGCCCTGTTCTGATTTTTTGCCCGCCTTAGCGGCAAGTTTTTCCAACTCGAAGTTTTCCAAACCCAGCCGCTTTAGAAAAAACCGCGGTAAAATTTCCGGGCCCAAAGCGTCTGCCAAACTTACGCCGGAAAAATTTTTAAAAATGCCCCGTACCAGTAAAGTTATATCCAAAGGCATGCTGATAAACGCGCAACGGTTTTCCGAAAGCTCAACCCATTTTACGCGGTTGCCCTGAACCTGAAAAAAGTTTTGCAAACTTTGGGCAAACTTCTCAACCTCTTTGGAATTTAAATTTTTATTTAAATCCGTCAATTTTTGGACATAACTTTCGGCCGCGGCTTTTATCTTTTGATACTTTTCGTCATATTCGGTCTGCGCCGAAATTTTAAAATAAACAAATCCCGGCGGATCTGTTTGTAGCAGGGCGTTTACCAGGCCAAAAAATAAATCACCGACTAACAAGCCATTCTCAACCGCCTGCTTCAACATTTGATCTCCGATATTAAATTCCGGATTATAAAAAGATTTCAAAAGATAATTAATGTAGCCCCAACTGGTTTTTGTGCCGATGTTGGCGGTAATCCCGGCTTCCAGCTCATTTAGGCCGCAGATTACGGCGCGGCTTGATGAATATAAATTGTTTTCCGACAAATAAAAAAATGTTTCCAAGTCGCATACGGCTGTTTTTGCCGTCTGGGTTTTTTGAATACTGCCGCCGTTTATTAAATTTTTAAACTGGCCGCCGAAAAACGAAAGGTTTAAATCCAAAAACGTTTCCGTCTGCCAGTTGGTTTGGCTCCAGACCAGTACTTTTAAAGCAAATTTAAGTTCATCAACCGACAAAGTTTTTTTCTTTAAAAATTCGGTAAACTTTTTTTTGTCAAACATTTGCTCGGGCAAAAATATCAAGCTTTTTACCAAACCCTGCCTGTATAAATCCAGCGCCTGACGGGCTTTTGGCACAACCAATAAAGTCTTGGCCGATGACGGAGCTTGCGCCAAAACCGGCAGATAATTTTCGCCTAAGAAAAAATTGTAAAATGTGTCAGGCTGTAACTTAGAAAGCGCCGATGATGTTTGCCGCTGTTTTTGTAATTTATCTTCCTGAATCTCTTTAAAAACCAAGGGTGGCAACTTTAGCCGTAAAAACTCCTGCCATGGAAAATTACGCTGCTTTAACAACTTTTGGATGTCTTCCTTTAATTTTTCCGGAAAACCGGAATATACCTGCAAAAGCTTTTCTAAAAGCTTTAAGGCAGCTTTGCTGTCAGCCAAAGCGCGGTGCGCTTCTTTATGGCTGATGCCAAAAGTATGCATTAAATTTTCCAAATTGTAACTGTGATGCGTAGGCAAGATCCACTGAACAAGATCCAAAGTGTCAATTACCTCGCCGGAAAACTTCAGCCCGCAACTTTCTAAAAATTTAATGTCAAAAGCTACATTATGTCCGACAATTACCGCATCCTTTAATTTTTTCTGTAAATCAACTTTGTGTTCAGAAAACGGCTCAGCCTCATCAAGCTCCTCCTGGCTAATCCCCGTCAACCCCAAAATATTCGGTGCAACTTCCCCATTCGGCTTAAACACCCGTGTATATTCTTCGACGATCCTGATTTGCTCCGCCTTCGCGTCTGTGTTCCCTTTCGCGTCCTTCTTCGCTTCTACCAACTCAAAAAAGACAAAGCCAATCTCCAAAACTTCATTCTTCAAAGGATCAAACCCGCTGGTCTCAATATCCAGACTGCAATAAATTTTTTCCGATTTCTTCATAACCTACTAATTCTACCACAAGCCAAAGCAACTGGAAACCAATCCAATTCCGTTTCCCATTGCCCTAACAGCTATAATAAACCAAAACCATCCCGAGCTTATGCTAAGGACGGTTGATTTTTATCTTAAGACTTTACGACAGCAAAACTATCAGCCGAAGTCTGCAATATACTCTAATCGGTTTGCAAATTAAATGCCAAGGGTAACCCTCGGCTGAAGAATCATTTATGCCCGAGGGTTACCCTTGGACTTATACAAAACCGCCCCAAGCTTATGCTAAGGGCGGTTGATTTTTGTGTTAAGCCGATTTTATGGTTTAAACTCGAGCCCAATTTTGGGAACGGCGCGCTCAATCAAGTTTTCCTGCTTGCCGACGCTGTAGCTAATTACTTTTATTTCTGTATCAATGCTTTTTGGCAAAACTATCAACTGGAGTCTGCAAAATCACCTAACCGCTTTGCAAATTAAATACCAAGGGTAACCCTCGGCTGAAGAATGCTCAAGTCCGAGGGTTACCCTTGGGCAGCCCAAACTTTTATTTTCTAGTCGCTTTCTTTTCGATAAGGTTATTCTTTCGCAAAAATTTTATTACCGGCTTGCCGCAATTAGAGCAAAAAACAAAACCCAATATTCTTCCTAAAGGAGAAACATTAATTTCCTCAGAATAATCTTTTATTTCTTTCTTACAAATATCGCATTTAGTTATTTGCATATGATTTTATTTTAATGTTCGGGTTAAAATCATAAACCCAAAATAATTTTGCGTCAATGTGGAAAACTAACAATCTTTTGTTTGACAAATCATACAAAACTGCTACAATTAATGTATTATGGCTTCGGCCTCCGAGGACTCCGCAGAAATGCGGAGTCCGATTTGTTTTATAGTGAATCTTTCCAGGCTTTTTCCAATATGCCAAATTCATTTTCTCCCAACAAATCCAATTTTCTAAGCAATCTTTTTACGCTTATAACCCTTGCTTGGGTTAACTTTGCCCACGCAACCTTTTCGCCAGTTCCAATTTTACAATGGAATCCGTCATTTTTTTCTTTTGTCGTTAGCGGCAATACAATTAAAGTTTCTTTGTTATATACCTTCACAACAATTACCGGCCTTTCAAAATTGTCATTTTTGCCGTCGGTTTCCGCTCCAATATTTAAGCCAAGAGAACACCACCAAATTTCCCGAGGATGAGCAAAAACTTCCGAGTTTTTCTCGTTTAAAAGTTTTTTTAAATTATTCCACTTGTCAAAATCTTTTTGCATTGTTGTCACAAACAGAGGCCACAATTGTGGCCTCTTGGGTCTATGAATTAAAGCTGAAACGCCGGCTTATTTTTCTTCCTGTTCTTCCCCTTCATCTTCAACGGGCTTTTGCGCTACCGGCAATTCTCCGGCTTTGACTTTATCGCGGACGGCTTTGTCCACGTCTTTAAAGACTTTGGCGTTTTCTTTTAGGAAGTTTTTGGCTGTTTCTTTTCCTACGCCGAATTTTACTTCGCCAAAGCTGTAGGTGTTGCCGCTCTTTTCTATGACGCCCATAAGCACGCCGGTATCCAGCAAATCTCCGGAAGCCGATATCCCCTCGTTATACATAATATCAAACTCCGCCACTTTAAACGGGGCCGCGACTTTGTTTTTTACGATTTTTGCCTTGACGCGGTTGCCGATAATTTTATCGCCATTTTTTATTTGCGCGTTGCGGCGAACCTCAATGCGCACCGAAGCGTAAAACTTTAGCGCGTTGCCGCCGGTAGTGGTTTCCGGGTTGCCGAACATCACGCCGATTTTCATCCTAATTTGGTTTATAAATATAACCGTGGTTTGGGTTTTGCTGATAATTGCCGTCAGCTTCCGCAGAGCCTGCGACATAAGCCGCGCGTGAAGCCCCATATGGCTGTCGCCCATTTCACCTTCTATCTCATTGCGCGGAGTTAGCGCGGCCACGGAATCTATAACTATTAAGTCCAGCCCGTTGGACCGGACTAACGTTTCGCAAATATCCAAAGCCTGCTCGCCGTTATCCGGCTGGCTGATTAGCAAATCTTCCAGCTTCACGCCAATGCGCTTGGCGTATTCCGGATCCAGCGCGTGCTCGGCATCTATAAAAGCCGCGAGTCCCCCGCGTTTTTGCACCTCGGCTATCATATGCAAAGTAAGCGTAGTTTTGCCCGATGACTCGGGTCCGTAAATTTCAATCACGCGGCCTTTTGGTATGCCCCCCACTCCCAAAGCCAAATCCAAACTTATGCTTCCTGTTGGGATGGATTCCACATCCATAGTTTTGGAATCTGATAATTTCATAATGCTTCCCGCGCCGAATTTTTCCTGGATTTGGTCCATAGCGCTGGTTACCGCTTTCCACTTACCCGCATCCGCGGTCGTGGTTTTTGATGTTTGTTTCGTCATTTTAATTCACGTCTCATATAAGCATATAGACATTTAAGCATAGCGTGATATGCCAAATGTTTTAATGTTTAGATGATTTAATGCTTAATTAATACCATTATAAACGAACGTTCACCTATTGTCAACCCCGTGAGAAAGGCTATTAAACAGAGGGTTGGCAATAGATATCCACATCGACCAAAATTCAAAACCCTTTCTAAAGGGGTCAGTCCCCCTTATATGTGGATAACTTTTTAACCTTATTTATCAGGACTTGTGCTGGTCGCCTGGGCAAAAAACGGGACATTATTTAACTGCTCCTTTGGCCGGCCCATAACGCCCAGATTTTGCCCGTTTATGGCAACTTTGGTGGCTCCGGCATCGGAAGTTGATATTAAAATTTTTTGATTCGCGGAAAATGTTTTATTATCGCCCGCGCTAAAAGTTACGGTTTGGGAAGGCTGGTCGTCAATGCTAAAACTTACGGTCGCGGCGCCGATAAAACTTAAAGTTAATTGCAGGGGCCCCGCGGTGGAAGCCACACTGCCCGCTCCCGTTATATTTAAAACCTGGGTCGCGGATTTGCCAAAACGATTGGCGGCCGTAACGGTTATTTCTTCCGGTCCCGGGCTTAACGCCGCCTGCGTCTGAAAACCGCCTTTGTCGTCCACAAAAATACTCTGTCCGTTCACGCTCACATCCGCCTCCGGGTCGGTATGTCCCAAGACACTAACCGCGCTTCCGGCAATTACGGAATTATTTTGCGGCTGGGTAACCGTTAAAACCGGAATTCTGTTAATTGACCACAACTGCCAAATAATATATCCCAAAGTGAGGACTACAAATGCTAAGCCCAAAACCACGCTTAACAGCCCGGGGGTAATAACCAGTTTCCCAAAATATTTTTTATACCAAGCCGAAGCAAAAGCCTGCCGCTGTATTAACACCTGTTTTTGAATATTTTTTTCTTTTTTATATTGCAAAATCAGCTCAAAGGCATCTACCGCGTAAAGCTCGGCCAACTGCCGCAAAAACCCGATAACATAAACTTCCGCCGGCAAAGAACCAAAATCCCCGCTTTCCAAACTTTGCAAAAATTTTAATTTGATGCCGGTTTTTTTGCCGACTTCCTCCAAAGAAAAAACTAAATTAGCCCGGACCGAGGCCAAGTATTCGCTTAAAGTTTCCGTGCTGATTTTTTTCTGTTCAAAAAGCATAATAAGTATTGAGCAAAAATGACAAAATTGACAAAATTGACAAAATTGTCGGCTCAACAAATTATGTCAATTATGTCAATTTTATTTAATTTTGGTCAATATCCTCAATCCCATACTCCGCCTTCTCATCCGGGGGGATCACGCCATAAACCTCCCTGGGCTTGGCGCCGTCGCCCGGCCCGATTATTCCCTGCGCTTCCAAAATATCCAAAAGCCTGGCCGCGCGCGCGTAGCCCACGCGGAGCCGGCGCTGAAGTAAAGACGCCGAAGCCTTGCCCGCGCGCTTTACCTCGTCGGCCGCCTCTTGCAACAACGGATCATCATCGCCGCCTTCGCCCTCAATTCCGGAAATTCCCAATGCCCTTTTCGGCTTTTCCAAAATTTCCTCGTTATAAATAACCGCGCCGGTCTGAACCTTAAAAAAATCCACAACCCGCTTGACTTCTTTTTCGCCAATAAACGCGCCCTGGATTCTTTTCGGCTTGTTAAACTCCGCCGAAGTGTAAAGCATATCTCCGTTGCCCAAAAGTTTTTCCGCGCCGCTACTATCCAAAATCGTCCGGCTGTCAATTTGCGATGCCACCGCAAACGCAACGCGCGAAGTAATGTTGGCTTTAATCAGCCCGGTGATAATATCCACGCTCGGGCGCTGAGTAGCCAAAACCAAGTGGATGCCCACGGCGCGCGCCATTTGCGCCAATCTCACAATCGCCGCTTCCACATCGGCTTGGGCCACGGCCATAAGGTCCGCCAGCTCATCCACCAAAATTACAATATAGGGCATGGCCAAACCGCTGGCCTCGTTGTATTCAATAATGTTGCGCTTGCCGGCCTCGGACAAAAGTTTATAGCGGCGATCCATTTCGGCCACGGCCCACTTCAAAGAGTTGACGGCTTTTTCGGTTTCAATAACCACCGGCGTCAGCAAATGCGGAATGCCATTGTACAGGTTCAGTTCCACGCGCTTGGGGTCAATGACAATAAATTTTACGTCCTGCGGCGTGTTGCGGTACAAAAGGGAAATAAATAACGCGTTGATGGATACGCTCTTGCCCGTGCCCGTGGCGCCGGCGATAAGCAGGTGCGGCATTTTGGCCAGGTCGGCCACCATGGGATGTCCGGCCACGTCCCTGCCCAAAGCAATGGCCAGCTTGCTTTTGTGATTGACAAAATCATTGGTCTGCATCACTTCTCGCAAACGCACAATGGCCGTGGACTTGTTCGGCACTTCAATTCCCACCAAAGCTTTGCCGGGAATGGGCAGTTCCATTCTTATGGAATGGGCGGCCAAAGCCAGCGCCAAATCATTTTGCAGGGCAGCGATTTGGGAAAGTTTTACCCCCACGGCCGGACGCAAAGTATACTGCGTTACCGTCGGCCCCACGTTGACCTCGCCCATTTCCACGTCTATGCCAAAATCCATCAAAGTTTTTTTGATGATAGAAACATTAATTTCTATGTTTCCGCTGTCCACGGTCGTCTGGCTGTCATCCAATAAATCAAAATTCGGCAGTTTCCAATCTTTTCGGTCTTCCAAGACTATGGCATCAAGTTTCAAGCCGTCGTTTTTCCCCGCGTTAATCACTTTTGCTGGCAAAGCAGCCTGCGGTTTGATTTTGATGTTATCGTTATCGTTATTGTCATCGTTTATCCTGGGATTTTTCCCCATCACCTGCTCTTTAACAAATCCCTCTTTGCCCATGGAATTGATTTTCAGCACCGGCGGGGTCGGGACTTTGGGCAGAGCCTCCTCTTGATTTCCGTCCGTTGGTTTTGACGACCAAAATGCTTTTAACGAAACATCAAATGTTATTAAAATGCTGATGATAATTAAAGCGCACAGCAAAAGGCTGCCGGCCCAAAAACCCAAATAAGTAAAGCTCGGCTGGGCAAACAGCGCGCCAAAATATCCCCCGCCGCTGCCGCCGGCGGCCACGGAAAAAGCGCTGACAGTTGGGCTGATAAAAAACATATGTATCAATCCGCCGACGCTTCCGGTTAAAAGCAGGGCGCCCAAATAAGTGCGCCAGTAAAAACTGCTGTGGCGGCCGGATTTTTCCAAATCCTGATTATATAGAGAAATAGCCACGACTAATAAAATCACCGGCACCGCGTAACTTAACACGCCAAAAGCCAAGGTCAAAAATTTAAACAACTGCTCTCCCAAAGAGCCGGCCAATCCGCCCAAACTTAAAACCACAATCAAAGCCACAGCCACAAAAACCACCACTACAATTCCGCGCGTAGTCTCCGGCGCCAAATTTAATTTTGGCTTGCTAAACTTCCTGTCTTCTTCGTCTTTATATTCTTTCTGTTTTTTTCTTTTCGCCATAAATTTTAATGAAAATTTACCCTGAGCCTGTCGAAAGGTGTTTTTTGTTTTATTCCCCTCCTTTTCAAAGGAGGGGTTAGGCCTGCCCTGCACCAGAATTAGATGACTGGTGCAGGCGGAGGTTATTTATTTTAGGATGATATATTTCTCTCCTCTATTCTACCATTTTTTACGCCAATTTAAAACCCTGTTTTTTGGCTTTCTTTCATTAAGCTGCATGGCTAATCTGCCAAAGGGCTTCAAACAGGTGTCCCATATTTTGGCTATATTCCCGGCTTTCAATAATCATGCCAAAATTTTCTTTTACCGAAGAAATTAGCCCAACTTTGTTATCGTAAATATAAGTGGTCATATCAAATACCATACTAGCCGGCGGGTAACGTAAATCTCGCCGTTCAGCCGGGCTTCCCGGCCAATCCGGGGCAATCTCTTTAGGCTTACTGCGAATTACCCGCAGCTGATAGCCGGCCGCTACCCGCCTGGCCACATAATCATCCATATAATTTTTGCCCGGAACTTTGTACAAATCTTCCATGGACAAAATCCCGCGCAAATTTTTATTTTGCGCCGTGAGCGTGTCTTCAAATACGGTTTTTAGTCCTTCCACGCCTTCGTAAAAAGATATTTTTGGTTTTGCTTTGAGGGAATTGTAAACGGATTTAAGCTCCGGCAAGAGATGCTCCAACGAACGCTGTTTTTCCTGCAAATTTCGCTTGATTTTTTCCGGATCGCTGGCAATGTAGTAACGGATTTTGTGTTTATCGTAAGCTCCCACAAGCCCATCCTGCGCCAGTTTTTCGAGCAAATCATACGCCGTAGCCCTGGCAACCCCGGCCTTGTGAGCTATTTCGTGGGCTTTGGCCTGCCCTAACTCCAAAACCGCCAAGTAAACCTTGGCTTTTTTATCGTCCAATCCAAATTCCTTTAACTCATCCCTTAATTCCATAGAGACTAATTAAATTCATGTCGGTATGTTCCGACAACAATTTTATTATATACTATCCGCTTAAATATGTCAACATTAGACGTCTTCAAAGTTATTTAGTCGGATAATATTAACATTTTTTATAACATACTGTATACTGTTTAGTCAACCTTAAGGAGGACGACATGAAGATTTTGAAAGGTAGTCCGGCGTATTTCAAACTCATCGGCCAGTGGGCGGAAAAAACTCCGACCTACTGCATGATGAATTTGCAAACGCAGTGCCGCTACAGCTGTCCCAAATGCGCCCTTGATGAAGGATGCAAACGTGTAATTGGAACGACGCTCTCTCTTAGTGAGAGCAAACGGATAATCACCCTGGCTCACCAAGCCGGAGCCAAATGCCTGGTTGTCATAGGCATGGGCGAGCCGACGGACGTGCGAAGCTTCCCGATAGTCCGTCCGGTAATAGAGCACGCCTTTGGCCTGGGTATGGTAACGATCTTATTTACCACGTTGTACGGCCTAAACAAAGAGCAGGCTGAATTTTACGAAGGACACAGTGCGTCCTTGTACATCAGCCTCGATTCGATCAACCACGATGCCTACCGGTTTTTAACCGGCAACGGCAAACTGGATCAAATACTGCAAAACATTAACGTGCTACGTTCGCTCTTCCGACCTGTAGTAATTGACGGGCAAACGGTCGTGCGACTTGGTATTAACACTACAGTCGTGCGGCAAAATGTCGGTGAGTTGGAACAAATCCGGCAGTTCGCCGGAGACGACGTCCACTACGTCGCCAACGTTCCCATGCATCGCGGACGCCTTGACCAAAACGGTAATTGGGACAGTTTGGTCGGCAATGATTACGACTTGCTCGCCACCGCCGCACAAGTGGCATCCGAAACCGGAAGCCACAGCTCGGCCGAAGGCGGAATTTGCTCATACTTTTTCCGCGGCATAGCAGTGGACGTAGACGGGCAGATGCTGACCTGCGGTTATGCCGCGGAAACCGCGGCATATTTGCCGCACTGCTCGGAACTCCATTCAACGGACGATGTGCTAGCTTACTACCGCCGCATCCAATCGACCTACCGGCAATTTGCGGAGTCGGTCGGCCGAGTACCGTCCTGCCCGTTACGAGATGAGAAGTATCCTCAGTTTGCCGCCTCGTTTGATTCCTCGCCTTTCAAAATCCTGCACAATGGGAACAGTTGATTGCACCGCCAACTGTTCCCTCCCACCTTTTAATTGAAAAGTTTGACGCAAATTATTGTTTTGAACTTTTTGTTTACAAGGAGGACCGTATGTTTGTTTCAAATCTGCAAACCCTGGGTATGCCAGTGGTGATAATCAAGGACGATGAAAACCTTCAAGAGTATGGCATTTTGCCTTATGCAATATGTCGGGTTCGGAAACGGGTTAAATGGTGGCAACGATCAAAACCGGCGTGGTTTTTACGAGCCGGGGATGTCAAAGACTTGCCACAACCGGCGGCAAGTTCGGCAATCGAATGGTGGCCGGACATATCTTGCCACTGGTGCGGCAAGTGCCTAATAGCCTTAAAGTTCATCAGCGGGTTGCCTCCAGAATTGGAGGGGGGATCCGTCCACCACGGCGGCATTCTGATTAAAAAGGGAAACGGGTATTTGGTATACAGCGGAGGCAACGGTGAAAGCCCTGATAAGGTTACCATAAACTTGTTACGGTCAGTTGGGTTACCCGCAGGAGCTTTTGGAACACCAGATGAACCCATGTCCGCCTGACCCAGCAAGTTTCCGTGTTTTCTTTCCAAAAACCCGAGACGCCAAAGCGACGTACTTCGCCCGCCACGCCGCTCGCGAGCGGCGTGGCCTCTGCCCCGAACCCAAATCCGCTTCTTGCGGATGAGTGGTTCGGGGTTTTTTTTTATATTTCTTTCCCCATTTTCCACCTCTGCTCAAACATTTCATCCATTAAGTTTGCATACGGCACATAATCAAACCTTACTCCGACAGCTTCGGGTTGTTTGGCAATGTCATAAGACCCAAAATATGTAACTCTACCATCGTAGGTCAAAATTCTAGCATGGACTATAGAGATAAATTTGACTTGTGACCCAATCTTTTTCCAAGCTCTTGCCACTCGCAACATTTCTTCGTCCTGGCCTTGAATCAATACTCGCACTTTGACGCCACGATCAACGGCCTTTTTGAATGCTAAGAAAGTTTCGGCCGGAATTTCGTGTCCGGAGATAATAACGTTTATCCGGCTTTTTGTTTTTTGCGCTTCGTCCTGCGTCTGCTTTAACATATCTTTTCTGGTATTGAAAAAAGATATTTTTAAAGTTCCCTTATCACCTTCGCTCAAACCAAACGCATCGTGTAAATTTTGTTTAATAACAGCGGCACATAATTCCATTGCTGCGGATTTATCTTTGGCTTTGTACCTTATTGGCCGCTCTTTTATTAGTTCAACCAAGCCGATATCTAACAAATCTTTGATATCCCGATAAACGGCATTGGGAAAAATGCCCAGGCGCCCGCCAATTTCCCTGGCTGTAAAAGCCTTATGATTCTCCAATAGCCCGTAAATTTTAGCGGCTTTGGGCGAGATGGATTTTAAAACAAAATTGGTCATAACCGCCTATCTTAACAGATTTTTGTTAAATTGACAAGGGTGCTATGTTCTATGTCATTTAAAATTGAAAACCGGACTCCGTAAAGTTAAAAACCGGACTTTGGTG
>CAZQFQ010000030.1:0-18500 GCA_964592725.1 uncultured Candidatus Saccharibacteria bacterium | reverse complement strand
CAAGGGTGAAATGCACCAAAAGGGGGTCGTTGCAGAACGACTACCCAAACGACCCTCCAGCGGAGTGAAGTAGGACTTTCAAATTGCGAGGTGGCAGAGCAAAAAGGCGAGGAGATATGAGAGCGTTCAGGTTTCCTACCCCCTCATTCCGGCAGTACCCGAGTGAAGGGGTGAATGAAGGGGTAAATCAGTCGGGATTCTGCTCGAAAAAGGTTATGACTTTATCGTATAATGACCACCAAAAAATTTTAAAAAAAATATATGGCCGAAACAGAACCGCCATTTGGGCCAAAATCCGAAGAGCTTCAAAAAAATGAAAATTCGAGGTTGTTTAAAAAGTTAAAAGAAAATTCCACTATCGAAATTCATGGACAAAAAATCGCCATTCCTGCCGCAACACTAGATAAAACCTTTAAAATTTTTACAGAAAGAGTCCTTGTCTTTTTCCCTCAAGATACTTTATCAGAAGAAGTTGCGAATGCTTTATTCAGGATTCAATTGATTATTTTTCTAATAGACAATTATTACGAGTCGCACTGGGATTATAAGGAAGATGAAATATCACCTTTATGGGACGAAGTTACTTTATTAATCCGACATTTGGGCGTTGGAGAAAATCAAGTAAAACAATTTTTACAGGACATCCGCGCTTATGAAAAAGTTGAGCAACAAATGCGGAAAGGTGACACTCCTGACTCCGTTGAAATCAAAAATTTTTATTTTTTAAAGAGTTGCGACGTTCGTTTGCAAAGGCATTTGGCTAAATTTGTTCAAGCCGGCGAAGTATGCTCTTCTACGCCTGTTCAAACTGACTATGATATTTTGGGTGAAATTTTAGACGACATCGACGATATGGAAGAAGACCAGGCACGAGATGTATATAATGGCAACCGTCTGATATTTGATCTTAAAAAAAATAGACAAGCTGCAATAGATGAATACAAAAATTTTATATCAAGTATTGCAAATAAATATGAGGCGAATGATTCATCAGGAATTCGAGAACTTGCCGGCAGTGTATTAGAAAAAATTCAAAAAATCTTGTTAGCTGAAGAGGCGGTATAAATAAATGTTTTATTTCTACATCCTAAAATGTAAAAACGGGACGCTTTATTCGGGGAGTACGAATAATTTGATTGAACGAGAAAGAAAACATAATTCCGGAAAAGGGTCCAAATATGTGGCGGCGCACGGCGGCGGGAAGATTGTTTATAGTGAAAAATTCCGATCGTGGGGAAAAACTTTAAAGCGCGAAGCGGAAATAAAAAAGTGGCCGAGAGCAAAAAAATTAAAGTTGATAAAAACTAAAAAAGTCTCGAGTTATCCACATTGACACAAAGTGAACGATTGTATACTATTTAACTACCGACAGTTAATGGTTTTTAAATATGCAAGTTTATACAAATGCCGAGATTGAAAAATTTACTCAAGCGCTGCAAGCGGAAGCAAGGGCTAAAGTGGCAAGGACCATTGAACTTCTTGAAACCTTTGGGCACACACTCACTTTTCCCCATAGCAAAAAGGTGACAAAAGATCTATTTGAGCTAAAAATTAAAGGCAGACAAGAAATTCGCATTTTTTATACTTTTGATAAAAATTCCGCCTATCTGTTGCATGATTTTGTTAAAAAGCAACAAAAAATACCTCAAAAAGAATTAAAACAAGCCTTAAAAAAATTGAACGCCTTGACACAATATAACATATAAGTTATACTTTATTTATGAGATCATTTGAGGCCTTCAAAAAACAATTACTAAAAGATCCTGAATTTAAAAAAGCCTACGATGATTTAGGCCCGGAGTTTGAATTGGTGAGAATGCTCATAAAAAAGCGCCTGGAACAAAAAATGACCCAGGCGCAACTGGCAAAAAAAATTGGCACCAAGCAATCAGCAGTCTCGAGATTGGAACAAGGCTCATACAACCCCAGTATTAATTTCCTAAAAAAAGTCAGTAAAGCCCTAAACGCCGAACTGCAAATTTCTATATCCTAACTGCAAATAAGCCCCATGCGGGGCTTATTTTTTCCATGCGCATATTCGTACGAATATGCGCATGGAGGGATGAAAAAATTATTCGGAAATGTACTGGTAAAATTTCCGCTTGGCAAATTCTATACAGACTAAATAGAGCAGGGTAATGAGCAGGGCGGAAAATATCATGGCTATGGAAAGCGGGGCAAAGCCGAAGATATTTTTTACCGGGCCCAAAGCCAAAGCCAGGGCAATGGCCAAAAAGCTGAATACGGAAATTATTAAAGAGCGGGCCGGCTTGCTCTTGTAAAACGGTACGCGCTTGGTGCGGATAATGAACACCACCAAAATTTGCGTGGCAAACGAAGTTACAAACCAGCCGGTTTGAAAATAATGATTGGTATAGTGGAAGACAAACGATAAAACAAAAAAGGTTAAAAAATCAAACACCGAACTTAAAATTCCAAACACAACCATAAACCTCCGCAAAAAATGGATTTTCATTTGCCGAGGCTTGGCAACAGCTTCTTCATCAACATTGTCCAGCGGAATGACAAATTGGGAACCGTCATACAATAAATTATTCAACAAAATCTGCGCGGGTAACATCGGCAAAAACGGGAAAAACATTGATGCCGCGGCCATAGAAAACATATTGCCAAAATTGGAGCTCAAACCCATCATCAAATATTTTAAAGTGTTGGCAAAAGTTTTGCGGCCCTGAATTACGCCGTTAATAAGCTCTTTTAAGCTCTTATGGAGTAAAATCAGGTCGGCTGATTCTTTGGCCACATCCACTGCGTTGTTCACGGAAATGCCCACATCCGCGGCTTTCAACGACGGCGCGTCATTTATGCCGTCGCCCATAAACCCGACCACGTGCTTGTTTTTTTGCAAAGCCAAAATAATCCGCTTTTTTTGCTCCGGCGCCACGCGCGCAAAAATCGTAGTTTCTTCCACGTCTATGGCCAGTTGGCGTTCGCTTAATTTTTGTATTTCCGCGCCTGTCAATACGCCCAAAACTTTCAAATTAATTTCTTGGGCGATTTTTTGGGTAATAATTTCGTTGTCGCCGGTAATAATTTTTATGGCAATGCCATAGTTTTCCAAAGTTTGCAGGGTCTCGCTGACGCTCTTTTTAGGCGGGTCCAAAAAAGCGATAAAACCTAAAATGGCCAAATCTTTTTCATCCTCTTTTTCGTAAGCCTTTTTTTCCGGCAAAGACTTATGGGCTACCGCCAAAACCCTGAAACCGTCCGCACTTAAAGATTGATATTCTTTTTCCAATTTTTTAGCGACGCTTGGGGTGAGCTTTTTTGCGGCAGAACCGTAAAAACTGCAAGTCTCAAACATTTCCTCGGGCGCGCCTTTGGAAATTAGCTCAAAGCCGCCGGCTGTTTTAACAATTATGGAATCGCGCTTGCGCTGGTAATCAAACGGAATTTCGTCAATCTTTTTATAATCGCCAATCTCAAACTTTTTATAATCTTTTACGGCCTGATCCAGCGGATTTTTGAACCCGCTGCGAAAACTGCTGGAAATGTAAGCGTATTTAAAAATATTTTCGTCTTCTTTGCCGTCCGCATCCACGTATTTTACCAACGCGATTTTGTCTTCGGTTAATGTTCCGGTTTTATCGGTGCAAAGCACATCCATGGCGCCAAAGTTTTGGATGGATGAAAGTTTTTTGACAATCACGCCGTGCTTGGACATGGCCAGCGAGCCTTTGGAAAGGTTCAAGGTGATTATCATCGGAAGCAACTCCGGCGTCAGTCCCACGGCCAATGCCGCGGCAAACAAAAACGATTCTAAAATGTAGCCGCTGCCTTTTAATATCGCATTAACTAAAAAAATAAAGATAACCAAAATAAAAGTTATCTTCATTATTAAATAGCTAAAGTCTTTTATACTGCGGTCAAAATCCGTGGGGTTTTCCGGAGCCTCTATGCTTTCCGCGATTTTACTGAACTTGGTTTTTTTGCCCGTAACTTCCACCAGCATCCGACCTGTGCCGGTAACCACGTTGGTGCCCAAATAAATCGGCAAACCTTCCTGTTTTTCCGCCGGAAAAGATTCGCCGGTCAGTGAAGATTCGTTTAAAAACAAATCTTTGGCGCTGATTATTTTGCCGTCCGCCGGAATCACGTCGCCGGCTTCCAGTTCTACAACATCGCCGGGCACAATCATACGCAAAGGCAGGGGAGTCACCTTGCCATCCCTTATAACCTCGGCGGTAATCATCACCTTTTCTTTTAACTCTTCCGCGGCTTTTTCCGATTTGTAAGTATTAAAAAAATCCAAAACTACCGACAGCAAAACTATGCTAATAATAATCAGCGCGCTAACCGGATCCCCGGTCACGGCCGAAATAGTTGCGGCAAAAACCAATATCAGCACCAAAGGATTTCTGAACCTTAACAAAAAAGCCAAAAGCCCGGAAAGCCTCTTGCTCTCGGCAATTTCATTATACCCATACTGCCGCAATCTATTTGCAGCTTCAGCTGATGATAAACCTAAATTTGTGTTTATTTCGGTCATGATATTTGTCTGTCTTTATTTTAGCACAAAACCACGTTGTGTAGTTTGCCAATTTATTGGCTTTTGATGTATCTTTCCAAATCTACGACAAATCATAAACTTAGAAAGATGGGTAAGGTGCGCGCTAGTGCAATGCGCTCTTTTACCCAAGTGGCTCATTCCAGCCACTCCTTGATCCGAAGAATGGTCCATATTCCGGCGACCATAGTCGTCAAAACCAAAGACGTTCTCCAATCCGGGGTGCGCCAACTCCAGATTGCAACCAGACCGGCGACAAGAAAAAAACGGATTGTCCAAAAAGCCATGCTCCAAAACTTAGTGAGTCGCTCCATGCGGGTTATAACCTGGAGAGACAAGTCGATTCTGGCGTTGCGGTAGTCTTCCAGCAAGCTGCAAGCGTGCCGATACCGCCTGACTCCTCTTGCCAATACTTCCCTGACATCGCTAGGAATATTGCGCCGCATCAGAAAGCAAAAGCTACACAGTTCGCTTTTGGCTATAGCCCGCGCTAACTCAAGTCGCCTATCCCCGTCTAAACTGTCAGTTTTTAATCCTTCTTTCAGTATGTCCTCCGCATCATAAGGGGTGAAGCCTGTCACCTGCGGGCGGTTTCCTCTGCCTGAGTATAACGGTTTAGCAGAAGGCCACCGTTCAAAAAAATATCGGTGGACTGGACAAGCGTAAAACTCATCTTGCTCCCGTGATATCGTTTGGTGGTATTTTCCACAATCTTCGCATCGCTCCTCTGTAGGCTTGGTTGGCTCTTCGGTGGTAATATAGGGGGAGCGTTCGCTACATCCACATTGAAGGATGCCCAGCCACGCTTCACACTCGTATTTCTCCCTCCAAAGCCCATCAAGCTTGTTCCAAATCTGCTCAAAAGAACCCTCGACAGAGCAGATTTCAAACCATTCGTTTTCCCTCCAAAACCCCAGGCTGGCATTGGACTCTTTGTAGTAACGGATCGCCAAATTCCAGTTACAAAACTTCTTCGTGGCTAAAAGATGCCAGAAGTAAATCGTTAAGATTACCCAAAATGGCAGTCTGAGCTTCCAAGCTGCCCGGCTAGGCTGGTGCAATTTGATCAGCATTATTCCTCCTTCTCACCATCCTTGCCGCGACCGAAGTCCTGGATGGTGAACAGGGAAGAATGCCACAAAATAATATTAATGTCAATAAAACTCGTCATATATTGACGAGCTTTTTTACGTTTGCTATATTTTAATTAAGAAATTTGATAAATTTTAGACGACAAATTTTTCGTCATTTATATGCAAATAAATCAACTACTACAAAAATTAGGCTTTTCGCAGAATGAATCCAAAATTTATTTGGCGGCTTTAGAAAGCGGACAAGCGAGCGCGCAGGATATTGCGGCAAAAGCGGGGATTAAACGAACGACGGGTTATTCAGTCTTATCTTATTTGGTAAACCGGGGAATAATTGCCAAAACCAAAATAAAAGGCAAGACTCGTTTTCTAGCAGAACCTCCTGAACGGCTTTTAACCCTTATTAAAGAAATTGAAACCGGAATTAAACAAGCATTACCCGAACTTGAGGCTATTTACAATAAACAAGATACTAAACCCAAAATTACTTTTTACGAAGGCGAGCATGCGGTGCAAAAAATTTACGATGATACTCTAATAGAAAAGCCAAATGAAATTTTGGAATGGAATACCAACGCCTATTTTGAAGGACGGGCTGATGTTGACCCGGATTACATAAAAAAACGCGTGGCTTTGGGAATTCACGCGCGCAGGATTGCGGGCCGGGGATCAAAATGGGACACCAAACATAAATATTTGGACCAAAAAGAGCTTTCGCAAACAGTGATTATTCCTAAAGAGAAATTTGATCCAAAAATTGAAGTAAATATCTACAATAACAAGGTCACTTTTTTAAATTACGCGGAAAATATGTCGGTTATTATCGAAAGTAAAGCCATCGCCGATGCCATGCGGCAGGCTTATGAGCTTTCTTGGATTGGGGCAAAGTCGGTTGAAATAAAATAAAAAATAATCTTTTAGGGCTCGTGTCACCCCTCCCTAACCCTCCCCCTCAAGGGGAGGGAAAACGAATATTTGACAAACCCGGTAACAACAAGTATTATTAAGTCATACTCATTAGTAACATATAAATATATGCGCACGACGCAAACTATGACGGTTTCTTTGCCTCCGCAGATTATGGATTACTTGGAAAGTTATAGACAAAAACATGGTTTTACCCGGTCTGAACTAATAAGGCATGCTTTACGAGAGTTATTGGACAAACAGTCCCCATCTATATCTGGGCAAATTCGTTTAGATAGACAGGTAAAAAATAAAAAAGCTAAATAACTATTATGGTGTTTTTTACTAAACACGCAACGGAAAAATTCAAGGTTCTAAAACGCCACAAATTTGGTATTTCCAAAAGGAAGGTTTTGGATACTGTGGATAGTCCGGATCTGGTTGATTCTTCCCGCTTACCTTTGCTGATCGCTCAGAAAAAAATTGACAGAAGCCACGTTTTGCGGGTAGTATATAAACACGAGTCGGGGAATATCAAAGTTATTACTTTCTACCCCGGCAGAGTTAAACAATATTTATGAAAAAAATTAAGGTTAAAATTTCATATGAGCCGGAAGCGGATATTCTTGCCTGGGAAACCGGCAGGGAGCCGATTGATTATGCCCAGGAAATTGGCAATATGATTGTACATTTTGATAAAAAAAATAACCCCGTATTGGTGGAAATTTTGGAAGCCAGTAAATTTTTAAACCAGGCAAAAAAACTAGTGTACAAAAATCCGCATAAAATTTCCGGCGTGCTTGCTTTGGCCAGATAATAATACTTAAATCAAGCCCCGCACCGATCACGGTGCGGGGCTTTTGATCAGTTTGCTGGTTCTTTCACCCTCCCCTAAAAAATGGGGTCAGGGAGGGAAATGCTGCGCTTGTCTACATACTATGTATCATTTCAATCTTCGCGCCGAGCTTTTGGAGGCGGGAGACGAGGTTTTCGTAACCGCGGTTGATGGAGTAGACGTTACGGAGGATGGAGGTACCTTTAGCCGCCAGCATAGCGATTAAAATTATGGCGGCAGGGCGCAAGGCGGGCGGACAGATGACTTCACCGGCCTTAAGTTCTGTGGGGCCGTCCACATAAACGCGATGGGCATCGGCCAAAATAATGTTGGCGCGGAGTTTGTTTAATTCCAAATAGTAAATAGCACGATTTTCGTAAACCCAGTCGTGAATCAGCGTGGTGCCTTTGGCCTGGGTGGCTATGGGCACAAAAAACGGCAGGTTATCTATATTAATTCCAGCGGACGAGGTGAGCGGGTGGATTTTTTCCTCCAGCGCAATCAATTTAGAAGGAAAAGTTTTGATATCCACCAAATTGGTTATGCCGTTGTGGCTTTTGTAGCGTTTAATAATTTGATATTTAAATCCCATCTTTTCTAACTTTAAGAGTTCCAACTCCAAAAAATCTATAGGACAGCGCTCAATGGTTATGGCGGAATTGGTCGTGGCGGCCAAAGACAAAAACAGCATGGCTTCTATAGGATCTTCGCTCAAATAAAAAGTTGCTTTTTGATTTATATGCGGTTTGCCGTGGACTTTTAGAGTGGAAGTTCCTACACCATCTATTTTTACGCCTAAACTTTGCAAAAAATGGCACAAGTCCTGCACCATATAGTTGGATGAGGCCAGCTTTATTGTAGTCACTCCATTTAACTTTGCCGCGGCCATAAGCGCGTTTTCCGTTACTGTGTCGCCCATTTCGTAGAGGACTACTTCAGCCGGCTTCAGCTTAACCGATGATACGGCGTAATGGTCGTGGAAAGTTTTAATATTAATTCCCAATTTTTCCAGAGCAAACAAATGCGGCCGCACCGTGCGCTCGCCAAGTTTACAGCCGCCGGCCAAAGGCAAATTAAAAACCGGCAGCAGATGGGCTAAAGGCCCCAAAAGCATTAGCACGCTTCTGGTTTTAACCGCCGCGTCTTTATTTATTTTATTTACGGCGATTTTTTTGCCGGGCAAAATTTCCACATCCGCGCCCTGCCATTTTACGGAAACTCCCAAGCTGATTAAAACCTCTATAATCCGGTAAACCTCCTCAATTTTCGGAACATTCTTAAATAAAGTTTTGCCTTCATTTAGCAAAGAAGCGCACAACAAAGCCACGGCCGCGTTCTTGGAAGTGTTAACCGCAACTTTACCGGAAAGCTTTTTACCGCCTTCTATTTTAAAATTTACGGACTTGTCCGCCAGGGTGATAATTTCCTGGTTTAATACGCTACTTATTTTAGCCAGCATCTCCGTAGTCAGATTTTGCTGGCCGCTTTCCATTCTGGCCACGGCGGATTGACTAGTCTTAAGGGCTCTGGCAAATTCCGTTTGGTTAAAACCTTTTAATTCGCGAACTTCCGCTATAAACTGTCCAATGCGCTGTTGGTCTTTTGTCATAATGTTGTCGTATATGATATAAGTATTACTAGTTTAGCAGTATTTTAACCCACAGTCAACCAAATTTATCCACTTTATATCATATATGATAAATCCCGTGCCTAAGAAGCACGGGAATGGTAAAAGGTTGTTAGTTGTAGCGGCCAGTATTGTAATAGGTTTTAGGTCTTTAGGCGCCTTACTCCTTATTACTTACTACTGTACCGGCCGCTACAACCTATAACTTATAACTAAGAACCTATTTTAAAAATAATTTGTAGGCGAAATTACAGGATTTTGAGCGAATTGGCCCTTAACAAATTTTGACGCTTAGCCGAAGCTAAGCGGAAAAATTTTTAAGGCCAAAACGCCAAAATCCTGGAATTGCAGCCCGAAGGATTTTTAAAATAGGTTCTAAATCAGAAATGCAATACCTTAGCAAACCAGTTATCCAAAAAATGGCTGTGCAGGTTGCCAAAATATAAAGACAAAATAACCGCCAAATAAACGAGGTTTAAAATTACCACTTTAATCAAATCCATTTTAATAATCCGGTATTCGGCGGCGTGAGACACTGCGCCCGCGGAAACCTGAGGAATTTGATAATCGCTTCTTTTATGCTTCTTGGACATAAAAAATTATCTTTCATCTTTTATCCATAATCCTTTACCAAAAGGGTAGGGATCAACGGGTAAAGGATAATGGATTAAGGATAAGGATATTTTATATTATTCCCCATTTGAACGCAAGCCTCAAGTAGTGCTACAATAGTCTGGCAATGACTTCACAACTACCAACAATCACCTTAATTTTAGCCGCTTTAGCCCTTATTTTAAGCGGTTATTGCGCATGGCAAATTTTTTTCATAAAAAGGCTTAAAAAGACTTTTTTTGCCGGCTCCAAAGCCTTGAGTTTGGAAAGCGTGATTTACTCTCTTGGGCAGGAATTGCAAAACGACCGCGAGCAGACGGCGGCTTTGGAAAAGGCATTGGCCGAGTTAAAAGAAAAGGTGACCTTTGCCGTGCAAAAAGTCGGGCTGGTCCGTTTTAATCCCTTTAACGACGGCGGCGGAAATTTTAGTTTCTCTCTGGCTTTGCTGGATGAACATAACACCGGCATACTTATTACCTCAATGTACGGGCGCGAACAAAATCGGATTTATACAAAAAAAATTGACAGGGGAAAATGCGAAATTAAACTGACGGAAGAAGAACAGCAGGCAGTACAAAAAGCAAATGATAAATAACAAATTCCAAATATCAAATTTCAAAAATTAAAAGTTTATTTGAAATTTTAATAAAACCTACACAAAAATACGGAGTTCAACCATTAACTAAGCTGTAAAATCAGCGGAACAAAACTTTTTATGGACAAAATTTTGGAAGAAAACCTGAACAGTCCGGCCGAAACCGTAGTGGGGCCGTCGGTAAAAATTCAGGGCGATTTAAACAGCGAGGGCAACATCAAAATAGAAGGCCAGGTCAGCGGCAAGGTTAAAACCAGCCAGAGCGTGTTTGTTATTCCCGGAGCCAAAATCGCGGCCGACATTTTGGCGGGCAATGCCGTGGTGGGCGGCGAAATCCAGGGTAATTTAAAAATATCGGGACACTTAATTTTACAAAGCACGGCTAAACTGGTAGGGGATATTGTTTGCACGGTGTTAAGAGTGGAAGACGGAGCGCAATTTTCGGGAAAGTGCGTGATGGGAAGCAACGGTTCCGTCGTTACCAACGGCAAAAACCACAAAGCCGAGCCGACGATTGAACCTGAAGAGTAGTAATAAGTTATAAGGTTTGGCGGCCAGTATAGTAATAAGTTTTTGGTAGTAGGGGCTGGGCTGACCTACGCCTTATTACTTATGACCAAACCGGCTGCCACAACTTATAACTTTCTACAATAATGCACTACTATATCCTCGACCAGCACAATTTGCCCATGGAAAAATTTGAAAAGCTCCAGACGCAGGCTTTGGGCCTTTTTGCTGAATTTAAAATTGCCGGAGAAGCTTCGCGCGTTACGCCTTTAAGAAGCGTGCAGGATTTGGTTGATACGGCCAGCCAGCGCGGAGCAAACACTTTGGTGGCCTGCGGCAGCGACGACACTTTTAACCTGATGCTGGCCGCGCTAAAGGGCCGCGATTTTACTTTGGGCTTTATTCCTTTTGACGAAAACTCCAATCTGGCAAAAATTTTGGGAATCGGGAATGTATTTTTGGGAGCCAAAACCATTGCCGCAAGGCGCATAGAAAAAATCGATTTGGCAAAAATCGCCGGCAATTATTTTATCAGCTTTTTAGAGTTCGGCGTAATGTCCCACAACATCAAAAATGCTTCCATGTGGCAAAGTTTAAAGCTTCTATCGTCGGAATCTAAAAGTTTTACCATCCGCGTGGATGATTCCTACAACGTTACTATAAACGGCCTTGGCGGGCTAGTTGCCAATATCCGCTCCACCTCCTGCCAGGGAGAAAAAATCGCCAACCCCACGGACGGCAATTTAGATTTGCTGATTTTGGAGCGCCTGGGTAAACTACAAATTTTAAAATACCGCAACGCAATTTCCGAAGGCTGTTTGGAAAAAGTCCCCAACACCACAGTCATCAAGTGCAAAAAAATCCAGTTCCTGGAACCCCGCGGCACCAACCTCACCATGCTTGGCCGCGTTGTGGCCAAGTTTCCCTCTACCGTAGAAATAATCCCCCAAAGATTAAAAATGATCGTGGGGAAAAACAGGACTTTTTAGATCACAGATACACAGATTAAAATCAGATAACACAGATGTTGTGTGCCTAATTATCGACACGCCAATCAAAGGGCAGGCCACGGGCCTGCTTTTAATTTAACCGCGCTGATAAAACAGCTTGATTTTATTAGGATTTACGGGTATAATCAATAAGCTAAACTTAAAATAACCTCACCTAGCCTCTCCTTAAAAAGGAGAGGAATAAAACATGAACCTTTCATCCCTCTCATCACAATTAAATATGTCCGTCCAGGATGTCCGTCTCAAAGCCAAGGAGAAGGGTTATTTTATTTCGCCTAAGGCAAATAAAGTTGACAACTATGTGGCGAGAAAACTTTTGGAAGCTTTTGGACAACCGGTAAAATCCGCGGGCACCGGACCGGTAGAAATCAAAAAAGTTAAACTGCCTTCGTTTATAAAAGTGCGCGATTTTGCCGACCTGTTAAAATTGCCGGTAACCAAAGTTATTACGGTATTAATCAACAACGGCGTGATGGCTTCCATAAATGAGGAAGTGGATTTTGACACCGCCTCAATTGTGGCGCAGGATTTGGGCTTTGAAGTGGAAACCGAGGCTGACCAAACCGTGTCGGAATACGGTTTGGGATTTTTAAACGAAGTTTTAAAATCGGAAAAAGAAGAAAACTTAAAACCGCGGCCGCCGATTGTGGCAATTATGGGTCACGTTGACCATGGCAAAACCACACTGCTTGATACAATCCGCAAAACCAAAGTTGCCGAAGGCGAAAGCGGCGGCATTACCCAGCACATCGGCGCTTACAAGGTAAAGAAAAATGACAAATGGATAACTTTTTTGGATACTCCGGGCCACGAAGCCTTTAGTGAAATGCGCTCCCGCGGTGCCAACGTTACGGACATTATTGTTTTGGTAGTGGCCGCGGATGACGGCGTAAGGCCGCAAACTTTGGAAGTCATAAATCGCGCCAAATTTACCAACACTCCGATGATAGTGGCCATCAACAAAATAGACAAACCCGATGCCAACGTTATGAGAGTCAAACAGGAATTGGCCGGCCAGGGCGTATTAACCGAAGAATGGGGCGGCAAGGTTATTGCCTGTGAAATTTCCGCCAAACAAAATAAAGGCATAGACCAGCTTTTGGAAATGATTTTACTGACCGCGGAACTGGAAAATTTGCGCGCCAATCCGCACGGCAAGACCATCGGTACAATTATAGAAAGCAGAGTCAGCCAGGGTAAAGGCGCCACAGCCACGGTTATGGTGCAAAACGGCACGCTTAAAGTCGGCGACATTTTTGCCGCCGGAGCGGCTTTTGGCAGAATCAGGAGTTTGGAAGACGAAACGGGACGCAAGCTAAAAGAAGCGACTCCTTCCACTGCCGCGCAAATTTCGGGGCTTAGCGAAGTTCCCCAGGCCGGCGATATTTTACAGACCACCGCCACGCTGGACGAAGCCAAAACCATTGCCGTGTTGGTCCAAAGAAAAAACCACAGCCATAAGCTCTCCGGCAAACAGGCCATTGTCGGCGATGTGGCGAATAAAACTTTAAATTTGATAATCAAAACGGACGTGGCCGGCTCCCTGGAGGCCATTAAACAATCCATTGCCAAATTAAAAAATGACGAGGTTAAAATTAACATCCTTAGCGACGGGGTCGGGGAAATTAACGAGTCGGATGTTTTGCTGGCCGGCAGTTCCAAAGCCGTGGTCATCGGCTTCCGCACCAAAACCAACCCCAAAGCCATTAACCTGGCCAAACAAAAAAAAGTTGTAGTGGATACCTATGATGTCATTTATGAACTTTTGGAAGACGTGACCTCGGCGGTTATAAAAATGTTCACGCCGGAGCTGGAAAAATTTGTTTTGGGCAGAGCCAAAGTTTTGGCGATTTTTATGACGGAAAAAGGGCAGATGATTGTGGGCGGAAAAGTTGAAGAAGGTTTGCTAAAAAAGACAGGCCACATTAATATTTGGCGCAATGATGTTGAACTCGGCCGTGGCGACATTACCGAACTCCAGCAAAGCAAAGTCGCGGCCAAATCCATATCAGCCGGCGAAGAATTCGGCCTAAAAATAAAAACCCCGGTTAAAATTCTGGTCGGGGATGTTTTGGAGTGCTTTGATGAGAAGATAAAGCAGAAGACTTTGTAATTCCTATTCCGCTGAACGGTCGCTGACCCGTTCGGCAATGCTCAGGGTCACCCCGAGCAAAGTCGAGGGGTGATAGGTACGCTGAATTAACACTGAACTCAAGTTGTGTCATCCCGGAATTTTTTACAACATCAGGTCACATCAGTTTGTAAAAAATATCCGGGATCCAGATTCCTATCCCAGGCCCGCTTGCTCTCCGAAACTTCAGTGAAGGAGGGTGGTCTGCTTTTTATTTAGGCAAAGTTAGAGCCGGGACCCGCGGGGATCCCGGCTTAAAGCAGTTCTAGCGCACGAGGCCGTCGATGAACTTCTTGGTGTCCGACCACCTGGAATGATCAGCTGCCTCGGACATTCGCCGAAGCAGACAGCCTTGTTCGAGATCATCCAGTTGCTCCCGCCGTTTCCGGAAGAGCTCTTGCACCGCGTATGCGCACGCGCCAATGAACATTTGTGCGCCCCCGATGCCACCGATGCCGTTACCGATAGCCTCGGCCAACATGCGCGGCTCATCGAGGAAGACCTCGTTGTCCGGTTTGCGAACCAGTATCCAGCCGCCGGGGACTCCTAACCCAATTGAACCAAAACAGACAACGTATTTGGGTTTGTCCGGGAAGCGGTACGTCCATTCCGTGATTACAATCCCCGAGACACCTGGAATCATCGCGATATCCAATTCCTTCGCCAGGGGACGGCCGAAAGTCTTCAAAAGAGGCTTAAACTCACGCCCTACGTTTTCGAGCATGGCCAGGCAGTGAACCGGCCAGTTATCTTCGTAATGATAAGCGTCCGCCATTGTGCTGGTGATTACCCTCACAAGGCGGTCAAGTCCAACGACGTCATTAGGCGTACCCATGACATCCTCCTAAATTGAATTTAACTACGTCCGGACATTGGGCGTACCCGACCGAACAACTAACTATAACGCTGAACAAAAAAATAGTCAATAAGCCGGAATTTACCATCGGCTCTTGCCCAAACCGCAAAAATTGACTATACTATTTAGCTGATATAATAAATTTAGCAATCGCCTTCGTGGCGTCATCCTGAACCCGCCATCGGCAATAATTTGCGGGTGAAGGATCTCATCTGGGGATAGAGATTCTTCGGTCGGATGCTACTGCCTCAGAATGACGCCAAACAAAAGTTTAAATTTATGCACAAAGTAGTTAAAAAAGACACCAACCGCATTGCCAAAGTTAATTCCCTAATAGAACATGAATTAGGGCCGGTTTTGCATGAGTATTTGGATTGGCAAAAAGGGTTGGTTACTATTACTAAGGTGGGGACCAGCAAGGACATGAAGTATGCCAAAATTTGGATTTCTATATTTGATCCCGACCCTCACCCTACCCAAGGCGAGCTTGGGGCACCCTCTCCCAGGGGGAGAGGGGAAAAAAGTTTGTCGCAGACTGATAAAAAGCTCCGGACTGCTCCATCTTTGGACGAAAAAATATTAAACTTTCTTGCCAAAAATATTTATGACCTCCAGGGCGAAGTTAATAAACATTTTCACACTAAAATAATCCCGCGCATCAGCTTTCACTTGGACACCACGCCACGGTATGCACAGCATATCGATGAAGTTCTGAAAAAGATACACGATGAACGGTAATATGTTTTAGGGCGTAGCGACCGGTATAGTTTCAAGTTGTAGGTAATAGGGCGCCTTAAAACTAAAAACCCAAGCCCGTACCGGCCGCCGCGCCTTTTAACCTACTACCACAAAAACGATGAATAAAGAATTTCTACAAGCCAAACAATTAATCGACCGCTCCCAAAATGTCCTCCTAACCATGCACGAGCGCATGGACGGCGACGACGGGGGAGCGCTTTTGGCCATGGGAAACCAGCTTGAAAAAATGGGCAAGAATGTAACTTACGCCATCAAAAAAGGCGTGCCGCCGAATTTAAGTTTTTTACCCGGGGCGAAAAAAATTACGGACGATATTTCTCACGGCAATTTCGATCTAATTATCACTTTTGGCTGTTCCGAACTGTCGCGAACCGGTTCCGAGAAGATTTTAAATCTAAAATCTAAAGTCTTAAATCTTCAAATCCTCAACTTTGATCATCATCCCGACAATACCAACTTTGGCCATGTTAATGTTGTGGATTCAAAAAAATCTTCCGTTGCCGAACTGGTTTACGATTTTTTTAACTTTAACAAATGGCCCATAACCAAAGACGTTGCCACCTGTTTGCTTACCGGAATTATTACCGACACCGGCGGATTTATGCATTCAAATACCCAAAGCTCCACGCTTACGGCCGCGGGGCAACTGCTTCGCAAAGGCGCGCAATCCCACAAAATTATCAAACAGGCTTATAAAAGCAAATCGCCCCAAATTTTAAAAGCCTGGGGCAGGGCAATGGAAAATTCCTATTACGACGAAAAAAATAAAATTATTTATTCGGTGATGACGGAAAAAGATTTGGCGGAATTTAAAAGCTTGCCGCAGGCCGCCTTTGAAGGGTTTGTGGAAACTTTAAACACCATGCCCGAAGCCAAATTCGCGATGTTTTTGCGCCAGGACGGCGGGGTTATAAAAGGGAGCTTGCGTAGTGATACTTTTAAAAATATTGATGTTTCCAAAATCGCCCACATATTCGGCGGCGGCGGCCACAAGCTGGCGGCGGGCTTTTCCGTGGCCGGGAAACTGATGAGGGACGATGCGGGCAAGTGGAAAGTGGTATAGACCGCGGATACGCAGATAGACGCGGATTTCGCAGATAAAAATACCCGGGATTTCCGGGTGTTTTAAAATCCGCGTTATCATTTTTTATCCGCGTGTCTGCGGTCTCTTAAAATCTCTGCCCACCAAACCAAACTTTTTAACAATCCGTCCATTTTTTTATCCAACTCAGAACTTATCATTTTTCCGTCATCGGCAAAATATTTTTCCACCGGACCGATCATGACGGTTTCCCGCATGGCCACAGCGCCGAAGTTTTCTATAACCGGCCTTAGCTGTTCAATCATGCGCGCGCCCGCCACTTTCCCATTAGAGACACCAACCAAACCAAACGGCTTTTTTTCAAATTCCAAATAGCCCCAGTCCAAAGCATTTTTTAAAACCGCCGAGTAGCCATGATTGTATTCGGGGCTCACGATAATAAACGCGTCCGCCGCGCGCGCGATTTCACTCCACTTTTGCGCGTTGGCATTCGGGTATTGCGACTTAAAATAAACCACAGGGACCGTAGGCGCGTCGTAAAACGGCAAAGGCATTTCTTTAAAATCCACCAGCCGGGTTTCATGCCCGGCGGCCTTAACCCTATCTACTATATACCTGGCCGGCGCCTCGCTTTTCCTGCCCTCGCGCACCGAGCCTAAAATTATGGGGATGTTTAACATAAAAAGTTTTTCAAGCTCGTGGCCAAAGGCCGTGAGCGAGTCACCCCAAGGTGACGAGTCGAATGGTGCCCGGGACAGGAGTCGAACCTGCATGCCCTTGCGGGCGCTACCACCTCAAGGTAGTGCGTATTGCCAGTTCCGCCACCCGGGCAAATTTTATGGATTCTTCTTATCAATTGCTAATGCAGTATATACTTTTTTGTATTTCCTTTCAAGCCTCGGAATATTTGGAGTATAATACATTTTTTTAAAAATTATTTTACTTTCTCTCTTTGCGTATCTTAATTGGAATGCTTTGGCGTGAGCAAAACGACTAACATGCCCTTTCACCGCCAACAATTTATTAATTTCTCCGCGAATCCATTCTACATGCTTTAAACTTGCTGAAATAAAAACCAAATAAAACATAAAGCTGGAAGCCCATCGTTTGTCCCAATAAGAATAAAAAGTCCCATCCCCGTCAAAGCTACCTCTTAAAAAGTCAAAAAAATGTTTATCAGGAATTTTTAATTTACCCATAGTTTTGGATTTGGCGAAAGTCAAACCTATAGAATTTAAAAATTTGTAAAAATTAACATCGCCAAACTGCACCCAATAGCCAAAACTGTCTTTTTTAAAACCACTTTGTTTTTTTGCGATTTTAACTTTTATGCCAAGACAATTTTGAAAAGTTTTTATTAACTCCATGTCTTTGGAAATGAAAGCCATGTGCCTGCCATCCTTTGAAAGATTTCCATCAGTAGCAATAAGACCGACAGCGTAAGCCAGCTCTGGAGACCAATTAATTTTTATTTTATTTAACGGCTTCATAAATTCCTCAATGTAAAAGCGTATACCAATCATACCACAAATAAAAATGTTTGTAAATCAAATATATCCTTGACTTTCGGCCAAACATCGCTACAATACCTCTATCCTAAAGGAGGCCAAAATGCGAAGAATTATCAGCATTCGGCCTTCTTTTAATTTCACGTGAAAGGAAGTCTATGGATTTAAGTTACGAGCAAGGCATCGCGGCACGCAGGATTATTTTGCCGCTCGACTTCGCGACACTGACCCAGGCGCTGGTGACGCTTATCACTATGCGCAAACTGGTTTCGGAGGTCAAAATCGGACTCGAAGCCATCACCGGAGGTTTTGCCTCCACCCTGGCGGAAGTTGCCAACGAACTCGGCCTTTACGTCGGCTGGGACGGCAAGTGGGACGACATTAGTGAAACCGTCAAACGTGCCGCCGAAGCTCTCGTCAAGAAAGGCACAGCCAAGTGGTGCAATGTCCACGCGTCGGCCGGAGCGGCATCCGTAGAGGCAGCGGTCAAGGC
>CAZQFQ010000029.1:0-18592 GCA_964592725.1 uncultured Candidatus Saccharibacteria bacterium | reverse complement strand
ATGCAATTTACATTGTGCCTTTTCTTAACATGGTCACTCATGCCTCTATTGTAGCTGGGCAGGGGCCCCCGTAGCAAGCTACGAGGAAATCTTTTTCATTATACCAGCATTTGTTGCTGTTTTGGACGCTGTAACGCGTAATTCCCCGCGCCAATAAACATAATGGCCAACGCCATGATCATTAGCATTAATTCAAACTCATGCCCGGCCAAAATTCCGGTTGCCATGGGGCCGGAGCGGACGGTAATTATTACGCCCAGCATGTCGGCGGCCAAAAACAGGCCCGCGATGTCTGACCACAATCCGATAAACATAAAAATCCCGCCGAGTATTTCCACGGCGCAAATAAAATACATAAACTCCAGCGGCAGAGGAAACCCCAAATGCGCAAAGAATTTGCCAGCCGCCGCCGGATGCATTAATTTTTGCAGGCCGTGCTCTATAAATATATAAGCCAGGCCCAAGCGGAGCAGGAGCAGGCCCAAATCAGGATTGCGATATTTGATTATCATAACTATTTCCTTTTAATTAAATTGTAAATCAACTATACTAAGCTTAACAGATTTTTATTAAAAATACTACTATGGAAAGGGTTTTTCTGCTCCGCAGACTACAAGATCTTACAATCACAATCATAACACCCTCCCCCCTCCTTCGCCAAGGCTTCGGCGGGCAAGCTAGCCCCTCCCGTCAAGGGAGGGGAAACTGCACGGGATCCCGCTTTGCGGAAAAAAAGATTTTTCTTCTTGCTTTATTTTTGAGCTTTGTTTGCGCCGGATGCGGCGTTGCGCCGCAATCCCAGTTAAAATCCTCGGACGAAAACACGCCAGCTCCCGCAGCGACATCGTCAACCCTATCCGCGCCAAATCAAATGCCGCTTTTAACCGAACCGATTAGCGGCGGCCTTAGCAGGGTTACCAAAAAACCTTTCGGCATTTACGTGTCGCCGGGGCATTCGCCCGTCACCCCCGAAAGGTTTACCGGCTACCACACGGGTATTGACTTTGAAACCACTCCGGCGGAACAAAACACGGACGTCCCGATTTACGCGGCCTGCGCCGGAAAATTGCTGCTTAAAGAATACGCTTCCGGCTACGGCGGAGTGGCGGTGCAGGCTTGCGTTTTAGACGGCCAAAATGTTACAATAATTTACGGCCATTTAAGGCTCTCAAGCATCACTCCAAATGTTGGAGGCTACTTAACTCCCGGCCAACAAATAGCGGTTTTGGGTACCGGGTATTCCAGCGAGACCGACGGCGAAAGAAAGCATCTGCACTTTGGCATCCATAAAGGCACGGCTGTAAACATTTTAGGCTATGTGCAAAAGCAGGACGATTTGAGCGGATGGCTTGACCCGACCCAATTTTTGCGATAAGGGCCTTCTACCAAATACGAAAACGGTAAAACTATATTTTCGTATTTCGTAGATTGTTGCACCAAAAATAAAATTTTATCCGTACTCTTAATACAAGGCCTAGGATTATCCCTGGCCTTTTGCGTGAATTACCATCTTACTATGATAGAAAAATCAAAATCCCCCGTAAAAATCGCCAAGCAAAAATGGCAGGCAACCGGCGGCCATGACAAGTTGATTTTTATATCCACCTTTATTTATTTGGCCATTATTACGGCTTTTATGGTCTGGCATCAGGAATTTTTTTCGCCTGACCGCTTTTTTGTTTTTGCCTTGATTGCCATGGTCATTGCCGGTAAAGCCTGGGATTTTTTATGGGATTGGCTGCCGCCCATACTGCTGATTTTAGGCTACGATTATTTGCGCGGACTGGTGCCGCTGGCTACCACCAAAGTCCACATCCGCGCCATGATTTATTTTGATAAATTTGTGTTCTTCGGCAACGTGCCCACGCTGTGGCTCCAGCATCATTTTTTTCAGGACGGCGTAATTTTATGGTATGACAACGTCGCGGCGGTGCTTTATTACCTGCACTTTATTATCCCGCTGTTTGTAGCCCTGCTGTTTTGGTTTATTGATAAAAAAATATTCAAGCTTTACACCACGGGCATAGTCTTAATTTCCTACGCCGCCTGGGTTACCTATTATATTTTTCCCGCAATGCCGCCGTGGATGGCGGCCCAGCAGGGATTTTTGCCGCCGGTGGCGCACATTTTAGACCTGACTCTCGCGCATTTTGCGCGTCCAATTAACCTGCCCACGGTCTACAATTACGTGGGGGCGAATTTGGTGGCCGCCGTTCCTTCGCTCCACGCGGCCTATCCGATGATGACCGCCCTGTTTTTTTACAAAAAATTCCCCAAATGGGGACTGCTGTTTTTTATTTATCCCCTGCTGATGTTCGTGACCGTTATGTATTTAGGCGAACACTATTTTTTTGATATTGTCGTGGCCGCGATTTACGTTTATACCATTTACGGCCTGCTTACCGACTGGCACGGCATAACAACTTGGATAAAAAATAAAGTCAGGAGCCTTTTTGGAAAAAAGCTCCTGCATCGAATTTAAGTTTATAGAATAAGAACCCACGCGTTCAAGTTTTTCCCCTCCCTTGACGGGAGGGGCTGGGGGGAGGGTGATAAAAAAGTTGCTTTATTCAAAACCCTCTCCCTGTCCCTCCCCCAAAGGGGGAGGGAACCAAACGCGTAAGCCTACTATTGCTTGGTCACATACTGCCCGCTAACCCATCCTTGGTTGAACCCGCTGTAAGTTATTTCATACCAGCCGTTTTTAACCGCGGTGTAAGTGTAAATTTCCCCAGGATGCACCTGCGTCAGTATTGTCCCGGAAGTTGACGGCTCGCTCCGGACGTTTAAATATCCGGTGGGCGTGGAGTTTATTTTTACCTGCAAAATTACCGCGGGAGCGGAAGTCGGGGTGGAAGTGGCAACCGTGACAGGAGTAGTGCTTGCTGAAATTATGGTGGAGGTGGATGAAGTTGGGGCAGTTCCGCCGGCCAACGGGAAAGGCTGTTGGGCAATATTTACGGCAGTGGGATGATAATGCGCCAAAACCGGAACTTGATGCCTGGTTAAACTCCAAACGTAATATTCATACCCGCCCGCGACCAAAATTAAACAGACCACAAATATAAACAGCCATCTGCCAATATGGTGGTTTTTTTTGTTTATGGACGCGGCAACCGATTCCGGCATAAGCCTGGGCTCGGGCCTGCTTACTACGGGATTTGGAGTTGAAGTTGGAGTCAGAGTTGGGGTTGAGGGTGAATCGGGTACTTCGGAAATCAGCTCTTTTTCCTGGCTGGTCAAATTTGGCTTTACAAAAACAATATCTTGTGTGCTTTTGGGCGAATTTATGCCTTCTACAATGGGTTTTGGCCTAATAGTTTTAACCGATTTTACCACCGGCGCGTTTTTAACTTCAGGCTGATTAACCTGGGGTTGCATCGGAATCTGCGCCGGCTTAGCCTTAACCTTAGGCTGTTTTGGCTTCGGCTGGATATTTACGCCATCTTCGGGAATAATTGAATCCATTTCATTGTCCATATTTTTGTTTATAATTTAAGTTTGATAAATCTATTGTAACACTTTTTCAAATCTTTATCATCCCCAGCCAAACCGGTTTGCCGTCTATGGGATTTTGGGTTTCGAAGTCTACTTCCACTTCCAGGCTTTTGCTGATTTGGCTGACAAAAGTTTTTTTGCGGTCAACCAAGGATAGCAAAGCATCCTCCAATTTTTCATCAGCAGTATTATAATAGACATCCACCAGCTCCCCCACTTTTAGCCCGCTCTTTTTTCTTAAGTCCTGGATCTGGCGTTCCAATTCGCGCGCCGCGCCTTCCTGGCGCAGTTCATCGTTTAATTCCAAATTTAGCTCCAGTTTAAAACCCGCCGTTTCCTTATATGCCCAGCCGCCCTTTGGCACAAAATCCTGGCGGCCCGTGACCAATTTTACGTTTAACTCGTCAGCCAAAAGTTTTTCAAACTCCGCGTCCAGCGTGATATCTTTAGATTTAATGTGATATTCAACCTCGGCCAGCGGCTGGCGGACTTTGATATTTTTTTCTTTGCGCAATGACAGCCCGGTTTCCACCAGCTCTTTTACCAAGCCCATTTTTTGCCTTACTGCTTCGTCGTCTCCGGCAATTTCGGCAGTCCACGATGTTAAATGCACGGATTCCAAACCCGTGAGATCACGATAAATAAATTCCGCCAAAAACGGCATAAACGGCGCGAGCATTTTGGAAAGTTCGATGAGAACGAAAGCTAAAGTCGCTAACGCCGTTTTTGCTTCATCATCGCCGTTTTTTATCCTGTCGCGGCTGCGGCGCAAATACCAGGTTGAAAGCTCGTCGATGAAAAATATGATGGATTTTCCCGCGCGCACGGTATCGTAAGCATCCAAATAACCTGTAACCTGTTTTTGCACCTCCGATAATCGCGAAACAATCCATTTGTCTAAAATATTTGCTGATAATGGGATTTCACCGCTAAACTTGTCTTTGGTATAAAGCCGCAAAAAGCTCCAGACGTTATAAACCAGCATATTCACCTTGCGGCTGATTTCCTGCACGCCTTTTTCGGAAAAATTCAGGTCTTCGCCAATGACCACCGGGCTGGTGAGCAGATAAAAACGCAAAGCGTCGGCGCCGTATTTTTCTATAATCTTGCCCGGATCCGGATAATTATTTTTGCTCTTGGACATTTTACTGCCGTCCTCGGCTAAAATTGTGCCGGTGGTGACGACATTTTTAAACGGCGCGTGCTCAAATAAAATTGTGGATACAACGTGCATCACGTAAAACCAGGCGCGGGTTTGCGGAATATATTCCACGACAAAATCCGAAGGAAAACGCTTTTCAAACAAATCGCGATTTTCAAAAGGAGCATGCAATTCAGCAAACGGCATACTGCCGCTCTCCACCCAGCAATCCACGACTTCGGGAATGCGGTTCATTTGCCCGCCGCACTTGTCGCATTTTAGGATTACGCGGTCGATGTAGGGTCTATGCAAATCAAGACTTTCTATACCACCTCCCCCAGCACCACTTTTTTGCTGATGGATATCGTTAGACAAAAAAGTGGTGCTGGGTACTCCTCCTATTTTAGGAGGAGAGCTCCGCGTAACTGCAGTATTCCCCTCCTTTTCTAAGGAGGGGTGCCCGAGTGCATCCGAGGGCGGGGTGGTTGGAGTAAAGACCGAATAAACTTCTTTAAAATTTATTGATTTTTCCATCAGCTCCTGAACCGACCCCACGCAAGCCACATTTTTGCATTCCTTGTTTCCGCACTTCCAAAACGGCAAAGCGGTTGCCCAAAACCGGTTGCGCGAAATGTTCCAATCCGGCGCGTTTTCTATCCCCTGCTGAAAACGCCCGTGCTTTAAATGCTCGGGGTACCAATTGATATCCTCGTTATTTTTTACAAGATCCTTCTTTATTTTTTGGATATTAATAAACCACGCCGGCAAAGCGTTATAAAACAGCGGGGTGCCGCAACGGTAGCAATGCGGGTAGCTGTGGGTGTAATTTTCGGTTTTGTAAACCAGATTTTTTTCGGCAAGTTCTTTTAACACGATTTTTTCCGCGTCCTTAAAAAACACGCCGCGCAAATGCTCCGGTATTCTGTCTTCATTAAAGTATCGTCCTTTGTGGTCGAGGCTCGGGATTTGCGGGAGGCCGGATTTTTTGGCCGCCAAAAAATCTTCTTCCCCGTACATAACCGCGCTGTGCACCAAACCGGTACCGTCTTCCACTGTCACAAAATCCTCTATATATATTCTATGCGCTTTCCCGTTATCGGCAATCACGCCCGGATAAGGCGGCTCGTATTTTAAACCCGATAAATCGCGCGACGCAAACTCGGAAATTAATTCATAGTCGCCTACTAATATAGACAATCGGTCTTTAGCTAGTATGTAACGTTCCCCGTTTTGTTCAACCATAACATACTTTATCTCCGGCCCCACATTTAAAGATGTATTAGCCGGCAAAGTCCACGGCGTGGTGGTCCAGGCCAGCGCGTAGGTTTTGTCGTTGGTCAAATCGTTTACAATTCTCTGGCCTTTGGGTAATTTAAATTTAGAATAAACCGATTCCTCGGTTATGTCGCGGTAAGAATTATCCATCGCCACTTCAAAGTTTGATATCGGGGTCTCACAGCGCGAGCAATACAAAAGAACTTTGCGGTCTTCGTAAATTAAGCCTTTTTCCCAAATCTGCTTGAGCGCCCACCAGACCGATTCCTGGTAAGACGTATCCATTGTTTTATAGGAATTGTCAAAATCTACCCAGCGCGCAATCCGTTTGATGGTTTTTCCCCATTCATCGGCATACCTTAAAACGCTCTGCCGACAGGCTTCGTTGAATTTGTCCACGCCCAATTCTTCTATTTGTTTTTTGCCGGAAATCCTCAACTGCTGTTCCACCATATTTTCTATAGGCAAACCGTGGCAATCCCAGCCCCAGCGCCTGCGCACATAACGGCCTTTCATTGTTTGATAACGGGGAATGGCATCTTTGATAACGCTCGGCAAAATGCTCCCATAATGCGGCAAGCCCGTGGCAAAAGGCGGCCCATCGTAAAAAATATACGGCTCTCCATCTTTGGTCTGTTCTAAAGACTTTTCAAAAATTTTATTCTCCTCCCAAAACTTTAAAACATCCTTTTCCAGGTTGTTAAAGTTGGGGGTTGATGATGTTTGCGGTTTTTCTTCAGGCATATAATTATTATCCTAATCTCTTAATAGCATTTTCATACATTGGTTTTGCAATTTGTTTTGCCTTTTCTGATGTTATCCTGTCAAACATCCAATCAAATTTTTGTTTTACTTTTGACTTGCCTGCTTCGGCAACTTTGTTTTTAATAAATTTGTCGATTTGGTTCTCAAAATAACTTAAACTATCGGCATCTTTTAGTAAATTATCTTTATCATTTCCGCCAATTTCATGATGTTCAATTAAGTTTTTGACTTTTGATACAAAGCTCCCAGGCGCACCCTGTTTTGTTAAAAAATCGGCAATTATTTGCGCCCCGGTTTCCTGGTGGTGGCTTAGATGCTCTCTACTGATAAATCCCTGCTCGTTTTGGGATATTTTGTTATAATTCCTTTCCCGAAATGCTCGCTCTATATCATGGCCATAAGCCGCCACCTGCAATGCTTCATCGGCATCCGATTTTAGTTGTAGCAACCAATAAACAGTGCGCTCAAAATGTTTTAAATCGTAAGTATCTCCGGCATTAACGAACGAGGCATCGACAAATTTCTTAATTTTGGACAAATATTCCATACTACATTTCCTCAGGGGCATCAATCCCTAACAAATATAGGCCATTTTTTAGGACTTGCGCCGTGGCGGTTATTAAATTTAAACGAAACGTCCGTTTTTGCTCATCGGTTTCCTGCAAGACCGGGACTTCCTGATAAAAAGAGTTAAACGATTGTGACAGCTCAAACAAATAATTGCACAATATGTTGGGCAGATAGTCGGCGGCAACTTGATTTAAAACCTCTGGAAACTGGACAAGCTTGCGGAGGACAGCGGATTCTTGCTCACTCCAACCACCTCCCCCCGCTATCGCGGGGTACTCCTCCTTAGAAAAGGAGGAGAGGCTCCGCACTTTTGCGGATAACCACGGAGTTTCCCCTCCTTGCTTAGGAGGGGTGGACCCGACGGAGGTCGGGGACGGGGTGGTATTTATTTTACGCAAAATCCCAAAAATTCGTGCGTGAGTGTACTGCAAATACGGGCCAGTATTTCCTTCAAACGACAAAGCCTTGTCCCAGGTGAAGATGATTTCAGTTTTGCGATTATGGGAAAGGTCAAAATATTTAATGGCGGCTAAAGCCACTTTATTTGCGACCGATGTTTTATTTTCCAAATCCGGATTTTTTTCCTCTATAATTTTTTCCGCGCGTTTTTGAGCTTCATCAATTAAATTTTTTAAGCTGATGGCATTGCCTTTACGCGTGGAAATCGCGCCTTCGGGCAGGCTCATAAAACCCAACTCGATGTGGGCACTATCG
Source organism: uncultured Candidatus Saccharibacteria bacterium (assembly GCA_964592725.1). Lineage (GTDB taxonomy): Bacteria > Patescibacteriota > Doudnabacteria > UBA920 > UBA920 > PALSA-1336. The sequence goes on along the minus strand of CAZQFQ010000029.1, from coordinate 10,629 downwards.
CGTTCAGCCGGATAACCGGCCAATTCCAAAGCCTTAAACAACTGCTTAAAATGATGCGACTGCCGGTTGTCCACTATATATAAATTTTTGTAGAAATCAAACTTTTGCTTCCGATAAATATAAGTGGCAAAGTCGCGCAGATGATATGTGGTCGCGCCGTCGCTTTTTACCAAAATACACCTGCCCAAACCGAATTTTTCCAAATCGATAAATAGTTCCCCTGTCTCGCCTTTGCTGATTAACTTTTTTTCCTCAAACTCGGCCAAAACTTCCGGCATATGCTTTTCGTAAAAACTTTCGCCGAGGTTGTAGTCAAAAGGCAAGACATCTAAAAGCACGCGATAACTTTCAAAATCCTTAAGCGACTCGTCCACAAACCACTGCCACAGCTTGCGGTTTTGTTCGTCGCCGTCTTCCAGTTTTTTAAATTCGGCTTTGGCTAAACCCCGAAGTTCGGGCTTCTGTTCAATTTGCGCCGACATATCCACATATAATTTGTTTAATTCATTAATTGGATCTTTTCCCAAAACATCCATATCGGGCTTCAGCGTTTTAAAAGCATAAAGCAAAATTCCAAACTGGACGCCCCAGTCGCCAATATGCGTATCGCTGATAGTTTTGTAGCCTTGCGATTTTAGGACGCGAAGCAGACAATCCCCGATGACCGCAGACCGTAAGTGGCCAACGTGCGGCGGCTTGGCCACGTTGTTTTGAAAATATTCCACGATGACGGTTTTGCCATCGCCAAATAAAGAGCATCCGTACAAATCCCGTTGCTCATTTATTTTAGCCAAATTATCCTGTAAAAATTTTTGTGAAAGCTTAAAATTTATAAACCCGCCCTTTTCTTCCACCGATTCCAGCTTTCCTTCTAAATCTATATTTTTTATCTCCGCGATGATTTTATCGGCAACTTCCTTGGGGCTGATTTTTATCTTTTTAGCGATTATCAAGGCGGCGTTGCTGGAATAATCTCCAAAATCGGGATTAGGCGGCACAATAATATCAATAGCCTCTAAACTTGAAGTCAACTTGAGCTTGGACAAAGCCGAAGCCAAAAGGTGGCTGATAAAGTTTTTGGATGTTTCACTTGGCATAAATTCCATACTATTATAACACAAATAGCCACCATTACAAAATGTTTCATTAAAATAAAGCCGCGCTGGTGTCAGCGCGGCGAGTTGCCTACTCTACTCCTCCTTCTGTGCTTTCCCCGAAACAAACCGGGGGGTCGGTCGGTTTCCTACCACAACGGGTACACGACCCATCATCCCTAAGGTCAGTCCGCACCTTGCAGGTCGGACAATAATCAACCTCTACGGCGCTGCTGACTGTTTCCGCCATAACAGGATTATATCAGATTGTTCGCTTAATTAATACTCATAGTTATGCTATTATTCAATTATGTATTATGTATGAAGATTTTTGCCGATAACAAACGCGCGAGGTTTGATTACGACATTAAGGAAAGCTTTAATGCCGGTTTGGTGTTGACCGGGGCGGAAGTAAAATCGGTAAAAGGCGGCAATGTTTCGCTGACAGGCAGCTATGTTACGGTTTCGGCGCATGGCGCGAGCCTGATAAATTGCCATATTGGTCCTTACAAATACGCGCCGGACGAAAAATATCTGCCGACCAAAACCAGACAGTTACTGCTGAATAAATCGGAAATCAATAAACTTTTGGGCAAAGAAAAGGGCTTGGTAATAATTCCTTTGGACATTTTCCAGGGAAACCGCGGACTGCTAAAAATCAGAATCGGATTGGGAAAGGCGAGGAAGAAAACGGATAAACGGGAATATATTCAGAAAAGGGAAATAATAAAAGAAATAAGGAAATTTGGAAATTAAGGGAACGCCCCAGAATTTCCCGATTTCTCTATTTCTTAATTTCGGCCAAATATGAAATACAAAAAAGATATAATCTATCTTCTTATTATAGTAGGACTGATAGGGCTATTAGGACAAATATATTACACCCGCCGCTACGAACCGGCTCACGAAATCAGCGTCTACTATAACCAAGACCATCCGCTTAACGAGGAAATTATTAATCAGATAAAAGACGCCGACAAATTTGTTTACTTCGCGGTTTACACTTTTACCCGGCAGGATATTGAGCAGGCTCTGCTCGGCGCAAAATACCGCGGGCTGAAGGTTGTCGGCATTACCGACCGCGACCAATACAGCCAGGCTCCGGGGCAAAAGGAATTAATAGATGCGCTTCGGGCCGACGGCATTCCGGTTTATGAACAGGATCACCAGGGAATAATGCATATGAAGGCTTTGGTCACGGATAAAGCCTACGCCAGCGGCTCTTACAACTGGACCACGGCGGCCACGGACATAAACGACGAGGTCTTGGAAGTCGGACACGACGAAACTATCCGCCAAAACTACCAAAGCATTTTGGAAGAATTATTTAGCAAATACGGAAAAACGTGATATAATACAAGCACTCTACTAAATACTAAAGGTTACTAAATGTACGAAATACGAAACGGAATTTAAGTTTAGTATTTAGTACCTTTCGTATATTTTAGTATTTAGTAGAAGTATATAAGGACTTTATATGACTGAATTTTACAAAATGGATGTGTTCTTTTACGTTACCACCATAGCGGTCGTAATTTTGACTTTGCTATTGGCGGCGCTGATTATTTACATAATCAAAATTTCGCGCGACATCAAATACATTTCCCAAAAAGCCAAAAGCGAGGCCGATTTGATTTCCCAGGACCTTTCCGATTTGCGCGAAAACGTAAAAGGAAAAGGTATAAAGTTAAAATATCTTTGGAGTTTTTTTAATAATTTACGCAATAAGAGCAAAAAATAAGCCTCTACGAAATACGAAAAAAACCAAATACGAAATTATGCAGATTTTCGTATTTCGTAACTTTCGTATTTCGTATTTCGTAGAAGCATAGAAGGAGATTATATGAACAAAAAATCATCTTCAAGCAAAATCGCCGGAGGACTCGGGCTGGCAGCACTGGCGGCCGGGGTTGCCGCAATCGCGGCCAAAAACTATTTTGGCGGAAAGGAAGGCAAAAAGCGCCTAAAAAAACTTTCCGGCTGGAGTGAAAAAGCAAAAGCCGAAATGCTGATAAAAATCAAAAATATGAAGGCTGTGAGCAAACAGGCTTACGACCAGGCGGCAACGGAAGTTTTAGCCAAGTACAAACAAGCCAAAAATATTGATCCCAAAGAGCTGGAAGCTTTTGGCAAAGAACTTAAGGGGCATTGGGAAAAGATTACCAAAGACATTTCCAAATTAGGGGCAAAAAAACCGGTTGCTAAAAAAAGCTCATCGAAAAAAAGCAGGTAAATTCTCATTACTAAACTGAATTACCCTCCCCTGACCCCTCCCCTGCAGGAGGGGAAACTACACACAAATATGAAAATTCGCAGCCAAACCACCCTATTTTTTATCCGCCACGGCGAAACCATAAGCAATAAAAAGAAAGTCAGGCAGGGCGTGCAAATTGACGATTACCTGGACACCCAGGGAATTTTGCAAATCCAAAAAATTTCCAAAATCATTACGGCTTTAGATTTGGACGTGTTGTTTACCTCTTACCTTTTAAGGGCCGAAGAAACCGCCGCCCTTATTAATAAAAGTTTAAACGAGCCTATCCCCGTTTATCACGACTTCCGCCTGCGCGAACGGGACTTTGGCAGTTTAAGCGGCAAGACCCACGAGGAATGGGATAAAATTTTACCGGACAACAAAGAAATGGAAGCCATGCAAAGTTATGATTACCGCCCCTTTGGCGGGGAAAGCGTGGAGGACGTCAGACAGCGGTCCATAAGCGCGATTTTGGATATTATTGAAAACCACGACAAACAGAACGTGGGGATTATTACGCACAACGGGGTTATCCGTTTGCTTCTTTTCCATTTCCCGGATATTCCCAGAATTTATAGAGGACTGGATACGGACAAAGACATTGCCAACGCGGATATTTACGAGTGGGATATTACGGACGGAAAAATCGCTAATTTAAAAAGCTTGTTGAAATAGGACAGCTTGTGTCATTGCGAGGAGTCCCGAATGCATCTGAGGGACGATGCGGCAATCTTTTCCCTGACCTTAAATAAGATTGCTTCGGATGCACTCGCAATGACACACAAAAAATCCCTTCCGGGAAACCCGGAAGGGATTTTTTAGCTTAAATTAAGCGCGCTGTACGTTGACAGCGTTCGGGCCTTTTGGAGAATCTTCCACTTCAAAGGTGACTTTGTCGCCTTCCTGGATCTCGTCAAAAGTAACGCCGACCAAAGACTTGCTGTGGAAAAACAGGTCTTTTTCCTGTCCTTCTACGGTAATAAAACCAAAGCCTTTGTCAATCTTTTTCTTAATTACACCGGTCATAGATTTGTATAGTTAGATAATAAAGTTGCAAATTTTTCAGCAATAACTTTTTATTAAAAAATTAGCGCTGTGTGAATATATTTGTGAAATTCGACGACTTTTCTATATATATTTTTTGCCTTATAAGTATGACAGATGTTGGGCGCTGTGTCAATGGCCTGTCATGATTTTAAAATTCCCAATTTAAACGGGCATTTAATTAAGTTTTAGCCTCCGGCAAGAATAACATTTTAAAAAACTACGCGCTATTTACTTATGAATTCGGGGATGTTAAAATACGAAAACAGCAGAAATTTCAATCGGAGGAAAATAAGCAGATGGCTATCTTACAGATCTGTTTGATGATTGTGGCGGGAGTCACTGGTCTCGCTTTCATCGGCCTCGCGTTGTTTGCGTTCTACCACGCTAAACGACAGCCTAATACCGATATCGCCCGCACCATGCACGAGTGGGCGGCAAAAGACCTCTCAAAAGCAATTCTTTGTTTCATGGTTGCGGGATTCTTCGCTCTGGCCTACTTCGGCCCCCGCGTGGTGATAGAAAGGTCTCAGCAATTCATCCGCATGGGCGAATGAACCAAAACCTGCGGCGACCGCCTTCTTTAAAAGTCGATAAACGTTCCCGGCAAACCTTCGCCGGAAACCGCTCTATCGGCTTTTCTTTTTTCCCTTGATGTTTATATGTTTAAATGTTAAAATGCTTTTTGCACGTGGGGATGACGGATTTTGACAGGACTTTAACATCTCGCAATATGCAAGACGAGCACGCCCAAGCCATCTCGCAAAACTGGCCAGGCACCATAAATGCTAACGCATTTTCTAAAGTAAAGGAAGCATTGGTTAACGCCTTTGCCACTCCCGCGCTTGCTTTCGCTTAATTTATTAAGCTAGAGCCCCGCCCTTAAAAGCGCCTTCTTTTAAGACCAGCGGGTTCATTAGAGGCCGCTGCTTCTCGGTTTGATTTGCGCCGAGAAGCCTAAGACTTGTAAATCAACTTTGGTGATATCTGGTCAGCTCTTGTCATCAAAGCCTTTGAGCTGACTAATCTTGTGAACAATTGTCAGATGAATTCGTTCTGGACCCGGGTTTAACTCCCGGCATCTCCACCATAGTGTTTTTTGAGGCATTTGGAGAGGTTAAAACCTCTAGTACAAGCGGAATTTTCGGTGTTCCAAAACCTGTATATTTACTGTATAGCAGACCGTGGTTAAAGTATACGTTCAATAGCGTTCTCTGCCTTATAAACACAGGGCTTTGCCAGTGTTCCACCGGATTTTTTAAATAATCAAAAACCAGCTTCAAAGCTTTAGGAAAATCCTGGGTTTTATACATCTGAACATTACCCGCCGATTCAACGGCGGTTTTTTGTTTGAGCAAACTTTCCAACTCTGTTTCGTAATGAGTTATAAGCGTTTGGCTGGAAGTTGCGGAAATACGCTTTGTAAGATTATTAGCCTTTTCGTTTAGTTGGCTGATTTGATTTAAAATTGCCTCTTGGTTGCCAATTTCCCCTCTCTGCCTCTTTTGCCACACATCAAGCAGTATTGCCTCGGCTAAGTTTAAAATTTGAGGTTCAGGGGTTAAGTCTACCAGGACTTCTTCAAATTCTTCGTGGACAGTATCTCGGAATACAGTTTTATTTTTATTTGGACAAATGGGAAATTTGCACCAGTAATGCGGGTAGCGGGTTCCCATCTTGCCCTTGTGCCAGCTTGCGGTCATAGCGTGGCGACAGCTTGGACACAGCAGGTAATTTCTTAAAGGAAACTCCGAGTTTAAGTCTTGGCGTATTTGCGGTTTAAGCCTGACTTGGAGCCGTTTCTCAACGGCCTGCAAAGTTTCGTAAGAAATAAATCCTTTGTGTTTGGCTTTTCTTAATTCAACATCCCAATTTTTAAATTCCAAGTAGCCGGCATAAAGCGGATTGGTTAAAATTGTTTTGGTTGCGTCCGCGCTAAGACTTTTCTTAATGCCTTTTTGTTTATACTGCTCCAAAATAAACTGCCTAACGGCTTCAATGGTGTTAAGTTCAAAATCCCTGAATTTTTCTATGGCCTGTTTGTAAATAGTTGAGAATAAACCGTCAGGGGTTAAAATATTACCCTCACCGTTTTTTCTTTGGAATTTTAATCCAGGCGGAGCGTGAAAGGCCCAGTAGCCTAATTCCAGTCGGGCTTTTTGTTTTTGCATAACTTGGCGGCGGTTTTGTTCCCGCTCAAGCTGTGAAGTGGCGGCAATAATATTTTCAACGAAAATACCCTCTGGCGTTTCTTCAAACTTAAAATTTAAGCATTCCAGTTTGGCCAGTCTTGAGCCAAACTCTTTTTTCAGTTTTAAGTGGACTTCTATATCTCTGGCAAATCTTTTTATATCATCAAAAATAACAACAAATTTTTCAGAGTTATTTTTGTCTAAATACTTTAGGACTTCTTTCATTGCTGGGCGTTCAAACAATCCGCCCGAAATACCCTCATCACGAAAAATTTTTACAACCTCTAAGCCTTTAGCCTGGGCGTAAGCTATGCACCTATGCTCTTGGCTATCTAAACCGCTTCCCTCGGAAACCTGTTGGCCTGATGAAACACGGCAGTAGATTAAAGCTTTTTGGTATTCAGTTTGGTTTGGGATTTTCATATTGTTTTTCATAATCATTATCAAGAATATTGGTAATTATAAAATACAGGGAATTGCGAATTTCCTCAACTTGTTCGTCTGTCAAGTCCAGGCCTGCCAGATGTTTTTTGCATTCTTGAATTGATAACATAGGATTTTATTACTTATGGCCTTAAAATTATAATTTTCGTTTTTGGGCTATCAAGGGTAAAACAAAATTATTTGCCGTAGGCCATAAATTCGTTTTAATTCCCTTGACACCCAAAACTGCGAAAATTCCATTTAGTCCATAATAAGTAATTAAAAAGAAAGGGGTGATTAAAAAATGGAGCTTAATAAAATGGAAGCCAATACTATCCGCTACTGCTTACAGGAACAGATAAATATTCTGATGGAAAGACGCGACAGAGTGGAAGACAAGGCTGGTATTAACAAACGGATTGGATGGCTGATAGTGGTCAAGCAGAAAATACCAAAACAAGAGAAAATTTAAAACCCAAACAAAAACAAAAATACAATTTTTTTATGGTCGTCTTGACTGGTTGCTAAGGATAATTGCTAAGCAAATAAGGAAGAACGTCCAGAGGATAAATTTTAATTCAGGGTTAGTCATAATCTTTTAAGTCTTCCAAACACTCCCGCTCGTCATCGGTCAGCCCCTGGAGCCGGTTAAATTTCCAGTTGTCAGGAGCTTGGCCTTTGGCTTCAGAGAGCAGGGCTTTGGGGGTAGAATTAACAGGATTCATTCTGAACTTTGAATCAAGGCGGCAGTGGAGGCAATCTTTAAAGGGACAGGGATACCAGGGTTGCCGCAGGTGGCGGATGTATCTGCAAATGTCGCACTTGCATTTGGCAATGGCAAAGGAACCCTGGTTGTGATTAAGGTAAAGGGCTTCTGCCTCTTGGGTTATCCAGTGGCGGTTGCGGTTTAAGAACTCATCAATGGTTTTTTGGTAGTCTTCCGGAGTCATGGCTTGGGTTGGTTTTTAATAGTTTTGGTAATAATGGCTTTAAGTTCAGGATAGTTCTTCAGGTCAAAGGTCAGGCGGTCGCAGAGGCCAAGGTGGGAGGTTCTGATATTCTCTTCCCGCTTGATGAGGGTTTCTATGGGCAGGTTTTTGGTAAGGGTGTCAGCCAGTTCGGTGTTGTAGAGTTTTAAGGATTTTTTCAGGTTCCGGCTCATGCCATAGTTTGGGAATTCCCAGAGCCTAGGGTCGGCCAAGTCTTTGGCCATATACTTGGACAGGTAGTGTCCCAGGGATTGTCCCTTAACATCTTGTTCAGCCGTAATCCAGATAAAGCCGTGGCCCCAGAGGGTTTGTAAGTCTTTCCACCAGATAAAGGGCAGGTTGTAAAAGGCTAAATGGTAATGCACGGCTCCCCGTCGCTGGAATTCCGTCACCCAGGTGTATTTGAGGTAATGCCGCTTCTTGTTATCTCCCGTAACCTTGTTGTTCAGCCTTAGAATAAAAGCCCTAATGTCCTTGTTGCCCTGGGCTACATCCATCATAGGCTTATCGCCATTAAGTTTGTCGTCATAGGTTAAGGTTAAAAAGACTAAGGGTTCAGTCTTGCCGTTCTCATCCGGCCATTGCCTGACATTGCTGTTGACCGTGGTAACAACCTTTTTCCTGGCCCGGTTGACGGTAATGCCGCGGAAGACGGACTGGCCGCCCTTTTGCCTGGGTTTGGAGGGTTTCCTAAAGGGGCGTTTGCCCACGGAGAAAGTTCTGGAGTATTTGCTGAAATGCAAAATGTCCCCGGCCAGCTCCAGGCGGCTGTCGGTAAAGGTTGGGGAAGGTTGGATGTTAGGATTAAGAGACATTTTAGTTAGGTATTAAGAAAATAGTCTTTAAGATTAAGGGGATTAAGGAGGTTAAGTAGATAAGTTGTTGCTTAGTTCAAGTAAACATAGACGGGCGCCTGCGGCGCCCCGTCTATGGGGCCCTAAGGGATTTAACCTGTCTGTCCGTTTTGGGAGCCAGGCAGACCTGGCGTTGGTTTAAGGCGGCCACGATAGACAGCAAGGAACAGTGAACCCAGACTGTCCAGATACAGGTCAGCTTCTGCCTCGGTGATTGTTGCTCCATGGGTTTCAAGGAGATATTTTTGCAGTCTTTGGATAAGGTCGGGCGGGAATTTGCTTGGTGTTGTCATAATTTTTAAATTAAATATCTTAAGGTAATCATAAAACAACCTCTCACGGAAATCGTGGGAGGGTCATGGAGGGAGTTTACTGAACTGGTTGTAACAAAAGGGTTTTGCTGGGATTTGGCAGGGAAAGAGAATTAGGGGAAAGTGGTCAATTACACTCTGCTGTCCTCTTGTCTAGCCAGTGTAGTCCAGCCAGACGCGCTTCTTTAATTCATCAAATTTGAATTCCAGTTTGCCCTGGAGCTTATTGTCTTTTTGCAGTTCCTTAATGGCGTAGCTTAGGAGCTTTAGCTTCTGCCCTTTATCGGTGTAGCCGGTGTATACCCCTGATTTATTCTTAACCTTAACATTTTCCCTGATAGCTTCAAATACTGATTCCACGCTCTTGGCAATGCCAAAGGGTTCGGTTAGGGATTGCAGGAGCCGAAAGGTCTGGCTGTTGGGTTTACCTATCTTAATGGGCTGGCTTTTGGGGCTGAATTTCAGATAGCCCCAGCCTTTGGTGATTTCACAGTAGGGGCGGATTTTATCGTAAAGGGTGTTGCTGGTTTCAGCTACAACTAGCGGCGGAGCAGGCGGGGTTAAAAAGGCTTGCAGCTTTACAGGGTTAATTTGAAAACCGAAAGCCTGAATTTTTGGGTTTACGCGCAACGGCTTAAAAACAAACTTTATGATAATACCCTGCTCTGAAAATTTTTGCACCAGAGCCGCTATGTCCTCTCCATCAAAACCTGCTCTCTTTAATTTATCCAAAGTTAAAATTTTTAGATTAAAAGCGCGTGGGCCGTGAGGGGCTTCTTTGAGGAGTTCGGCGAATTTGAAGGTGTTTAGCATGGTAATAATAGTTTAGTTCAGTATAAAGGTATTTTCAAGCGGCGAGACTTTATGGAAAGACCAAAATCTGCTATATTTTAGTCATATCATAGTTTAATAGACCAAAGGCAGCTACCTATGCCAAACTTTAATGATTTGGACTTGGAAAATTGGAAAGAATCGGAAGTTTGGACAGACAGCCTGTGGTTAATCCCTGAAAGGGACAAAAGCGGCAAGCATAGCGGTTTTTATCACGGCAACTTTGTGCCACAAATTCCGCACCAACTTATTTTAAGATATTCCAAAAAAGGCGATGTAGTTTTTGACCCATTTGTAGGAAGCGGAACTACTGCTTATGAAGCGGAGAGCTTGGGCAGAAATTTTATCGGGGTAGATATACAGCCTGAATTGATTAAACAAATAGAAAATAAAGTTGATAATAAAGATTTTTTTACAGAACTTATAACAGGAGACAGCACAGATAAGGCAACGTTCTCTAAAATAGAAGCTTTGTTAACAAAGAAAAATAAAAAGAATTTTCAGTTTGCAATATTGCACCCCCCATACGCCAACATAATTAAATTCAGCGACTACAAAGAAGATTTATCAAATTCAAAATCACTAAAAGATTTTTTGGATAGGTTTTCCCAAGCCGTAAAAAATACAATTGCTCTTT
>CAZQFQ010000028.1:0-18819 GCA_964592725.1 uncultured Candidatus Saccharibacteria bacterium | reverse complement strand
GAAGCCGCGCAAAAAGAAGCGCGCGAAATTATGGTTTCCGCGCACAACCTGCTTAAGCCGGCTTCCGGCGATCCGGTTATGACTCCGGACAAAGACGTGGTCGTGGGCTGTTACTACATTACCAGAATCCATCCCGGCCAAAAGGGCGAGGGAAAAATCTTTTCATCCCCGAGCGAAGCCATTATGGCTTACAATAACGACTACGTTCATATTCAGGCAAAAATTAAAGTCCGCCTGGAAGACGGAGAGTTTGTGGAAACTTCGGTTGGCCGGTTAATCTTCAATAAAGTTGTACCAAAGGAATTGGGTTTCCGCAACGACAACTTTGATAAAAAGAAACTGCAGGGTTTGGTGCGCGAAGCCCATCGCCTGCTCGGCAATGAAAAAACCGCGGACTTGATTGACGAAATTAAGCGCACGGGTTTTTACTATATGAAAAAATCCGGCCTGTCCTGGGGCATGGACGATTTGATGGTTCCGCCGGGCAAATACGAGACAATGAAAATCGCCGACGGCGAAGTGGAAGGAACCTATCAACAATATCAGGAAGGGCTTTTGACCGAAGATGAGCGCTACAACCGCGTGGTGGAAATTTGGGCCGATGTTTCGGAAAAAATTGCCAAGTCGGTAAACGGCACCGTGGCCGAATACGGAAGCGTAAATTATTTTGTGTCCAGCGGCGCTCGCGGAAGCTTTTCCCAAATTACCCAAATGTCCGGAATGAAGGGCTTGGTGGTTAACCCGGCCGGCGACGTTATTGAACTTCCGGTCAAGGGCAGTTTTAAAGAAGGCCTGAATGTTTTGGAATATTTTATTTCCACGCACGGTTCCCGTAAAGGGATGTCCGACACCGCCATGCGTACCGCCGACGCCGGCTACCTGACCCGCCGTTTGGTGGACGTGGCCCAGGACATTGTGGTTAACAGCGAAGACTGCGGCACGGAAGATTATGATCTTATAACTTTGGAAGACAGCAAGCGGATGAACAAGCCGCTGGACAGACGGCTGTTCGGCAGAGTGGCCGCGGAAGACGTTAAAACCAAAAGAGGCAAAATTATAGTGGAAAAAAACCACGGCATCGACGACATCCAGGCCAAAGAAATTGTGGACGCGGGCATTGAGGAAGTTAAATGCCGGAGCGTGCTAAAGTGCAAGCTGTCGCGCGGCGTTTGCCGGTTGTGCTACGGTTACGACTTAGGCTTTAACGATATGGTGCGCTTGGGCGCGGCCGTGGGAATTGTGGCCGCCCAGAGTATTGGCGAGCCTGGCACCCAGCTGACAATGAGAACTTTCCATACCGGCGGATCGGCATCGGTAAAAGATATTACCCAAGGTTTGCCGCGGGTGGAAGAATTATTTGAAGCCCGCGAACCCAAAGGGCAGGCGTACGTTACGGAAATTGACGGCCAGGTTTATATTGCCAAGCCCAACAACAAAGAATATATTGTCAGAATCCAGGGAGCCGACGTGACCAAAGATACTTATACTTTGGGCGAGGCTCAATCTACCATTAAAGACGGCATAAAAGTTGAATCCGGCGAAACGCTATATATAGATGAAAGCGGCAAGGCTGTGAAGGCCAAAACCGCGGGGCTGGTGCGGCTGGAACCCGCCAAGGGCGGGTCCGCATCTGGCGGAAAAATTATCGTGGTCCACGAAAGCGACCAGGTTAAGGAATATATTATTCCCGCCTCATTATCGCTGCTGGTTAAAGACGGGGATTTGGTGGTTAAAGGCCAGCAAATGACCGAAGGAAATTTAAACCCCGGGCAAATTATGCAACTGCGGGGTTTGGAAGCGGCGCAAAAATATATAGTTAAAGAAGTCCAGGATATTTATGTGTCCCAGGGGCAGAACATCCACGACAAACATATTGAAATTATTGTTAAGCAAATGTTCAGCAAAGTCCGCGTCACCGATTCCGGCGACAGCGGATTAACTGTGGGCGAGGTCGCGGATAAAGCCAAGCTCGGGTTTATTAACGAAGAGCTCAAGGTCGCGGGCAAACGCCCGGTTACGGCCGACCAATTGTTAATGGGAATTACCAAAGTATCTTTAAATACCGATTCCTTCTTAGCCGCCGCTTCGTTCCAAGAAACAACCCGCGTGTTAATAGAAGCAGCGGTTACCGGCAAAACAGACTATTTGCGCGGACTTAAAGAAAATGTCATCATTGGCAAACTTATTCCGGCCGGTACAGGCTTTACCGACCAAATAGCCAAAGAAAACCTCCAGCTCGAAGCCTCCGCCGCCTCCAGCGCGGTGGTGGAAGAAGGGGAATAATCTTTGTGTCATTGCAGTAGTAGCCGAAGCAATTCATTCTTTGTTTCCGATGTTTTTGTTTTATTCCCCTCCCTTTCAGGGGAGGGGTTAGGGGAGGGTAGTCTCGCGTAATTCTTCACAAAATCCCGCGCAATTTCCGTTGCCGCGGGATTTTTGATAAAATAAAAAAATAGATTGTGGAAAAGTTACAAGGAGTTTTTGAAGCAGCAAGTGGTTTTTGGATAAAATGAAATCCACTTAACGGCTCAGCCTTTTAAAAACCCTTTTTATTTATAAGGATTTTTGCCCTAAAAACACAATTAACATTTTACTCAAATTTATAAGAATCTTTAAAAAATCCTTTCTATTGACAAGGATTTTTAATTTGTTATCCTTATATAAAGCGGAATTATTAACTTAAATATTGGCGATAAAGCAACAGAATATATGTCAAAAACACAAAAATTTTGGAGCAATATTTTAATTATTTTTATTGGATACGTGGTGCCAATAATTGTCATCAAAATGAATGGTAGTGGTTACAATTACTCAAGCCTAATTCAAATCTTCAGTTTATTGGTAATTTTGGTGTCGGGGGGTGTCCTCTTTTATTTGAATAATAAAAATAGAAAAAAATTTGCTGAAACAAAATTCTGGTTTATTATATTTGAGATATTAGGGGTATTGGGCATTTTATATGCATTAGCTCCTTTGTATTTCATTTTTGCTTTTAGAAATGGAATAAATTTTTAAAAAATTATTAAAAATCAAGCATGAAAAAATTTTTTGTTTTTATAGTTCTGTCATCTTGGTTATTTAGTCCCTATTCAGGAGCCTATGGACTAGCACCGTATATAAATTTGAGCATCAATGAGAATGCCGTCGGAAATGACGGTATTTTTAATTTTAATATTTCGGAGAACAATTGGCCTGTTAACCAAAATGCAAGCATCCAAACTACGGTCGGGTCTGGTTTCTATAATTATTCCGGCAGATCTGCGATTGGTGACAGTTATATTATTACGCAAATGTCTACCCCCGGCTGGCAATTAAGTAATGTTTCTTGCAGTTCAACTAATCCGCTAGTTCAATTCACCAACACAGATTCCGGGGTAATAATTACGGTTACGGACAATCCTTATAGCAATGTTAGTTGTAGTTTTACAAATACAATGCAAAGTTCAAAAACCCCCATTTTAATTGTGCCGGGAGTTTTGGGAACAAATATTTATAAAGGAGACCAGTTATTGTGGGCGAACGCAAAAATGGCCACGGGCTTTGATAGCTTTATGGATCCCTTGGGCTTTGATTCAAATTTGATGCCCATTGATTATAGTCTGGTTGCTAGTGATGTCATCAGAAAAATGACTATTAGTACGGGGTTATCAAAATTCAAGGTATATGATTATACTGACACTTTAATTAATGAGCTTGTATCTCCAGATATTGGTTATACCGAAGGCAAAGATCTTTTTACTTTTCCTTATGATTGGAGATTTGGGGTAAGTGAGGATACGGTAAATCAATTAAAGGGTGAAATTGCATATATTGCCAGCACTACGGGCAGTAGTTTAGTTAATGTAATTGCGCATAGCACTGGAGGACTTTTGGTAAAAAGATATATAATGGAGAATCCTACAACCCATCATATTGGTAAAGCTGTGTTTGTGGGAGTACCAAATTTAGGTGCACCACAGGCATTAAAAGCTTTGGTCGTCGGAGATGATTTTGGTGTCTTTAATCTAGATCCGTCAGAAATGAAAAAAATTGGGCAAAATATGCCGGTGATTTATGATTTAGCGCCAACACAGGAATATTATAATCAGGCGGGCAGTTTTATCCATTATCATAATCCTTTAATAAGCCCGGTCCAGGACAATGATTTAAATTTTGCCGATGCGATGCAGAGTTTAATTAATGGCGGGTATGCCAATGGGCAGGGCGTTGCCAGCAGCGCGACTCTGCATACTGCCAACTTTGATAATTACGATTTAAGGAATGCCGGAGTCGATTTGTATAGTATTGTAGGTTGTAAATCCGGAACATTGGGTAAGTTTACTGAAACTGTAAGCAAAGATTCTCCGTCAAGTTTTAATTTTCCTAAAGTTACTTCGGGAGACGGAACCGTTCCTTTTGTCAGTGCGGATAGTTTGCAGGTAGACGCGACAAAAACATTTTTTGCTCCGGAAATACAACACAGCAGTTTGCTTAGCGCGGACGGATCACGGCAACAAATTATCAATATTCTTGCCGGCGCGGGGCTTGCTACCAACGGAAAAATTTTAACCAGAAGTGAGATGGTTAGCAAGCCGGAGCTTTGTGAATTAAAAGGTGAAAGTTTAAAAATTCACAGCCCACTATCAATTGATATTACAGACCAAGCCGGAAACCATTCGGGTCCGCTTTCGGATGGTTCCATAGAAAATTCCATTCCCGGAGCGGACTATGAAGTTTGGGGAGATGAAAAATATGTATTTTTGCCGACTGACGGCAATCAAAATTATACTATCAATGTAGCCGGTACAGGCACTGGAACTTTTACTTTGGATGATGAGAGCATAAATGACGATGTAACAACCCAAACGCAAATCTTTTCCGACTTGTCCGTAACTCCAACTTTAACTGGCACGGTGAGTTTGGGCGGGGATAATGGCCAGACGAGTTTGTCGTTGCAGGCTACGCCTGCAAGCGCTCCGGTTGTGGTGTATCCCAGTAGTATTGTTAATGCCGACCAGTCGGAGGATATAACACCGCCAGTTTCCACCTCAACCATAACCGGCGCTATGGGACAGCCGGGGTTTTATAGGAGCAGTGTTAGCGTTGCTTTGGCGGCAACGGATCTTATAATAAATGGAAATGCTTCCACTACTTCGGGGGTGTTAAATATCAAATATAGTTTGGATAATACCGCGACTACGACTTATCAAAGCCCAATTTCCGTAACAGCTGAAGGAGCTCATACAATCAGTTTTTTTTCTACCGATAAAGCCGGCAACAACGAACAGGCGCAGATGGTTAATTTTACCGTGGATAAAACCGCGCCCGAAGCAGTTGTCCAGTTTAATCCCGCGCTAAAAGATATTCAGTTTACCGGAAGTGATAATATTTCCACAACGTCTAAAATTACTGTTGCGGATAATATCAACGACATTTTGCTAACTGACCAGGCGGGGAATAATACGGATATTAAGCTTAAGGAAAAAAATCGTAAGGTCAGCATGCAATCAACACTGCAGTCTTTAAGTTACAACGGAACATCTCAGGATATTAGTAAAAATACTTTAGCTTTTTTGTGGGCGTATGATAAAAATAATAATCTAACAATGTTGTCCCAAAATATCGCGGCCAAAAAAACTTACGTAATTTTGGCAGTCTACAACGGTAAAAACACCTCGTTGGTCGGCCTGGACAAAACCGGAATAATTTTAAAGTCTATCGCTGGGTTGGACTTGTTAAAGGTCTCCACTAATAAAGGGGACTTGAATTGGAGTTATTAAATCATGGACGAGTGCTTATTCGCACGAATAAGCACTCGGGCATTTATGAAAGAAAAAGAATTGGAAAAACAATTAAAGGCTTTGGCAAATGCCAGGAGACTAAAAATTTTAAAGTATTTAGATAAGACTAATAAGGCTTCGGTCGGCGACATTGCCAGAGAGATTAAATTATCGTTTAAATCAACCTCGCGGCATTTAGCTGTTTTAAGAGCTACAGAGATGGTGTGTGCTGATCAACAAAATTTAATGATGTATTATAGTTTAGTAAACCCAAAAATATTGATTTTGAAGCAGGTTTTAGAACAGTGCTAATTCGTACGAATAAGCACTTGGCAGGAAGGGTTGTATTTTTGCTGGAGTGGAAATTATTTGCTAAAATGCAGAAGTAAAAATTAATTACTATATGCCATGAGAAAACTTCAAGTTTCAAAACGCGGGCGGAATGTGACCGCTTCGCCCATACGCAAATTTTTGCCGTTTGTGCAGGTCGCGGAAAAAAAAGGGATTAGGGTTTTTAAAATTAACGTCGGGGATCCAGATTTGGAGCCGCCAAAAGATTTTTTCAAATCCATTCGGGCCTACAACCAAAAAACTTTAAGCTACGCGCCAAGCCCGGGAATTACCGAGCACACCAAAGCCTGGCAAAAATATTATGAACAGTTTGAAGTAAAGCTGCCGACGGCTAATATTATTCCAACCGTAGGCGCCGCCGAGGCCATTATGCTGGCTATGCAGGCAGTAGCGGACCCGGGCGAAGAAATTTTGGTTTTTGAGCCGCTGTATACCTGCTATAAATCTTTTGCCATAATGGCCGGGGTTAAACTGGTGCCGGTGAGGCTGCCGATTGAAAAAGATTTTGCTTTGCCGCCCGCGTCTGAAATAGAGAAAAAGATTACCCAAGAAACCCGGGCCATCGTGGTAATTAATCCGGACAATCCCACGGGAAAATTGTGGAGCCAAAAAGAGCTGGACACGGTTGTTAAGATCGCGAAAAAATACAATTTATTTATTATCTCCGACGAAACTTACCGCGAAATCCGTTTTGACGGCAAAGCCCCCATAACTTTGCTCAACCACAAAGATGCCAAACAACTTGTAATTTTAACCGACAGCTCGAGCAAGCGGTTTTCCATGCCGGGAGCGCGGGTCGGCTGTATAGCCAGTTTTAATGACGAGGTTATGCATACGATCTTGAAATTCGCGCAATCCCGGCTTAGTGTCGGAACTTTGGAGCAAATCGGCTTAGTGCCGCTTCTTAACAACAGCCGTCCGTATGTCAGCAGGATAACTAAAGAATATAAAAAGAGGCGTGATGTCGTGGCAAATGGTTTGAGTAAAATTAAAGGCGCTAGTTTTATTCCTTCCCAAGGAGCAATTTACCAGTCGGCAAAGTTACCCATTAAAGACGCCGAAGATTTTGTCAGGTTTTTGATAGCCGAATTCAGCTATCAGAAAAAAACGGTGATGATTACACCGATGCGGGATTTTTACATTACTCCGGGTTTGGGCAAAAACGAAATTCGCATTGCTTATGTGCTAAATTCAAAAGATTTAACCGCGGCGATGGATTTGCTAAAGAGGGGACTTAAGGCATATTTGAGCCGATAATTGTTTAATTGACATAATTTTTTTCTATGGAATTGCAGGCAAAAATTTTGTGTGAGTACCGCTGTGCCGATTGCCATAAACTTTTGTGCAAAGGCAATCTCACCGGCGGAAACACGAAAGTGGAAGTTAAATGCCGCGGCTGCGGCAAACTTTGCACGTTCCATGGACAAGACGCGTTAATTGTCAGCCGCCGTTCGGTGCTCATAAGAGAGGGACTGATTCCGGATACAGATCGCGATTAACACTATTTAAAAAATCCTCCACGGTTAGCGTGGAGGTTTTTTTATTTATGCGGGGTTGGCCATTTTGAAACCATGATTATGGGATCTTCATAAATGAGTTTCGCTTCGCAGAATTTTGACCACAGCTTTTCGGTAATAAACGGCATGAAAGGATGGAGTAGTTTTGTGGAATTTATTAAGACCCGGATGAGAATTTTTTTGGTATTTTCTGCTAATTTTTTATCTTTCATCTGTTTTTTGCTTTCTTCTACATACACATCCGCAAACTCATGCCAAACAAATTGGTAAATTTCCTGAGCGGCTTCATGCAATCTGAAGTTTTCCAGGTTGTCAGTGGTGGAAGTTTTTAACATTTCTAGTTTATCGATAATGTTTTTATCGGCTTCGGTTAGGTTTTCGGTTTTGTAATCAGTCTTATCGACGTTGGCTAAAACATATCTCGCAATATTCCAAAGTTTGTTCGCAAAATGCTTCATGCCTTTAATTTTATCTTCGGCCAGAGGAATATCGTTGCCGGCGGAAGTGGAAAAAATCAGCGCAAAGCGCAATGCGTCGCAACCGTAAGTGTCTATTACCCCAAGCGGATCAATTACGTTCCCTTTGGATTTCGACATTTTTTGACGATCTTTGTCGCGCACCAAGCCGTGAAGATAAACTTTTTCAAACGGCGGTT
Organism: uncultured Candidatus Saccharibacteria bacterium; assembly: GCA_964592725.1. GTDB lineage: Bacteria > Patescibacteriota > Doudnabacteria > UBA920 > UBA920 > PALSA-1336. Next base: position 10,537 of record CAZQFQ010000028.1, on the reverse strand, counting down.
TTCCGGTACGGTAATAAGACATCATAATCATTCTCGCCACCCAGAAAAATAAAATATCCCAGCCCGTTTCCATTACCTGCGTTGGAAAATAATTTTTAAAATCTTTTGTCCCGCGCTTAACATCGTTTGCCATTAGTGTCGCATATGGCCACTGCCCGCTACTAAACCAGGTGTCAAAAGTGTCTGGATCTTGTTCCCAATTTTTGCCCGAGGGCTTATTTTCATCAATACAAATTAATTGATCGAAAGTATATTTCCAACCGGGTTGCCAGCTTTTTGTGTTTCTCCAGTCATTTGCAAAAGCCTCAGCCCAGGAATAGCCCTTAAGCAATACGTCTAAAGCCAGTTGTGGTCCTTGGTGCGCAATGATCGCAATTTTTTTACCGGGATATTTTTCCGCCAGTTCTTCCAGAAAATCTTTAATGCGTTTTTCAACATCTTTATAACTTTCTCCTTTAGGGAAGGGTTTTTCTATCACATTTAATTTTATTGCACTAGTTTCCTTTTCGTCATGGCGTGTTAATTCTCCATAGTCGATTTCACGTAATCGGCTGTCAGGAATAATTTTAGCCTTACCGGCGAAAGCGGTTTCGGCGGTATCTCTGGCGCGTTGTAAATCGGAGCAAAATATTATATCAAATTTTAATTTTTCAACGGCCGATTTTAATTCTAAAGCTTGTTTCCCCCCTAATTCTGAAAGCTCAATGTCATGATGTCCCGATGATTTAGCGGCTTCATTATCAATTGTGGTCCCGTGGACAAAATAGGTAATTTCTATGGGTTGGATTGGTTTTTTATACCAGACCGGAATCGGGATGCCCCACCAGATTTGGCGGGAAATGGGCCAGTCGCGGAGGTTTTCCATCCAGTGCATAAAAATTTTTTCAAATTTTTCCGTAACAATTTCTACTTCCTTATTTTTTATCGCACCAACCGCCATATCACGTAGGCTTGGCCTGCCATCGGGCAAAGGTTTAGTCATAGCCACAAACCACTGGGGGATTATTTGCGGTTCAATAAGCGTGTTGCATTTATAGCACATTTGCACATTGTGCTTATATTTTTCGTCAATATGGTCTACCAGGCCTTTAGCCGCCAATTTTTCTATAATTTTTGGCCGCGCTTCCAAAATTTTCATTCCGGCAAATTCTCCCGCAATTGGAAGAAGTTTTCCGCGCAGGTCAATGATTTGTTCTTTATCCAGGTTCAGGCGTTCGGCCATTTCAAAGTCTACCGCGTCGTGCCAGGGGGTTATGGTCATTATGCCCGTGCCAAATTCCATGTCCGCCGCTTTGTCTTTAATAATGGTGGCGGTAATGGGGCCGTTAATCCACTCCAGATTTATTTTTTCACCATGTTTATATTTTAGGTATCTTTTATCGTCCGGATGCATAACCACGTACTTGTCGCCGAATTTGGTCTCGGGGCGGGATGTTGAAATGACAAACGGGCCGTATTTTAAATAGTAGTACGGTTCGGTTCGCTCTTCGTATTTAGTTTCCAAATCCGAAAGCGCGGTTTGATGTTTGGGGCACCAATTTCCCAAACGGTTGCCGCGATAGACGAGCCCGTCCGCGTACATTTTTTTAAATGTTGCGTAAACAATTTTCACGATTTCCGGATCCAGCGTAAAAATATTTCTGTCCCAATCGCACGACGCTCCCAAGCGGCGCAGGCCGTTTTCGGTAATGTGCTTGTTGCTCTGCACAAAATCCCAAATTTCTTTATAGAATTCTTCGCGTTGCATTTTAAAGCGCGAGCGTCCTTCCTTTTCCAGTTTTTTTTCAAACACCACCTGGGTTTCAAATCCCGCGTGGTCGGTGCCCGGCTGCCACAAAGTTTTTTTGCCCTGCATGCGCTGGTATCGAATTAAAATATCTTCTATAGTCACAAAAAGAGCGTGACCCAAATGCATCGGCGCGTTGGCATTGGGCGGCGGCATTATAATAGTGTAGGGTTCTCTGCGATCGCCCGGCAAATTATCGGGATTAAAATATCCCGACTCTTCCCACATTTTGTAAATTTTTTCTTCGACCTTGCCGTGGTCGTAGGTTTTGTCCAATTCGATCATATAATTTTACTTCTTAAAACCGCGGCCGTGGTTTTAAGAAGTATGTGGTTATGTTAGTAAATTAAAACACCACAAAAGTGGTGTTCACAAGCCCTCGTGGGCGGTACCATCGTGAATTTAACTTAATTTTATCAGGTGACGGCTGATTGCCGGCCGGGTCTAGTTTTCATCAGCTGATAAATTTCTTCCGGCGCTTTTTGCTCCGGTGACAGCCGGAACGTAAGCTTATATTTATATATAGTATAAAGTGAAAAGTAGAAAGTGTAAAGTGACGGGCGCCATCTCTTGGACTAAAGCTCAAGGTTGGAGTTGGCTTTGACTTTTTTGTAGGAAACAGGCTTAAAACCGTTGTGGAGCATAAAGCAGGCTGCGATGCCGATCATTTCGGCGTTATCCGTGCAAAGGTTTTGAGGAGGCACAAAGAATTTAAGATTAAAGATTTTAGATTTTAGATTTAAGGCATCGCGTAAAGCTTTATTGGCGGCAACGCCGCCGGAAAGAGAAACGGATTTTGCGCCGTATTCCTTGACCGCGCGCAGAGTTTTGGTTACCAAGACGTCAACGGCGGCTTGTTGGAAGCCGGCGCAGATGTTTTTTGTCTTTGTAGGGGAGGGTTTCAAACCCTCCCCTACGGTGTCGCGTAAATAATACAATACCGCGGTTTTTAGTCCGGAGAAAGAAAAATCGTAATTTTTTGAATTTATCATCGGACGGGGAAATTGCACCGGTGATTTTGATTTTTCCGCCAGCCGGCTAACCTCGGGCCCGCCGGGGTAGGGGAGATTAAGCATTTTGGCAACTTTATCAAAAGCCTCGCCCGCGGCATCGTCCACGGTTTGTCCAAGAACTTTGTAATCATCTATATTTTTCATCAGCGTTAAAATTGTATGCCCGCCGCTTACGATCAAGGATATCATCGGAAATATTTTTTGTTCCCCTCTCCCTTTGGGAGAGGGGTTAGGGGTGAGGGTTTTAAACGGCGAATACAAATGCCCTAGCATATGGTTAACCGGGATAATGGGTTTGACGGTCGCGAGCGATAAAGCTTTGGCAAATTCCACTCCGACAATCAAAGACGGAATTAGCCCAGGCCCTGCAGTTACCGCGATAAAATCGATGGAATTTAAATTTGTGGATTGCTGATTTTGACGGCCGTCAAAATCAGCAATGTCGGAATCTGCCAAAGCCTTTTTTACGACGGGTAGAATGTTTTTCACATGCGCCCGCGCCGCGGCTTCCGGCACCACCCCGCCAAAGGATTTATGGATTGAGATTTGGGATTTTACTACAGATGAGAGAGTTTTTATTTGTGGTAATACTGTTTTACTCCCTCTCCCTCTGGGAGAGGGTTGGGGTGAGGGTTTTATTTCCAAAACCGCCGCGGCCGTTTCGTCACAGCTGGTTTCAATAGCGAGAATTACAACACTTTTCTTCATAAAGTCCTTTTCGCGTTATCCCAGCTTGCAAGCATCTGCAAAATTGATTTTTTTGCCGCCGGCTTAACATCATCATCAAATTTTTGCGCCAACGGCTTAATGGCAATGCCGCCGCGGACATTAAAATTGCCTATTATGCGCATAAATTTTGGCCGCATTAGCCCCCACAAATCTTTAAAAATTCTGTTGGTAACGTCCTCATGAAATTCTCCGTGGTTGCGGAAAGAAAACAAATAGAGTTTTAAAGATTTTGATTCCACCATCTTTTTGTTTGGGACGTAAACAATTTCAAATTTGCCGAAATCCGGCTGGCCGGTGACCGGGCAAATGGCGGTAAATTCCGTGCAAACCAAAGGCACCAAATAAAGGCTGTCCGAATGCCGGTTTTGGAAACTCTCCAGAATATTTTTATCCGGCTCATTCGGGAAGCCTTGAATTTTTGTTCCTAAATTTTTGAATTTTGTCGTCGGCATAGGGGTATTATATAGTAAAGCTATAACTTATCAAACTCGCGTTGACAGTTTTATCAATTTATGGTAATGTTCGGTTATTGAGAGAATTGATAATTTTCCGCAAAAGCAGAGCAGTTTAGGGTATTTATGCAAATTCTGTCTTTTTTTAAGCCAATCAACATCACTTTTAATCATCGGTTTGTAAAAAGTGAACTTACAGAAAAGATAACCCGCTAATTTAATTTTAAATTAGCAAATTTTTGCGTCACCTAGACCTCCTTACTTTGCGGATGTAAGGTAATTTTATGATGACATTAATTGGCGCCGTTATTGGCGCCGCGGTAGGAATTTTTGTAGGGTATTTAATCCGCCAAAGTTTTGTCGCCAAAAAAGTCGGCGGCGCCGAAGCGCGCGCCGAGAAAATTCTGGAAGAGGCCAAGGTGCGGGAGCGGGAGCTTTTATTGGAAGCCAAGACCCGTTCTCTGGAAATTATTGATCAGGCCAAAAAGCAGGAGAGCGAGTTTCGCGGCCAAATAGTTCGTTTTGAAGAGAGGATAGACCGCAAGGAAAAAGAATTGGATCAAAAATCTTCCTCTTTGGATAAGCAGAAAATTGATTTAGAAGCCAAAGCGGAGCAAATTAAACAAATCCAGGAGGAAATTAAGGAACTGCGGGTTAAACAGCTGGAAAATTTGGAAAAAATTGCCGGTATGACGCGCGAGCAGGCTTCCAAAGTGCTTTTGGATAACGCGGAAAAGACCGTCAAAACGGAAATGTTGGAGCTTTATAAAAAACTTTTGGAGCAAACCCGCGAGGACGCCGAAAGGGAGGGGCGCAATATTGTGGCCCAGGCCATTGAGCGCGTGGCCAGCGAAGTTACCGCCGAAGTGACCACTACCACGGTGCAAATTCCCAGCGAAGAAATGAAAGGCAGGATAATCGGCAAGGAAGGCCGGAACATTCGGGCTTTTGAGCAAATGATGGGCGTAGAAATTTTAATTGATGACAGCCCGGACACGGTGGTCATTTCGGGCTTTAACTCCATCCGCCGCCATATTGCCAAACTGACTTTGGAAAAATTGGTCGCGGACGGCAGAATACATCCGGCCAGAATTGAGGAAGCTTACGAAAAAAGTAAAGCGGAAATTAACGACCAAATCAAGGAAGCCGGACAGCAGGCGGTGTATGAATTGGGTATTACCAGTTTTCCGCCAAAGTTGGTGCATTTAATAGGCAGACTTTTGTTTAGGACGTCTTACGGTCAAAATATTTTGCGCCACTCCGTGGAAATGGCAAAAATCGGCGCGCTCATGGCCGAGGAACTCGGCGCGGACGCGCAGATTACCAAACAGGGCGCTTTGCTTCACGACATTGGCAAAGCGCTTGACCAGGATTTGGAAGGCAGCCACGTGGAGTTGGGCAAGAAAGTCGCTGAAAAATTTAATTTGGATCCGCGCGTAGTTGAAGCCATTGCCAGCCATCACGCCGATACCGACGTGACCGGCAAAGCCGAAGCCGCGCAGAGCGTGGAAGCCATTATCGTGGACGCCTGTGACAACATCAGCGGAGCCAGGCCCGGTGCCCGTAAGGATTCATTGGAAAATTATATTAAGCGCCTTACCGATTTGGAAAACATTGCCAACTCTTACGAAGGCGTGGAAAAAACTTATGCCATACAGGGCGGCCGCGAAATTCGCGTCTTTGTCCAGCCGGCAAAACTTGACGACCTCGCCTGCCAAAAACTCGCCCGTGATATCGCCAACCGCTTGGAGCAAGAATTAAAATTCCCGGGTGAAATTAAGGTTCATGTTATTAGGGAGACGAGGGTGATTGAGTATGCGAGATAAAATTTAAATTTAAGCATATGTCAAAAAAAGAAAATCCTCTTGTATCAGGAAGCGATTTTGGGGTATTGGGCGAATTTAGACCTTCTTCGACCTCAAACAGACCAAAAGGACCGGAACGAAGGGCAACCAGTCAACCGTATCAAGTCAGTCTCGAAAGTGCGATCGAACAGACACGACAAGATTTTTCTCAAGGCGGCGGTCCTGTGGTGATGGGTGAATATGATGAAACCATCCGCTATAAGCGGGACGAGGCGATTTTAAACCCGCAAGATCAAGAATTATTTCATCAGATTGTATCCACTTGCAAGATAGATACTCGCAAACCTGAAAATGAGAGTCTGTTATATAAAATCAAGCAACTTATTTTGTTATCTCATTGTGCCGATGTCGATTATGAATTAGGCCGCAGGTTAGATTTTTTTAGGAACACTTATCCTGATTTAAGTGCGGCATATAGCCTGCTACAACGGAGAGGCCGCAAGATGGCAGTTGTCGGGTGCTTGTTGTCATTAAGGCCTGGTGAAAGAAGGTATGGCTTGGGCAAAACTGATGAAGAGAGAAGGCAAAATAAATTAAAGGCTGCAAAAGAAGCGGCACAGAAAGCCGGTTTGTCTTTGGAACAGGTGGCGAAAGAATATCATTTAACACATTTACTTCTTAATGACTAAAATTCTTTTTATCGGCGATGTGGTCGGCAAGGGCGGGCGCAAGATTTTGCGTGAAGTCTTGCCGCAGTGGCGGGAAAAGTATCAGCCGGACGCGGTAATCGTCAACGTGGAAAATTTGGCGCACGGCAAGGGTGTGACGCTAAAGACTTTGGCGGAACTCGATCAGCTTGATATTGATTGCTATACCTCGGGCAACCATATCTTTAAAAAGGGCGATTTATCCGTCGAGTGTTTTGAAAAGTATGATAAGTTAATCAGGCCGGCGAATTATCCAAGTAATTTGCCCGGGCATGGATATTATAGGTTCTCGAAGGAAATCCAATCGGCATCTGTTTTACAAAGAAAATCAGATACCCTATCTGCCCCATCAGATGGGGCATCTCCCCCAAAGGGGGAGAAGAATAAGGTGCTTCGCTCTATGCAGCAGTTTCTTGTGATTAATTTAAGCGGACAGGTATTTATGGAAAAGCAGTTTGACGGCGCCATAGACAACCCGTTTTTAGCCGTGGATAAGCTGATTTTAGACCAATCCCAAAAAGGTGATATAATAATAGTAGACCTGCATGCCGAAGCTACCAGCGAGAAAGTTGCTTTTGGTTACTACGTTGATGGCCGGGTAACCGCAATGCTCGGGACGCATACTCACGTGCCGACCGCCGACTGCAGGATGCTCCCTGGCGGCACGGCTTACACATCGGATGTCGGTATGACCGGCGCGCTTAACGGAGTTTTAGGGGTAAAAAAAGAAAACGCGTTAAAAAAGTTTTTAGATCCAAACGCGAAATTTAAAAATGAACCGGAAGAAGACGGCGCGCTACAAATTAACGGTGTGCTTATAGAAGTAGAAAGTGAAAAGGGAAAAGTAGAAAGTATAACAAAGTTATATCAGGAAATTTAAATAAAATGCCGATTTCAAAGATCACTGCATTTATTATTTTACTCATAGGAATCTTTTTAATGAGTATTGCGGCCGTTTCGACTATAAGTAATCACTTGCCAAATATCATAGTTGGAGTTTTATTTTTTATCGGATTTTATTTATTTTGGCAAATTTTTATGCTTTCTTTATATAAAACACTAAAGATTAAAAATCGGTATTTGATTTTATTTGAAATAAAATAAATAATAAAATGACAAAAATGGGATTGCGTTAATTTTTGTTCAATTTTGTCAATCTTGTCATTTTTGTCAATTTCTCTTTATGTCTCAATTTTTAAACCCATCTTTATTTATCCTTTTTGATTCCCAAAGCAGGGGACAGACTACGCCGATTTCTGATTTTGACATTGGGATTGTGGCGGATAAACCGATTAGTTTGGAAGAAAAAAATGAATTAACCGTCGATCTTTCCAAAGAATTTTCTTTTCCTGAGGATAAAATCGATCTTGTGGATTTAAATCAGGCTAGCCCCTTGCTCCAGATGGAAGCAGCAAAAAGTGGAAAATTGCTTAAGGGGAGTGAGGAAGATTTTTTTAAATTTAAGTTGTTGGCCTGGAAAAGGCACCAACATTACCTTAGTTTCCAAAGAAAGATGGAAAATCTAAAAAAATTATACCAAAGAACTAATAAAGTGGTATAATAAGTTTGCAGTTTATTTTTATCATTTCCGTCGATTTTGTCAATTTTGTTCAATACCATTTATGTCTCAATTTTTAAATCCCAGCGCCGTGGTGGCGCAAACAGGACTGATGATGGGCCAGACGGTGGCAGATTTAGGGTGCGGCAACGGGTTTTTTGTTTTGCCCGCCGCGCAAATGATAGGTCCGACCGGCACCGTCTACGCGGTGGACGTGCAGACGCAAAAATTGGCGGCCACAATTTCCATAGCCAATCAGTTTGGCTATAAAAACGTTAAAATAATTCAGGCCAATTTAGGCAAGCCGCTTTTGGATATTTTGCCCGGTTCCTGCGACCTGGTCATAATCGGGAATATTTTGCACGAAACTGACCAAAAGCAGGAACTAATCCAAAATATTTATCGCGTATTAAAATCCGGCGGCCGTGTGGTCGCGGTGGAATGGAAGCGCACGGCTACCCCCTTTGGCCCGCCGCTGGAACGCAGACTGGATCAGGAAAAACTGGAAATAATGCTGCAAATGGCCGGTTTCCGCAAGGACAAAGACTTGCAGGCCGACGGGTATCACTATGCGGTACTGTTTGAGAAGTAGTATTAAGTTTTAGGTTTTAGCGGCCAGTGTGGTCTTAAGTAGTTGGTAGTAAGGCAAGAGCCCTATAACTTAATACTTCATACCCCACCGGCCGCCGCAACTTACAACCGATAACCAAAATATATGAACATCAAAAGTTTCTTTACCCCCCAATATCTTTTTCAAATTAATTCAGCTTATGTCAGCCCTCAAGAAAAGCTGTTTTTTTTGGGCGGGGTTATTTTAATTTTATTAAGCATTGTGTTAAAAATTTCCGCTATCCTGGCCCCAAACCCGGTAGACCAAAAATACCGGCAAAAATTTTATCATTTGTTATTAAGCATCGGGCTTGGCGAGATTTTTTGGTATTTATGTCGTTATGAGAATGTCTCATTTTTTAGCACGCGGTTTATAACTTTTTTAATACTTTTAATAGGTTTGATTTGGTTTTTTGCCATTTTGGCCTCAATGTTTAAGAATTACAAAAAAGAAAAAGATGCCTGGGACAAGGAGCAGGTCAGGCTCAAATATTTGCCTAAGTAAGAAATCGAATCTACAAATGGAACGAATCAACGAATCCCTACGAAGTACGAATTCGCCCCAGTCATTCGACGGGGCGGCACAACGGATGGCTGTGCCGTTATTCATAATCATTCGCAGATTCGTCTAATTCGTTGATTCGATTTTTTTATGTTTAATTTTTTTAAAACCAAACCGCAAAAACCTAAAACTCTAGGACAGCTCGGCGAGGAGACGGCGCAAAAAGAATATAAAAAGCGCGGCTACAAAATTATCGCCAAAAATGAATATAATAAAAAAGGCAAGCGTTTGGGCGAGATAGATTTTATCGCAAAAAATAAAGATTCAATCGTTTTTGTGGAAGTAAAAACCAGAACCGTCGGCGCGGATAAATTCGGCAAAGGCGTGGAATCGGTAAATATTTACAAACAACAAAAGCTCTTGCGCGCGGTCAAAATGTACTTACTTAGAAAACCAAAAATGCTCAATTTCAAGCCGCAGATTGATGTTTGTCTGTTGGAATATAATGAGTTTGACAAAGCCTTTAAACCTGCTATAATAATACCGAATGCAGTTGAAGACTGGAATTGATTTTGACGAGCGATGCTCGTCATTTTTTTACTCCAGCCGCCAAAATTAAATAGGTCAAATAAGACCAATAGGACAAATAGGACAAATATGAACGAACAACTAGAACAAGCGTTGGACCAGATAGCGGAAGAAAAAGGCATCAGCCGGCAGGATTTAATTTCCATGATAGAGGCTTCACTTGCCGCGGCTTTTAGGAAGGACTACGGCGAAAAGAACCAGAACATTGTGGTGGAGTTTAACCCGGAGAATATGGCCACCAAAGTTTTTGACGTAAAGACTGTGGTGGAAACCGTGACCGAAATGGAAGAAGATCCTCAGAAGTTTATAGATTTAGATGAGGCAAAGAAGAAAAAAAAGTCCTACAAAGTCGGCGATGAAATTCGCACGGAAATTACGCCCAAAACCGGCACATCTTACGGCAGGATAGCCGCGCAAACCGCCAAGCAGGTAATTATCCAAAAATTGCGCGAGGCGGAACGCAACGTGCAGTTTTCCGATTTTAAAGCCAAAGAGCGTACCCTGCAAAACGGCATTGTTCAGAGAGTTGAAGGCGACACCGTGCTTATAGATTTGGGCAAGGCAGCGGGAGTGCTGTTTCCCAGCGAGCAAATCCGCGGCGAAAAATATACCGTCGGCCAGCGCGTAAAAGTTTTAATTCTCCACGTTGAGCCGGCCACCAAAGGACCGAAAATTACTTTGTCGCGCAATCATCCCGATATGGTGCGCAAACTTTTTGAACTGGAAGTGCCGGAAATTTTTAACGGCAGCGTGGAAATAAAAGCGGTGGCCAGGGAAGCGGGCTCGCG
>CAZQFQ010000027.1:0-19422 GCA_964592725.1 uncultured Candidatus Saccharibacteria bacterium | reverse complement strand
AAATTAAATTTTCCGAAAAAAACGACTAAAACCAACTAAATCCCGAACGGTAACGAGAGGCGATCCTCTTCTTGTATCCGTACGGGTGTAATATTCAGGATCTTTGAATTTTTCGTCAAAAATCCTGTTCCACTTCGCCTCATCCAGGCACTGGACACACTTGCCACACGCGCATCTCTTTCTGGGCCCGGGCTTTCTTTGCGGTCGTGCTGATGAGTCTAACGGAACTTTAGGAAATTTATGCCAAACTACTTGTGCTTTTCCCATTCGTTTTCCCCCAGAAATTCTAAAAATAAACAAACGTGCGATTTATCCTAGCCTCCTTCAACTGCTATCATACCAAAAATCCCCAAAAACTCCAAACTAAAAATCCGCGCCTTATCGACGCGGACTTTTAAAAAAATTATTCCAACACCGCCAAAATATCTTCCGTCTTGCGCACCCGCCCCATTCGGGCAAAGGTAACTTTTACGGTAAAATTATGTTCTTCCGAGTTGCGGCCGGCCATTGCATCTTCCGCAAAGATTTGCTGATAGCCGTATTCAAAGGCAAAACGAGCCGTACTTTCCACGCCGATGTTGGTGGCGATACCGCACAAAACAATGGTGTCTATCCCCCTGCGGCGAAGCTGTAAGTCCAGCTCCGTGCCGTAAAACGCGCCCCACTGTTTTTTGGTGATGATAAAATCGGTCTGCTCCGGCCCCATCTCGGGGACTATTTCGCTCCAGTCAGCGGGCATCTTGCGGTTGCCCCACGGATTTTCACCGTCCACAATCGGCGCCAAACGGTCTTTACCGTCAGCCGAAGTTAAAACCCTGACTAAAAATACCGGCATCCCATTGTTACGGAAAGCTTTCGCCAAATTAGCCGCGTTGTTAATTACAACTTTAGCGTCGTAAGGCTGGGTCGGCATAGACGCAATGCCTTTTTGCAAATCTATTACCACTAAAGCGGTTTTAGTTTTGTCGATTATTGTTTCCATAGTTTTTTAATTAATTGTCATAAAATGAACCCTTCCCGAGCTGAGCTACAAAGTATCGACTGCATCTTCACTATTCCATTCCGAGCGAGTCCTAAATGCAATACCGAGGACGAGTCGAGGAATCTATTATTTTGTTTAACAGATCCCTCCGCTCCTCGGATGCACTCGTCGGTCGGGATAGAACCCCGAGGAAATCTATTTGATTATACGTTGATTATACGTGACTATAGGATTAACGAGTGCCGTAAAAAATCGTTACGTACAATCACGCATACCGTCCATCAGAAAAAGTTAATTATCCCAAAATCTCCTTTAATTTAACATGAGCGGCGCCCACGACGGTGTCGGCCGCGCCGTAGTAGACAAATAAAGTGTCTTTAACCACAACCGCCCCGCAAGGGAACACGACTTGCGGCACCTGACCGAATTTTTCATAGGGCAGTTCCGGCTCCAAAATGGGCTCGTCGGTACGTGCCAGCACGCGCATGGGATCTTTTAAATCCAGCAGCGCCGCGCCCAAACGATACTTAGCGTGATGCGAAATGCCGTGATATAAAAGCAGCCAGCCGGCCGGCGTTTCTATGGGCGGCGCGGAAATGCCGATGCGCACGCTGTCCCAGCTTTCGTCCCGCGGGTTCATCAGGTGCGAGCCGTCCAGCCAAATACCTTCCCCAAATTCCAAATCATCGCAAAATTCCAAACAAATGCTCTGGCCAAGGCGGTGCAGTATCGCGTATTTGCCTTTGATTTTTTTGGGGAACAACGCCGCGTCTTTGTCGTCCTGACCGGGAGGGGAAATTAATCTTGGCGGCGTCCAGTTCCATATTTTATTTTTAAAATCTTCCGCTAAAATGGAAGTTAGCGCCACGCGGGGCGGATTTTTGCCGTCATAAGCCGTATAGCACATATAAAGAGTATCGCCAATTTGCGTCAGGCGGGGATCTTCACAGCCGGAGTTGCCGCCTAAAACCAATTTTTGTTCAAAACTTTCCCGCGGAACGTATACCGGGTCAGGCAGGCGTTCGGCAAGCGATAAACCGTCGAAACTTGCCGCGTAGCCCAAAACCGAGGTATTGTCCGTGCCCTGCGCGCGGTAAAGCAGATGGATTTTTTCGCCGTCGTACCAGGCCGCCGGATTGAAAACGGCTTTGGATTCCCAGCTATGGCTAGGAATTGGAGAAAGTATGGGATTATGGCTTGACCGCCGCAAACGGATAGTCGGCGCCCCGCTACTAAGCATATTTTTTAAAAGCGGCTCAAGCGGCAAAGTCGCCAAACAGGTTGTGGTATCGGCCGCGCCGTAATAAATTGACAGTTGATTGTTATCCGCCAACGCCCCGGTAGGAAAAGCAATATTGGCCACATTGCCGGTGCGCTCGTAGTCGGCCTCGGGCTGTAAAATCGGCTCCGTAGTCCGGCCGATTACGCGGAACGGATTGTCCAAGTCCAGCAAAACCGCTTCAATGCCGAAAGTCGCGGGAGGGGCAAAATAATCTTTAATATAAGAAAATACCGCGAGCCAGCCGTCTTTGGTTTTTACCGGCGGCGCGCCGACTTCCACATGGTCGTGTCCGCTCCGTCGCACAAACAGCACGTGGTCTTCCAAATCGTCGTACCACTTCATCCAAAAATCCCGCGACCACATATCTTCCGGCCTATCAAACAAAGCCAGACAAATCCGCGCCGGCGGATTGTCGGTGTTAACCGCAAGTAGTGCCGCGTATTGCCCGTTAATTTTTTCCGGAAACAACGCCATAGCCTTGGCGTTAAACGGCGTAACCGGATGCCTCTCTTCAATTTTGCTTAAATCTTTTGTCACGGCAACCGCGACTTTTATACCGTTTTTGTTAAACGGATATTCGGACAGCGCGGTATAAAAAATATAATAAGTATCGCCCAGCTTGGTAATGCGCGGATCCTCACAGCCGTATTTTTCCCATTCTTCCCGGGGTGTAATTAATTGCCGATGGTTTGTAAAATTTACGCCGTCCGAACTTTCGGCAATGCCTACGGTAGAAACCTGCATCCGAACGCCGTTAAAATCCTGCTCGCGCGACAGCGCCCGATAAACCATAAAATAAGTCTTTCCGTCGTCCGCCTTCGCTGAAGCTTCGGCGGATGGCCCTCTATTATTATCCCCAACCGGGGATTTAGTTGAAAGTGGGCCAAACACCACGCACCCGTTAAAAGCCCCGGCCGCTTCCCAAATGTTTTGCGGGTCGGGTTTTAAAATGGGATTTTCTTTGGCGCGATTAACTTCGACCATACAAATTCGGGTAAAATTTTTTATATTTCCACCGGCGACAACGAAGCGGGCTGATGCGTTAGCAAGTGGCTCAAAAAACCGGCAAGGTTGGCTTTGGCCACGCAGGTATACATATCGGCTCCGCCGTAATAGACAAACAAGTCGTCGCCTACGATTGTGGCGCCGCACGGATAAACCACGCCGTATTTCCAGCCTTCGTTTTCATACCAGGCCTCGGGCTCCAAAACCGGCACGTGGGCTCTGGCCACGACTTTGGACGGATCTTTAATATCCAAAAGCATGGCCCCGATTTTATATTTGGCGCCGTCTTGGTTGCCCACGGCCTGGTAGATTAACAGCCAGCCGGCATCGGTCTTAACCGGCGTGGCGCCAATGCCCACCTTGCGCGAATCCCAGTGCATTTTGCGCGGCTTGATTTTGGCGTGCCCCGCTTTGCTCAAAAATTTATTTTTGCCGTCAAATTTCAAATCATCCACATAATCAATTAAAATATCCGGCCAAATGCGGTGGAACACAACATACTTGCCGTTGATTTTTTCCGGCAAAATGCAGGAATTTTTATTGCCTTCGTTGGGAATATAAGGAGAAATAAGCACCGGCTCGGACCAGTTCCACTTATGGTTTAAAAAATCCTCCAGGGTGATGGTAGCCAGGGCCACGCGCGGCGGGTTACAGCCGTCAAAGGCCACGTAAGTCATATACAAAGTTTCGTCAATTAAAGACACGCGCGGATCTTCACAGCCGCCGATGCCGCTACCGCCGGAAGCGTAACAGCTCGGCTGGGCCGGCCTTTTAAGGCTCCGCCCTTCAAAATGCATGCGCGGCGTGTAAATGGGATAATCCAAACGCTCGTCAAAATTTATACCGTCCGGGCTGGAAGCGTAGCCGAAAGTGGAAATGTCGTCGTTGCCGATGGCGCGGTAAATTAAATGTACTCTGCCGCGGGCGTAAAACGCGGCCGGATTAAAAGCGGCCTTGGTTTCCCAGTCGTTTTGGAGCCTGGGGCTTAACACGGGATTTTTGTGCGACCGCTCCAAATGCGGAGCTACGCGACGCGCCGGTGTTGAACGGATAAAGCAATTCCACAAAGGAAGCGGAGTAGAAAAAATTTTTCCGCCGTCGGTTTGTAAATATAACAGGGATTTGCCGTCGATGTCTATTTCCCCGACCGGATCCAAATGCCGGTTGCGGTATCCCTTGGGCTGCTGCCACAGCGGATAATCCGAGCGCCATAAAAGTTTTTCCGGATTTTTTTTGTCAAATAGCGCTGCTCCGACCGTTACCAAATCCTTAAATTTGCTGTCGCTGTACCGGGCATAATAAGTCAGCAAAATCCCCTGTTCCACTAACCTTGCCTGGCCCACAGTCAAGGCGCTGTTGTCAAAATAATCGCGGCGCGGCTCAAGTAGCGGTTTGGGTAATTTTTTCCAGGCGCCGCGCGGCCCGGCCGTTGCCAAACCGATGTTATGGTTGCCAAAAAACATCAACTGCCGGTTTTTTGCCGTCGAGACTAAAACCGCGGGCTCAAAAATTCCCTTAACAATTTTAGCTTTGCTCCAATAGTCAACTTTTTTTGCTTCGGCCTGGTACAAAAAACCGCCGCGCGCGTTGGTTTTAACAAAAGTTATCGCCTGCGCAGCGCCTGCCGGCGAGACCCGCACGGAACTGTAAACGCCGTCCGCGATTTTTTGGCCCGCGGCCGGACGCACAGTCACGGAAATTTGAGGCGTATTAAAAAAATCGGCGCTCTTGCCGGAAGCGACAAACACCCGTCCTTTGCCCGAGCCCTGTTCGGCAAAATACAAAAACACTCCCTTTGAATTTTTACTTATCCCGACTGCCTTTACCATATTTTTTGTTTGTGTTGCGTGTATGTCTTTAGGACTTACGCGTTTGAGCTAAAGATGATTAAGAAGCTATGTATTTTTGGCTCAAACCCACAGGGGGCTAGCGCGTGAGTCCTAATTTTTAAAAAACCAAAACGGACTCTTATCTCCACACGAATTATTTATCAACTTAAGTATAAACCCAAAACCCGTAAATAACAACAAAATCAAGCTAAAAACAAAAAAAGTGCTTTGAATTTCTGTTAAAAAAGCCTATTTTCCAATTTTCTAAATAAAAGCTCCTCGGAGCGGGACTACAGGTATCAACTGCACCAACAATGTTCCATTCCGAGCGAGGCCTCAATGCACTCTGAGGACGAGTCGAGGAATCTATTACTTTAACAATAGATCCCTCCACTCCTCGGATGCACTCGTCGGTCGGGATGGAACACTCCTAAGCAGAGCTTTAGCGAATATCGATTGATTATAAAAAACGAATCATATCACAACTTTAGGATACATCCACGCGCTAATGACTGACATAATAAACGTGGCGGCCGCCAAAACCAAAATATCAAAAGGCAGCTGCGACATATTTCCGCTGACAATCAAGCCTCGAAGCCCGTCCACCATATAGCTCAACGGGTTAACTTCCGCCACAACCTGCAGCCAGCGCGGCATAATTGATATGGGATAAATGGCGTTGCTGGCAAAAAATAACGGCTGGGTTATAACCTGGCCGATGCCCATAAACCGCTCGCGGGTTTTGACAATGGAAGCGATAATCATTGACAATCCGGTAAAAAATCCCGCTCCGAGCATAATAATCAAAAAAACCCCAATAAGCGACCACAGCGTCAGGTGCAAAGGAATTTTTAGCACCAAGGCAAACAAAAAAACGATAATAGCCTGCGACAGGCCGCGCACGCCGGCGGAAATCATTCTTCCCCAGACCAGAGCCAGCCGCGGCGTGGGCGTCACCAAAAGTTTTTGCAAAATGCCGGTGTCGCGGTCCATAATTATGAACAAGCCGTAAAAAATCGCCACGAACACCACGGACTGCGTCAAAATACCCGGGGTAATAAATTGCAAATAAGTATAGCCCTGGGTAGGAATGGCGCGAATCTTGCTTAAAGCTTCCCCAAAAATCCCGAGCCATAAAATAGGCTGGATGGCGCGGGAGATTAACTCCGTAGGGTCGTGCAAAAGTTTGCGGACTTCCATTTCCGCCAAAACGTAGGATTTGGTTATTGTTTTGTAGGCGTAGTTAAACATGTTTTTAATTATGCATCGCGTTAATTAATCGCGGATGTAGCCCTCCATTTATTGCGGCCGGTGGCCGCCGCTACCGTTTATCCCAACCTCGCTTCCGTCCGCCTGGCCCTACGGATATCGCGGAAGTTTCCGCCGGTTTCCAGCTGGTTGCCGGTAAAATAAATAAACGCGTCGTCCAGGCTGGCATTTTCTTTGCCGGTTTTGGTTTTAAGTTCGGCCGGCGTGCCGATGACCGCGATTTTTCCGCGGTTCATAATAGCCACGCGGTCGGCCACTAAATCGGCCTCTTCCATATACTGGGTGGAAAAAAAGATGGTAATGCCGAAAGTTTTCCGCAGTTCCAGAACGCGCTGCCAGACATTTTGGCGCGCGATAGGGTCAAGCCCCGTGGTGGGCTCGTCCAAAAACAAAACGCGCGGCCGGTGGAGCATAGCCTGGCCGATTTCCATTTTACGGATCATGCCGCCGGAAAATGTTCTGACCAGGGAATCGGCGTGGTCTCCCAGGCCCAAAAAATCCAAAACTTCCTTAATGCGGGATTTACGTTCTTTTTTGGGAACTTCGTAGAGCCGCGCCATAAGCATCATATTCTCGTAAGCGGTAAGCGTGCCGTCCACGGAAATACTTTGCGGCACGTAACCAATGGCATTGCGGACATCGGCGGAATGCGCGACAATATCGTATCCATCCACCGTTGCCCGGCCTCCTGTGGGTTTTAGCAGGGTAATTAACATTTTAATTGTCACGCTTTTGCCCGCGCCGTTGGGGCCCAAAAACGCGAATATCTCCCGGGGCAAAACGCCAAAGGAGATATTGTCAACGGCGGTGAAGTCGCCAAAACGCTTGGTCAGCCCCGCCGCGTTTATTATTGATTTTTCGTCAACACCGGTTTGATTGTCGGGGTTTAATTGTTCCGCGATACTATCCATAAAAATATTTTACTGGGAACTTTGGGGCTGATAATTCCCGCCGCCCTGATTAGCGCCCTGTCCGCGCCCCGAAAAAGAAGGATTAATCTGCAGGCTTGAAGCGGTAATACTGCCGTCGCTATTTACCGTTCCCACGCCCGCCACGCGCGCGCCGCTTATAATACTGCTTTGGGAGCCGCCCGTAAATTGGGTACTGCCGGTAATATCTATAATTGTGGAAACCGTACTGCTGCTGTTTCTGCTGTGCCCGCTAATCGTAATTTGCGAGCCCGAGACCGACGCGACCGTGCCAAAAAACGGCCTGGAACCCGGCGGCAAATTTGGCATGCCAAAACCCGGGCGCGTGGAAGAGGCCGTGCCGTTATGCGGCCTGCCGGGGAACGTGGAACTTGCGTTGCCCGGAAAAGGCGGAGGCTGATTTTGCATGGCCGCCTGTGCCGGAGCGCCGGACGGATTATTATTAGCCTGCGGCTGGCTCTTACTGCATCCGGCCGCTAAAAGCGCAATCGCCGAACCAAGCGCTAAAATCTTAACACTTTTTGATGTCATTGATTTTTAGATTATTTTTAAAACAGATTTTAAAATTAGATCCTAATTAAAATACGTAATTCCCGGCAAGTTTGGTGCGTTTACGAGTAGGAACTATCGTTTTTATCAAACCTTAAAATTTATAATTGGATATATCGCCGACGATAAAAAACTATTTTTTTGGTTTGTTGAGTTCTTCTTCCGCGAGTATAGCCAGGTCTTTTAAATCAAGGATGTCGCGGCGGGAAAATTTCCGCGGCTTGGTATCTTTTATGCAAAGCACGCCGACAGTCAGGCCGTTTTTTTTGTTGCGCAGGGCCATGCCCGCGTAAAATCGCACGTAAGGCTTGCCCGTCACCTGCGGGTTGTCGGCAAAGCGCGGATCTAGCAAAGTGTCCTCAATGACAAAAATATAGTTGCTGGATATTATATGTCCGCAAAAAGACGTTGACCGCGGCCCTTCTTTGGCGTCCAGCCCCTGGCAGGATTTATACCATTCGCGGTCGGCATCCAAAATTGAGATGGTGGCAATGGGGACGTGAAATCTTTTTGTGGCCATTTCGGTAACACGGTCAAACCGCGCCTCCTCTTTGGTATTCAGAATTTTCAAATCCATTACCGCGGCCAGCCGCTGTTTTTCATTTTTAGGTATTGGCGCCGGTTGCATAATCTTTATTAGGAAGTTTTACTTATATTAATCCTTTAACATTCACAAACATAAACTCAAAAAATAAAGGTTACTCGAAGCAGGGCTGCGAGGTATTAAACCTTTCTTAGCTCCTCGGCTCGGAAAGTTATCTGAAGATAACTTTCGCTCGCTCTACGTCGCTAATAAAGCCTTCCCCTTTTACTTACATCGATCAGAATCATTAGACTTTGCAAAAAATAACAGCACTAAACCAAACGCGAAATATCGGAAACCGTTTCGTCTTCCAGGTCTACCGTGGCGGAAACAATCTCCGCGCCGTGCCTTAAACGGATATTCCACGTATTGGGAGCGTCTACCGAATACGGCATAGCGCTTTCTACGGTATAGGCCCCTCCGCCTTTAGAACGCGGCATCGTTTGCAGAACCAGGCGAACGGCCTTATCCCTGTCACTCTCATTTCTGATAATAGAATCTTTCCGATAAAAGTGCCATGCCAGCCAACCGATTACAAGTATGCCGATTATTATCCAAATAATCATAACTTACTATTTAGTTTAATAGGATTGATTTGTGCGGCCTTTATAAACTCCCTTATATTATAGCAGATGGCAACGCGGTATGGTATACTAAAATTATGGACACTGCAACATCTCTAAACCCATCCGCTCAAATTCCGGTTCCGCCTCCGCCGCCCGCCCGTGAGGCGATTTGCCCAATGTGCCACCAGCCCGTGCTTCCGGCATACTATTTTTGCCCTAACTGCGGCAAGAAACTGGAAGACGCGCCGCTGTCCACGTCAATTTGGGCGCAAATCTGGCTTTATACTTACAGCCTGATTTTGATGCCCATTACCTGCTACCTTATTTACACCCGCTGGCAGGGCGTAAAATATTTTAAATCCAAGGACCCAAAAGCCCACCGGATGGGCTTGATTGCGATTACTCTGCTTATAATTTCAATTGTTTTTCTGATTTGGATAACCTGGGCGGGGACTATATCGCTGGACAAATATGTCCAGGACCAGGTAAACAGCGTGACTACCCAGGACGGACTTTAAAAAACCAAAAAAGCGCGGCCGGATAAATCCGGCCGCGGCGCTCAAAGGCATCCGCGCTAGATTGTGGCGCTCTTTTTTTTCCTCTCACCTTGCTCTTTAACCAAAACACAGGCTCGGTGGGCTGAATCAATTACGCGGACCAACTCGTCCCTGACTACCGGAGCTATCAGCAGCAGGTCAAATGCGCCCAGATTTAGAACTTCCACCCACAAGCGCTCATCCGCACAGCGGCTGCAAACCACCACTGTGGGCTTGTTTGGTAAATTCCTCGCGTGCTTCAAAATCGCTTTCCAAGAACCGTCTATAATATCATGTTCACACAGGATAACCGTCGGACTTATCTTTTTTGCTAAAAGCGCCTTGGCTTCCTTTACGCTTACGGCTTTGGCCACGCGATGATTAAGCCGGCTCCCTTTGAGAGTCCGCCTTATTTCTCCGCAGCTTGCGGCGCGCCCAACCGCCAAAATTCTGATTGGGCCCGATGCCTTATTCATTAATCCCCTCCTTTTGCCGCTTTTGTAAGACGGCCGGATATTTATTTTACCAAAATTTAATTAACCCCGCCATTAAATATTTTTATTTCAATCTGCCCAAAATAAAAATCGCCCAAATGTGTGGGCGATTTTTTAATACTGCCTAATAATCGGCTGTGCAGAAATTGGGGAAAACTTAAGCTTAAAATATCGTTCGGCGAAGTCAATTAGGGCCGGAACTGTCTGTGGATGTTGACGCGGGAGCGGGACTTGGGGTTTGCGCCGGCGACGGGTCGGGAGCGGGCGCCGCGCTGCCTTCGGCGGAAGTTGAGTCGGAGCCCAAAACGGGAGCCGCGGATTGGGTAGCGTCCGTAGAGGAACTGACCATCGCTTCCAAAGCCGGAGCCGGGGCGGGAGTCGGGATTACGGAAGTATCGGTAGAGCTGGGCGCATTGTCTATTATTATACTGATGGGAACGGATGTGGCCGTGCTGTCTATAGTAGAGGTGGAATTATCCACGATGGATGGGGTAGATGTATTTGTTCCTAATACTTGGCCGGAAGAACTCTGTGTAGTTAGCCCATTTATGGGCTGTGAAATTGGAGTCGTTGTTGCCACCACCAAAATAATCGGCGTGGTACTGCCGTCACTTACAGTCAGCTGTTCGGCCGGTGAAGCAAACGAGTGCCAGGAGAACAGAGAATCGGAAGTCAGAAAATCAGATAATCGGAGGTCGGTATTATCAAGCACTATTGTAAATCCGTCTGCATCCACATCTGTCACATAGGCCGGAACAAATTTACCGACAGGGGTAATCGTTACCACCGGCTGGAACTGTTTAAAACGGAGATTAACGAATCCTGGGTGCCTGTGGCGTAAACGGAAACCGCTCCAATCAGGCCGCCGCCAAAATTGTCAAAATCAAAATTGTCGCTATATGGGCTAACTACCAAGACATTGCCTAAAGCCGTATCCTGCCGGACAACAATGGAGGCCTTGGCATTGTCGGGCATATCGGTATTTGTGTTCATCATCAGGGTGCCGATTAACCCGCCGGAGTTATCTTCCGCCGAAACATTACCCGTGGCCTCTGAATTGGCAATTGTGATTGTGGAACTGGCGTTATTTTCCACCCAACCTATAAGACCGCCGACGTAACTGGTATTGCTGCCGGGAAAATTTAAATCCGAATTGCTGGATGAGTAGGTAATGGAAATTGAATTGTTATAGCTGCCCACAAAACCGACGAGTCCGCCAATGTTATTAGCCGGGTCGGTAAGGTCGTTTAAAATAAACGCGGGGCTGGAACTACAATTGGAAATCGTGAGCCCTTGGCTCGGGTCGTCGCTGGCAAACCCAATTAACCCGCCGACTTTGCCGGCTTGGTCCGCGTAAACGGTCACGCTGGACATTACGGTAATATTTGTAAAAGTCCCGCCAAAGGCTTCGCCGGCCAAAGCGCCCACTTGCGATCCGCCTTCTCCAAAAGCACCGCTAAAAGTAGACGAGGCGATAACCAAATCGTGAATGTTGGCGCCGGGAGAAGTAGTATCAAATATACCGCCCATTAAATCTTCCGTAGTGGAAGAGCTCACGGTGACATCGTGAATTGTAAAATTGTCGCCGTTCAATTCTCCGGCAAAACCGCTCTCTTGCCCGGCGCCGGCGGCTATCGGCATAAAACTTGGCGTGCCGGAGCAATCTACGTCGGATGTCAATATATAGTGGGCGGTCAGGTTACTGCCGATATCCTGCAAGTCCTGGCAGGTCGAAATTTGGAACGGGGTGGAAGTGGAACCGTCGCCGCCGACAAAAGCCAGCGCCGGAACCGGTTTGATAAAAATCAACGCCGCGAAAAAAACTACTGCTAACCCAAAACCGGCTTTTATGCCAAAAAACCTCCCCTTGCTCAAAGATGCGACCATATATTTAAATATTATTGTTTAATTTTTTGATTGGATTAGTAAAAAAGCTCCCATTAAATTTGAGCCCCGTCACTTCTATAAATTGTTGCTTTTATGTCATTAAGCTTTTTGGCGAAAGTTTAGCCTTTTCTCTTGCCCTTTTTGTCAAAACCATTATACCACAATTGGGCATAACGGTAAATTTTCCAGATTATGCTTAAATATCTCCCATATACGCGAATAAGCCCCATAAATCCGGGACGCTCTGCGGAATTATCAACATTTTTTATCCCTCGGACTCCGGGAAATTTTTTATTTCCCAATAAAGGTTCCTCGGAGCAGAGCTACGAGGTATTGAACCTGTATTAGCCCCTCGGCTCGGAAAGTTATCCGCCTGGGTCGGATGACTTTCGCTCGCTCTACGTCGCTAATAAAAGCCTTGCTCAATTATGCTGATACAATTATGCTTTATGTGCGATATACAGGATACAGACAAACACAGTAACCGGGGACACAACCCGCGTTGCTAAATCTAAAACGAGGAAAACAACGGCGGACGAAACAAAAAAAATATAGTGCTATCATATTTTTCTTTGCCGTTCGTTAACCTGGAAGGATCGGTAAATTGTAATGGATATGGAAGCCTGCAACATGCGCAGTTGCCCCCGATGCGGAAAAAACTTCCGCCGAGACGGCGAAAAGTACCTTTGTCCGGACTGCCGGACCGGCAAGCAGCCAGAAATATCCGCGGGAATAGAGCTGACCTTTAGGGAAAAGCAAATAGTAACGCTTGTGGCCCAAGCAAAGCCCAATAAGGAGATTGCTTACGAACTATGTCTGGTGGAAGCGACCGTAAAGGAGTACGTGCATCACATTTTTCGCAAGCTCGGAGTAAAAAACCGGACCGAGCTGGCGCTACTTTGGAAAGGCAATCTTAACCGGATTATCGCGGCTCCGATTCCGCCGGAACTTGCGCAAGACGCGCCGGTTTCGGCAACCATCAACTAGGTAATAATTAGCGGCCGCCATGGCCGCAAACAAAACACCCCTACCGGAGAACTCGGTTCTCAATAGGGGTGTGTTTTTTATATATTAAACTTTTAATTGCTTTGACTTCCGTCCGAAGAATCAGTTGACGTTGACTGGTCGGCGCTTGAATCCGGAGAAGGCGTGGGAGTAGGAAAGGTGTAAAAGGTGTCAGGTACCTTTTTTAGGACGACCGCGGGATTTTATCGTGGATTCCAATCCTAATACTTTGACAGTTTTAGCAACCCAGGAATTTTCCCCAAAAGGCCTGCCTCTTCGGATTGATTCGCGAATATTTTGCAGTTTCCCGTCCGATTCGCTTTGGTTGATTAAATCCAAATATCCTCTTCCTGCCGGTATTGGCCAGGGGTCCAGCAATTGCTTTTGCTTGTCATTGCCATTTATTCTTCGCCACAAGCTTGACCATTTCCAATCTTCAGCTTTACGCACTAAGCCTGCCCGTAGGGGATTTCGTTCCACATATCGGCAAAGTTGGATAAAATACGAATCCTCCTGTACCGGGAAAGATTTAAACCTGCCTTGATATAAATGGCCGTAACCCACACGTTGATTATAAGCGTTCCAACGCTGCGTATGGGTTAAAGTTAACCATCTTAAAAAATCTGACAGGTCATTATCGGCGAACGGATGCAAAACAAAATGCCAATGGTTTGGCATTACAATATAGGAATAAATCCGGATTGGAAATTTTTCTTTGGCCTCTTCAATTACTTTTTCAAAGGCTTCATAGTCAGCATCCTTGTCAAAGATCGTCATCCGACCATTAGCTCGGTTGATGACGTGATAGATTATATTTCCTTTTGCTGATCTTAATGCCCGTCCCATATTGAAAGTATAGCATAAATCATAAAAAGGTACCTGACACCTTTTTTAAGATATCACCACACTTGAAATGCTGTATATTTCTCCCAAATTGTAATAGGACGAAAAAATAATGTCTTTGCCGTTTGGAATATACGGGTCGCGCATAATGTAATTGCCGTTGCTGCCGCTCACTAAAACAACAAAGTGCGTCCCGCCGTATACACTCATGCCAATAACCGCCGGATTCCCTGTTGCCAGCGTCGCGTCTATGGTTGCCGTTTTACGCGTAGCGGTTACCGCGCCCACGCTAATGGTATTTAAAAGATACGCGGGAAAATACGCGGCAAAATTGTTCGGGTTCGCGTTAATAATCGCCGGAGTAACATTCCTGTAACCGTAATGAGTCATCACCATCGCCATAACCGTAACCAGGCATCCGTCGCCGGCCATCGTGTAACCGGTTCCGTCCAAAGGCTCGCCTCCCCATAACGAGTCGCGCTGATTATAGTAACACCCCCAGGCGTCGCAAACTGTTTGGTTGGACAGCAGTTGGTCGCCGCCGGCATTTTTGGTAAAATTAGAGAAGCTCTTGAGTTCCGCTTCGGCCTGGGCTAAAAGTTTTTGATACGAGGATTCTTTATTATTAGTTTCGGCTAAAAGCTGATTTTTTGATTGCACAGTCTCGTTCAGCGATTGTTTTTGCGCGGCCAACTGCTGGTTTTGCGCCGAAAGAGCGTCTTGTTTTTGCCGGGCCGCGCTTTGCGTGTTGGCAAGGATAACTTCTTCGGCTTGAAGTCTTTGGGTTTGATTCCTTACCGCGTTTTGCACCTGAGCCGTCTGTTCAAAATTGTCCCAAAAATCCGATAAACTGCCGGACGACAACAATTGAAAAAGCACGGGTTGGTCATCCTGTTGATGAATGGCCTCAATGTCCTTGGCGAGCGAATCCTGATACGTTGTTATGGTTTGCTTGGTATTCTGAATCTGGTTGCCCAACTGCTGAATTTGAAGCTGGGTGGAATTAATCTGGCTTTGGGTCGCGGCCACCTGCGTTTCCACTTCGCTGCGCTGTAAGTCCAGCTTTTTTATAGCCGTTTGGAGTGTTTTTTTATCCGCGCCGGCCTGGTTAATTTGTTTTTGATATTCGGCGATTTGCTGGTTGAGCGCGGCAATTTGCCGATTGTCCGAATCAATTTGGGTTTGGAGATTGCCCGAACTATCCGCGCGCGACGCCGGAACGAATATAAACCCTTCGGCAATTTGCGCGATTATAATTATGATTACAAACACGGTAAATTTTAAAAAGAATTTATTCATAAGAAAAAAAACATTTTTTATACTAGAAGCTGTCTTAAAAATAATTTGTAGTCTAAATTTTTAGATAGCTTCTACTATTATATCACTATATCGCGCATATCGCGCCCCCTAAGTTCCTTTGACTAATAAATAACAAAACCCGACAATTTTGTCGGGTATCGTCATCGTCACCGTTATTATACTTTGCCCTCCGGCTCCAAATATGCCATCACCTTATCGTAAAGCTCATCCATGCTCATAGTGCCTTTAATCCAATATTCTTTTACTCCCTGCCCCAAAAGCATACGTTTTAATTCCGGTTTGTCCAAATTTGTTAAAGCCAGCACCGGCACATTTTGCAGCCGCGGCTGGCTTTTTAAATAATCCAAAATTCCTGTACTGCCGTCTTCCGTGGTTAAAAGCAAATCCAGCAATACAACTTCGGGCGTAATGGTTTTTAGAAGATTTTTTGCCTCCTCCGGCGTGCCCGCGATGTAAACCTCGATTTGCCAAGTCGCAAAGCGCTGTTTTAAGGTGTTTAAAATAAGCTTGTCATCATCAACTATCAAAATTGTATGTTTGGACATATTAAATAAATTAAAAATTAAAGTTGAAAGTTTTAAGTTGTAGCCGCCGGTACGGTTATAAGGCTATACCAATTCCTTACTACCAATGACCATACTGACCGCTTTGCCTTACAACCTATGACTTGTGCCTCATACCTCCGTAGGATCCGCAACCGAGCGACCCAAAATTATCAAATAAAGCAGGGGCAAAATAAGCCAGATAAAATTGGCGGTGGGAGAAATAAATATCAGACTGATGAGCGGGGAAAAAGTTCCGGGCGCCGGCGAGACGTAGCTTAAAATGGTATTGATGAGCAAACCAATTTGCAGAACCGCGAACGCTAGCGTAAAAATAATTGAACCAAAATGCCGCCCGTCGGCCGAAGTGCGGAAGGCGTAGCGTGAAAGCAAAACAAATAAAATTATAAAGATGATCAAGAAGCTGACCAACTGCTGCAAACTGGAAAGCCCGCTTGGCAACTGCTGATGGATTGCCGATGCCAGCCACGGCGCCTGCAAAACCAAAAGCTTTGCTATGTAAAGGCTCATCAGCAACGAAATCACCCTGCCACGACCCGCGGCAAAAGCGTAAAAAACCGAAGCCACGGCCCAAAATAAAAAAATGAACAAGTCCCAGCTGGGACTGTGCCAGTTAAAATTCTGCACTAAACTATTGGCTTGATTTATGTCTATTCCCGCAAGCATCAAAGTAAAATTTTGTTTCGTAAAATCAATATTCTTCCTATATTATAGCACAAATTAGTAGCGTAAAGCAAAAGGCGGCGAAGTGTAGTGACCACTTCGCCGCCTTAATTTTTAACTCACCTAAACTTGCAAATAAATTTTAACCCCAGCCTCCAATTTTATCATGAGGAGGGCCATCATAATCAGTTGGCATATTTGTAACCACTCTACCGTCGTCGTCTGGCCTATAACCATAACTATAAAATAAACTTGCGTCTACTTGCTTCTTTACGCCATTAGCCTCTATCGCAATTCTGGTAGATTCTGAACTCTTATTTATAGGGCTAATGATTTCGGTGACAGTAACTCTTATGACATTAGAACCTTTTAACCTTTCAGGGTCGCCCTCAAGCACGTCTCCAATCCAACTATTAAATTCGGTCGGACTCATATCAATATAGTCGCCAACCCGCATTGCCTCTGCCCTGTCCATTCTGTATTTCGCGGCCTTAACCGCTTCTAAAAAATTTCTCCCACCGGCATATTCCGGAGGAGTTGCTCTTTTTTGGTCCATAATCTTTTTCTTTATTAATAGTCTATATCCTTATGGCTGGATCCCGGATATTTTTGGCTGATGATATGCCGGTGCAAAAATTCCGGGATGACACACTAAAAATTCCCTTTAATATTCTCCCACAAACTCTCGTCAACATTAACTGCTTCTCCCCGCTCGGCGGCGAGTTGTTTTAGGAGGTCTTTTTCTTTTTTGGAAAGTTTGGATGGGATTATTACGCGGACGGTAACTAATAAATCACCGCGCGATGAAGAATTAATGTGAGGCACGCCTTTATTTTTGACTTTTAAAACTGTACCGGACTGGGTGCCGGAGGGGATTTTTAATTCTATGTCGCCGTCCAATGTTTTTAAAATGACCTTAGTGCCAAGCGCGGCCTGGGTAAAGCTTACGGGCAATTCTTTAAGCAAAGTAAATCCGTCGCGCTGAAATTCTTTGGAAGGCGAAACTTTTACCACTAAATATAAATCGCCGTGGCTACTGCCGCGGTAACCGGCTTCGCCTTCGCCGGCTACGCGAATGCGCTGGCCGTTGTCAATGCCGGCAGGAATTTTTACGGAAATGGTTTTTTCCTGCCTTAACACTCCGTCGCCTCCGCAGGTTTTACAGGCGACTTCGGGAATTTTGCCCATACCCTGGCATCGGTCACAACTTGTGGAAGAAGCCACCATGCCGAAAATTGTGCGCCTTTGCGTCCGGATTTGCCCCTGACCGTGGCACTTTGGGCAAGTGACGATTTTGCTCCCCGGAGCCGCGCCGTTGCCGCCGCAGGTTTTACATTCATCCTGCTTTTCCAAAGTTAAGGTTTTTTCCACGCCGAATACAGCTTCCTCAAAAGTTATGCTAATGCCCATTTCCAAATCTATACCGCGGGCGCGGCGGCTTTGCCTTTCCCCAGACCTCCCGCCGAACATATCGCCAAAAATATCGCCGAGATCGAATTCAACCCCGTTCTGTCCGCCAAAACCGTTGAAATCGAAACCTCCAAACGGATTTCCGCCGCCCTGATAGTTAAATCCCCCTCCGCCGTTTCGCGCGGCTTCGTCAAAGGTCTGGCCGTACTGGTCATACTGCTGGCGTTTTTGGCTGTCCGACAAAACCTGATAAGCCTGGTTAACTTCCTTAAACTTATCGGCATTGCCGTTGCCTTTGTCGGGATGATACTCGTGCGCCTTTTTGCGGAAAGCTTTTTTTATTTCATCCTGCGAAGCGCCTTTGGAAACTCCGAGAATTTTATAATAATCGTCTGCCATAATATTTATTTTGCCGAAGCGGTATCAAAACCAAATTTGTGGTCGGATGAAGAAGTGGTGGTCGGCACAGTTTGCCCCGCCGCGCCTTTAATTGTCCCAAACTGTTCTTCATATTTTTTTAAATTGTCCTGCATAGCCGCGACCATGCGCTTGGTGTGCCCCGGCGAGAGCATAACTCTCGCGGTAACAATACCGGCAACGCCTATAACGTTCATAAAATCCAATACAAATTCTTCCGGCGTATGCCCCACCTGGACCATATTGGCGTAAACCCCTTTTAATACATCGTCGGGAATTTTTACCTGGATTTGCTGTCCCGGCGCTCCGACCGGGGTTCCTTGTTCTTTTTGCTGATCCATAAATTTACCTGATTGTTTGTTGATAAAACGCGTGGCCACGCGTTTTATCAACAAAGTTAAAAATTATTTTTGAAACTTATTGTTTTGGAACTTCCTTAAATTCCGCGTCCACCGGCCCTTTATCCGCTCCCGGCTGATTTGAAGCGTCAGGCGATACTCCTTCCGACTTCTGACCTTCCGATTTATCCGATTTTGCCGACTCGTACATTGCCGCGCCCACTTTCTGGATAGCCTCGCTCAAAGCATCCATAGCTTTTTTAAGCGCGTCTACATCATCTTTGTCTTTAACTTCCTTAAGGGCTTTGATTTTTTCTTCAACCGATGTTTTGTCTTCAGGCTTGGCTTTATCGCCCGCGTCTTTTAATGTTTTTTCCGATACGCTAATGAGCGTGTCCGCCTGATTCCGCATTTCCACGGTTTCTTTGCGCTTGCGGTCTTCTTCGGCGTGCGTTTCCGCTTCTTTTTTCATCCGCTCCACATCATCCTTGGACAAATTGGACGAGCCCTGGATGGTAATTTTGTTTTCCTTGCCCGTGGCTTTGTCCTTGGCGTGGACGCTCAAAATTCCGTTGGCGTCTATGTCGAACGTCACTTCCACCTGGGGAACGCCGCGCGGCGCCGGCGGAATGCCGTCCAAAATAAACTGGCCCAAACTTTTGTTGTCCTTGGCAAATTCGCGCTCGCCCTGAAGGACGTGGACTTCTACCGATGTCTGATTATCGGCCGCGGTGGAAAATGTTTGTGATTTAGATGTAGGTATGGTTGTATTACGATCGATGAGTGGAGTTCTAACTCCGCCCAAAGTTTCCAATCCCAATGTCAGCGGAGTAACATCCAAAAGTAAAATTTCCTTGCTCTGGACGTCGCCGCCCAAAATTCCGGCCTGGATGGCCGCGCCTTTGGCCACGGCTTCCATCGGGTCGATGCCGCCTTCCACCTGCTTGCCAAT
>CAZQFQ010000026.1:0-20037 GCA_964592725.1 uncultured Candidatus Saccharibacteria bacterium | reverse complement strand
CAACTTACGACAGTTCCTACACTATTGCGGTCACGCGGACAATGCCAACCTATACCCTGACTTATACTGCCGGCAGCAACGGCACAATTAGCGGGATATCACCGCAGACCGTAGATTCGGGAGACAGCGGCACACCAGTCACCGCAATGCCAAACGACGGTTATCATTTCGTGAATTGGAGTGATGAATCAACGGCCAATCCCAGAACCGATACTTCTGTTTTGGCAGACATAAACGTCACTGCCAATTTTGAAGCTAACCCGTTGCCGGCGGTCATTGTTTCTTCCGCGGCGCCTATTAGTGATATTAATGTCGCCAACGGAACAGCTCTTAGTTCCTTAGGTTTGCCGGCCACTGTTGAAGTCGCTTTAAGCGATAATAGCACTACAACTTTAGCGGTTACTTGGGTGAGCGGTACGCCGGCCTATGACGGCAATACCGCCAATACCTATCCCTTTATTGGCACTTTGGTTTTGCCTGACGGCGCCGCTTATTCCAATCCAAACAATGTAACTGCCGCTGTGAATGCGATTGTGGCGTCTCCCACAATCATAAACAATGGAGGCGGTGGTGGTGGGGGAGGCGGGTTGGCTTATTACGCCGTCACCGTAACTAAAAATGGCAACGGCTCCGGTAGTATAACGGCTAACGGTTCCGCTTGTAATGGTTCTTGCGATTTTCCAGTTGGCACAACCGTAGCCTTAACTGCCACCCCCGCTTCCGGCTCCGGTTTTAGCAATTGGACGGGGGCATGTTCCGGATCGACCGACACCTGTTCGCTTCTGCTAAATGGCAATCAAAATGTCGGAGCCTATTTTGTCCAAGGACAGGTTTTGGGTGAAAGTACAACCACTTCTGCCAGCTTGACCGGAGCGCATCCGGACGGCACGCTGGTTTTAAATGACGGTACCGTCTATTTAATAGCCGGCGGCCAGTTGCACGGTTTCCGCAATCCGCAGGAGTTTGCGTCTTACGGCTATAAGTTTAGCCAAATTGTACCCATAAACGCGGCTGACAAATTATTGCCGACCGGTGCTGTAATGAAAGCTATGACCGGAACAATAATTTTAGACGGTTCAGATAATCGCACCGTTTACCTTATAGGCCACAATTATCAAAAACAGGGTTTTGTTTCCGCTGAAATTTTTAAGGCATTAGGATATTCGTTTGCGGGGTTGCCGGTAATTAATTTGACCGATTACTCGGTCGGCAATTTAATTGCTTCCTCAACCGCGGCTCACCCCGAAGGAGCCTTGATTTTGGATAATACCGGTACTGTGTGGTGGATCCTAAACGGCCAACGGGACGGGTTTGGATCGCCAACTGTCTTTAATAGTTACGGCCTTTCCTTTGGCCGCGTCGTATTTGCCGATGCGGCGGATATGGCTTTGCCTGCCGGACCGCTTGTTAAACTGCGCGACGGTACGCTTGTTTTGGATGGAGGCACCTACTACATTATTTCCGACGGCCTCAAGCTCCCGTTTGCTTCTTCCGCCTCACTGACTAACTGGGGCTACAGCCTGGCCAACGTGGTTTCGGGCGATGTCTCCGGCTATTCCACCGGTTCAACGCTTCAATAATTATGTCAACAAAAATCCGGCGGTTAATTAAGCGTAGCAATTAATCTAATAAATTTACTAAAAACCCTCTTTAAATAAGAGGGTTTTTTCTTGAGTAAAAGTATTTGACAATTAAGCTTATTTTATGCTATACTATTATAAATTCATAAAATTGCTTTCAAACAGCGAGTGACAATTTTATGAATTTATAATTTTGAGAAAAATAACTCTAAATTTTGATTCATCAAAATTTATATGGGCATTCTTGATACCATAATTCAAACCAAGCAAACGGAATCCTTAAGCCAGTTTAAACCCTCCGACGTGGTTAAGGAAGTTTTGGCTTTGCTAAAAGAGCGCGACAGGCGGATTTTAATTAACCGTTACGGCTTGGAAGGTTCGCAAAACCAGACCCTGGCCGCAATCGGACTGGAGCAGAATTTAACCAGGGAAAGAGTCCGGCAAATTGAAAAGGATCTTTTAAGACAGTTAAAGAAAACCAGCCTGCAAAAACAAAGTTTCGCGGACGCGAAAGAGTTTTTACTTAGTATAGTGGCGGAACACGGGCGGATTATTGCCGAAGAAAGTTTGTTAATGCACCTAAATATCAGCGACGCCAAAGAAAAGAACGCTTTGATTTTTATTTTGCATTTAATTGAAGAACTTGACCACTTTATCCATCAAAATTATAAAAAGGCTTGGGTTTCGGTTTTATTTAAGGAAGACTTGCTTTCCGGATTTGTGGCCGAAAGCAAACGGATTATTTCCGAAAAAAACACGCCTGTTCCGGCCGAAGACTTTTTGGAGCATTTTAAGCGGACGGAATTTTATAAACAAAACCAGAGCGAACTGTCCGACCGTATTATATTAAATTATTTGGAATTGACGGTAGAAATAGAAAAAAATGTTTTCGGCCACTGGGGCTTAAGTTTATGGAAAGAAGTTAAGCCAAAAGACGTCGGCGACAAGGCGTATTTGGTAATGAAGCACCACAAAAAACCCGAACATTATTCCACAATTACGGAAATGATCAACAAAGCCGGATTTGACGAGCGCAAAGCTTATAAAGAGACCGTGCATAATGAATTAATAAAGGACCAGCGGTTTATTTTAATCGGCCGCGGAATTTACGCTCTCTCCGAATGGGGCTACAAGCCCGGCGTGGTGGCGGACGTGATTATGGAAATTTTAAAGCAATCTCCCCAGCCCCTGGGCAAGGAAAAAATCATTGAGGAAGTTTTAAAGCGTAGGATGGTAAAAAAGAATACAATACTGGTCGGCCTTTCCAATAAAAAGCTTTTTACCAAGGTTGGCAAAAATTCGTACGCTCTAGCGTAACTTCTACGAAATACGAAAATAACTGAATACGAAATCGTAAATTTGGAGTTTCATATTTTGTCCGTTTCGTATTTTATAGAAGTAATGAAACACAAATGGAAGTTTTATCAAACATTCTCCCAAATTTTGGCACAATATTTAACCTCGCCTTTTTAGTAATTGTAAAATATTACGGATGGGTGCTTTTTGTTTGCGCTCTGATTTACGTGCTATATTATGAGTATTTACATGAAATCCAGGCGCAATTTATCGCCGGAGTTGAGTGGGTATTTTTGGAAATTCGCGTGCCCAAAGACAACCAAGCCAGCACTTTGGCGGTGGAAAATATTTTTACCCAAATGCACGCTTTGCACCGCAGCCTGACGTTTGAAGAGACGTACGTTCAAGGCCAGTTTCAAATGTGGTATTCTTTGGAACTGGTCAGCTTTGGTGGGCACGTGTCATTTATCCTTAGGGTGCCAAAAAGATACCGGCATTTGGCGGAGTCAGCGTTTTATTCCCAATATCCGAACGCGGAAATTTCGGAAATTGACGATTATATGGAGAAGTTTCACATAGACGCCTATCATAACGAAGATGGGCCTTATGAATTTTTTGGTACGGAATTAAAAATGACCGAAGACAGCGTTATTCCGATTAAAACTTACAAGGACTTTGAGCACCCTTCGGCCGAGGAAAAAGTCATTGATCCGATGGCCAATACCATTGAAACCCTTGAAAGAATTTCCCCTAACGAATTCTTGTCCATGCAAATAACTATCCAGCCCATTCAAAATAATGAGTGGGAAGGAAGGGCGCACGCCTTGATTAAGGAGTTAACCGGGGAAGAGCAGGAACACAAAGCTTCTGTTTCGGGTTTTTTACTCAAGCCCCTGCATTGGTTTGCCAAGTTCAGCTATAAAGAGGCGCTTTTTGGAAACCACGGCCACACTGAAGGAGACGAACTGCAAAGAAAGCCGCGCAACAACTGGATGAGTATGACCGAAGGGGAAAAAGAGCGCGTTGCCTTGATTGAAAATAAAATTAACAAGGCCAATTATCTGACTAAAATCAGGGTGCTGTATATTGCCCCAAAAGATCAGTTTGATAAAATTAAGCGGTTTGAACTGATTGGTTCGCTTAGGCATTTAAGTCCGGGAGGCGGCGCCGGCGTCCACAATACCTTAAAGACCGACAAGCACACCTGGACTAAAGTTGACGCTTTAATTTCCAGCAATTTGGAAAAGCCGTTTTTGGAAGCCGAGACTAAACGAAGAAAACACTGGTTTTTAAAGGGTTATAAAAATCGCAGTATGTATGTCGGCAGCCCCAAGTTCCTGTTGAGCGTGGAAGAAATCGCGACTTTGTTTCATTTCCCGATTACCACGGAGACAACTTTGGTGCCGGCCGGCGTTAATACTGTAGAGAGCAAAAAAGGCCGTGCTCCGGCGAACCTGCCGACGGCGGATGGGAATTGACAAAATTGACCAAAATTAAGTAAAATTGACAAAATTTATTGCAGTCCATTTTTGTCAATTATGTCAATTTTTTAAATTTTGTTCAATAATATTATGGACAACAATGAGAATTTAATAACCATCTTCGCCAAAACCAACTTCCGCAACCGGGAAGTGCCTTTTGGAATTAAAACCGACGACCGCCGCCGGCATATGTATTTAATCGGGAAAACCGGCATGGGCAAAACCACGCTGATGGAAAATATGGTCATTCAGGACATCCAGAACGGCCACGGCGTGGCGTTTTTGGACCCGCACGGCGACAGTGTCCAGCGGATTTTGGACTGCGTTCCGGCCAGCCGCATAAATGACGTGGTTTATTTTAACCCGGCGGATATGGAATACCCGGTGGCTTTTAATATTTTGGAATCGGTTGACCCCAAATACAAACATTTGGTGGCTTCGGGGCTGATGGGAGTGTTCACCAAAATTTGGGCCAATTTGTGGTCCGCCAGGATGGAGTATATTTTAAACAATACGATTTTGGCTTTGCTGGACAGCCCGGGTAACACCCTGCTTGGGATTACCAGGATGTATGTGGATAAAAAATACCGCAAAAAAATTGTGGACAATATTAAAGATCCGATGGTCCGGGCTTTTTGGGTGGATGAGTTTGCCAATTATAACGAAAAGTACCGCACCGAAGCCATTGCTCCGATTCAAAACAAAGTCGGGCAGTTTTTGTCGTCGGGAATTATCCGCAATATTGTCGGCCAGCCCAAAAGTACTATAGATTTGCGCGAAATTATGGACAATCAAAAAATCCTGATTATGGATTTGTCCAAGGGCAAAGTCGGCGAGGACAATTCCGCGCTTTTGGGGGCAATGTTGGTTACCAAAATCCAGCTGGCCGCAATGTCGCGCACGGACATAGAGGAAAAAGACAGAAAAGATTTTTATTTATACGTGGACGAGTTCCAAAATTTTGCCACGGAAAGTTTTGCGACGATTTTGTCAGAAGCTCGCAAATATCGCCTAAATTTAATAGTCGGCCATCAATACATTGCCCAATTGGAAGAAGACAAGAGCACCAAAGTCCGCGACGCGATTTTTGGCAACGTCGGGACCATTGTGGTATTTAGGATTGGCGCGGTAGACGCGGAATTTTTGGAAACCGAATTTGAGCCGATTTTTACGCCTAGCGATTTGGTAAATTTGCCCAAGTACGCCATTATTTTAAAATTAATGATTAACGGTGTCGCGTCCGACCCTTTTTCCGCGGTAACCCTGTCGCCCAACCCGGCGCATTTAACCGGCAACTCGGAAAAAGTCTTAAAAGTTTCGCGCGAGCGCTACGCCAACCCGGCGGCGGAAGTGGAAGAAAAAATTTCCCGCTGGATGGGCGCGGAATACCACCAGGAAGCCGCGGTGGAAATTGGAGGAGCGGCGGAAGAAGACAAAACGGTTATTGTTGAAAACCCATCCGTAGTGGAAAGTATCCAACCGGTTGCGCGGGCGGAAGAAAAACAGGAAAAAATTGAAAAAAAGATTGATGTCCCCGTAGGGGAGGGTTTGAAACCCTCCCCTACAAGAGAACCGGTAATTGAAAAAAGAAATCAAGATCATCGTAATCAGGAAAAGCCGCTTAGGCAAAGAGATCAACGGGATCATCGTGATCGATTCAACCGGCCGCCGCAACACAACCAGCCCAGGCCGCAAACGCAAAACAGAAACCCCGGCCATGGCCACAGCCAGACAAAAAAAGAAAACCCAATTTGGAACACAGTCGCCACAATCCACCAGGAAAAAATCAACCAGTCGCACCAGCATACCGCCGAGGTCGTAAATCAAATCTTAAGCCAGCCGCCGCAACCCGTTGCCACAGTCTCTCATCCGCAATTCCAAACCCAACCTCAATTCCAGCCCCAGCCAGCCCCGGCCCAAAAAAAAGTCCTCAACCCCGGCGAATCGCATCAATTATAAAAGAGCTTCCAAGAAACGGAAGCTCTTTTTAAACTAATTGGTAAGATGGTCGGCAAATTCGACATAGGTGGAAAACTTATTTGAATTAGGTAAGAGAATTTTTTGACTGTTTTAGAAGCGACGGTACGCCGGTACCCACTTTTTCATAAAATAGCTTAAACAGTGATATTCTAAATTAACCAATCATTTGTAAATCAAATTAAGACCCTTGCCAAAAGCAAGGATTTTCTGTTAATATAAAGGGTCTTTTGGGAATCAAAACCCTTGGATAATCCAATTACAAAGAGGAGTTCAGTTACGGTTATGAAAGCAGATCAACCCCGAACGGCTCAACACGAGCAGTACCACACCCACACCCTCGACGGCGATTTGTCCTACTTCTGCCTGATCGTCGGTGCCCAAGGACGGGCTGACATGATCGCGGAAAAGTTCTTGGCGAAATCCAAGCGCTTTTCCAACGACCATCGCGGCATCGTTTCGCATACAGGCTACTACGGCAACACCCGGGTTTCGGTTACGACCTCCGGAATGGGCGGCGCCTCCACCGGCATCGTCCTCCCCGAAGCCGTCCGTAGCGGCGCCCGGCTGTTTATTCGCGTCGGTTCCTGCGGCTCGCTCATCAAGGAGTCGCGCATCGGCGACGTGATTATTTCGACCTGCGCCATTCGCTACGATGGCGCTTCCAACAACTGGGCGCCTCCGGAATTCCCGGCCGTGGCCGACTGGCGGGTGGTCAATGCGTTGGTTATTGCTGCGAAGAGCAACTATCCGCTCGGTTACCATCTCGGCCCGGAATGCACCACCGATTGCTTCTACGACGGACAGGGACGCCCCGACATTTGGGGATGCCTGCCTGAACGTATGCTGAAGCGTCATCAGGAAGTGATGGATCTCGGAGCGGCCTGCTACTCCATGGAGGCGGCCAGCCTGTTCGTCTGGTGCTTGGCCAAAGGGCGCGGCCTGCCTTGCGGCGCCATCAATGCGGTGTTCGCCAATCGCCATACTAACGAGTGGGGAACGGAAGGCGAAGAAACGGCGGCAAAGATCGCCTTAGACGCATTGGCGATGCTTTCGGTTGACACGTCGGTACTGGCCGATATCTCCCGGCACAAACTTGCCGCCTACGAGTAAGCACAACCGTGGTTCGAAACATGAACAACTTGAAGCGCACCCGCTCGCCCTAACCGGCGACGGTATGCGCTTCTTCTTTTTGTTTTAGTTATAACCAAAAGGTATTTCAATTACGGTTGGCCAAGCAATTGGCTATAAAAAACTTTCACTTGGCATATCTCAATTACCACTAAAATATAAAGGAGATAGACATAAGTCCCATTCCCGCCTGCCCGACTAATTTAAAACGCCTTTACAATTACGAAGGCGTTTTAAAGTTTGTTTAATTCAAATTTATATATGTTTCTTGATTTCCGCTTCAACTGTGGCTTTGGGGGCGGCGCCTATCATTTCACCGACGAGTTTGCCGGATTTAAAGAATTTTAGGGTGGGGATGCTCATTACGCCGTATTTGGCCGCGAGCTGGTTGTTTTCGTCAACGTTGACTTTGCCGACTTTAAGCTTGCCGTCGTAGTCATTTGCCAGTTCTTCCACAATCGGCCCCAAAACCTTGCACGGACCGCACCATACAGCCCAAAAATCAACCATAAACGGCAAATCGGACTTTAAAACCTCTTTATCAAAATTATTTTCGTCAATCTTTATTTCGGACATATTGGGTGAATATCCTTTATCTTTTATCCTTAACCCTTGACCGCCAATCGTTGCGGCAAAAGATAATGGATAAAGGGTAGCTATTAATTAACGCCTTATCATTTTATCCACAATCCCATAACCTGTCAATGAGCTATAATAATAGTAATCGGAAGCAATCTTAAAAATCCTTCGGGCTGCAATTCCAGAATTTTGGCGTCTTGGCTCAAAAAATTTTTCCGCTTAGCTTTGGGCTAAACGTCAAAATTTATTTGGACCAATCCGCTCAAAATTCTAAAATTTCGCCTACAAATTATTTTTAAGATTGCTTCCGGCAAATGTTGCAATAATTTTAAAAATTGAACTTAAAAACAAAAGTAATAAAAATACTGCCTTATTGGCTCATAGTTTTGCTGTTATTTGTCACTGTTCAAACGGCGGGATTTTTGTATTCGCCGAATTCCGCGCAAAACGCTATAGGAATACCGCAAGTTTTGGGCGCCAGCACCCAGGCATTGAGGCTAACCAGAGGTAGCGATCAAAAGCAGGTAAATGCCGTCAGCCAAATAAATAACCCCGACCTTTCTGCGGTGAGCGCGCAGAGTTATTTGGTATTTGATTTAAGCAGCGGACAGGAATTATTGGCAAAAAATCCAAACCAAAAATTGGCTATAGCGAGCTTGACCAAGCTGATGACAGCTTTGACGACGTATAATAATTTAAATTTAAACCAAACATTTATAATTTCCAAACAGGATACTTTAAGCATCGCTCCGGATTTGGGTTTAACTCCGGGCGACCAAGTTAAGGCTCTGGATATTTTTAACGCGATGCTAATCGGCTCGTGCAACGACGCGGCGCTGGCTCTGGCAGATTTTACATCACAGGCTTCGGGAGCCAATTTTGTCTTGCTGATGAACCGGCAGGCGGCCGGCTTGGGAATGTCCAACAGCAATTTTAGCAATCCGATGGGTTTTGACAGCAGCAATAATTATTCTACGGCGGAAGATTTAAAACTTTTGATAACCGCTACCCAGCAGTTATCCGCTTTTACAGATTTGGGGCGAAGAATCGGCTATGAATTTACCGGTAAGGGCGGTAAAAATTATTCCACCGTTGCCACAAATACGCTTATTAAAAATTATCCCGACATCCAGGCAATAAAAACGGGGTTTACAAATGAAGCCAACGGTGCCATGGCCACCAAAGTTGAAATCGGCGGCCATCAAATTGTGATATTGGTTCTAGACAGCCAAAACCGCGAAAGTGACACGCTTAAATTAAAGTCGGCCGTTGAAAGTAGTTTTGACTGGAATTGATTGTTTTGTTTTGCTTTGTAGCGTAGGGTCTAGACCCTACGCTACGCTTACAATCGCTAATAACACTTCAAATATTTAAAGCAATTCTTTATTAACATGGGGCATCCTTGGCCATCAGTGACGCTTCAGCCAAGGATGCCCCTTGTTTTCGAACTTATTTCCGGCAAACGATTTTTTATGGTATAATAATCAGGCAATTAAATTAATCAACTCAACGACCTATCTTCATGCCCGGCCATTTGGTATTAACAAAAATTTTCGCGCTGACCTCTTTAGCTTTTATTTTCGCGTTGGCGATTACGCCGATTTTTACCAGATTTTTATACAAAAATAAACTTGGCAAACAAATCCGTGACGACGGAAACACCCCGCTATTTACCGAAATGCACAAGCACAAGGCCGGCACGCCAACTATGGGCGGCATATTGGTTTGGGGGACGCTGATTATTTTAATGTTCGTATTTTGGTTTTTTGACCGCGTTATCCACGTTGATATTTTTAATGATTTTGATTTTTATTCCCGCAAAGAAACCCTTTTGCCGCTGGGCGCCCTTTTAGGAGCTTCGTTGGTCGGGCTGGTAGACGACTGGCTGGACATCCACCACCGCGGGCACAATGGCAGGGGAATGCGTTTTCGTTTTAAACTCATCCTTTATTCCATAGTGGCAGCCATTGGCGCGTGGTGGTTTTATTTTAAGCTCGGGTTTAATTACGTCCACATCCCTTTTGCCGGCAATGTTTACTTGGGCTGGCTGTTTATTCCGTTCTTTATTTTTGTGGTCATTGCCACCAGTTTTTCCGTAAACCAAACCGATGGGCTGGACGGTTTGGCTGGCGGAAGCTTAATGATTTCTTTTTTCGCGTTCGGCCTTATCGCGTTCTTGCAGGGCAAACACGATCTGGCAACCTTTATTGGAGTAATCTGCGGCGCTTTGCTGGCATTTTTGTGGTTCAATGTTTTTCCGGCGAGGTTTATTATGGGCGATACCGGTTCCATGGGGCTCGGCGTTTTACTGGCCGTAGTGGCTTTTTTAACCAACTCGGTTTTAATTTTGCCTTTTGTCGGCTTTGTATTCTTGCTGGAAGCCGTTTCCACGATGGTCCAGCTATACTCCAAAAAGTTTTTAAAAAAGAAAGTTTTTCTTTCCGCCCCGCTCCACCATCATTTTGAAGCCTTGGGCTGGCCGGAAGCAAAGGTGACGATGAGATTTTGGATAATCGCCGCGGTGACGAGTATAATTGGGGTCATAATATATTTCTTAGGATAATGCCTAAAATTTCTACTAAATACTAAAGTATACTAAAAGTACTAAATACGAAATATACGAAAACGGTTGATAACTGGTTTAGCATTTAGTATATTTAGTAATCTTTAGTATTTAGTAGAAGATTTACATGTACTCACTCATAATCAAAAATGCCACAATTATTGACGGCACCGGAAATCCGGGAGTTGTCGGTGATGTTGCGGTGCAAGGGGACGAAATTGTAAATATCGCGCCGAAAATAAATTCAGCGGCGGAATTTACTATTGACGCGAGCGGAAAAGTGCTTTGCCCTGGTTTTGTGGATTTGCAAAACCACAGCGACAGCTACTGGCAAATTTTTGACAACCCGCAATTGCACGGCTTAATTAGCCAGGGGTATACCACAATTTTAGTCGGGAACTGCGGCGCGAGCCTGGCGCCGCTATTGACGCATGAAGCTTTGTATTCCCTGCAGAAATGGCATAACCTGGAAGGCGTGAATGTTAACTGGGTTTCTTACAGCGAATTTATTGAGGAGCTTTCGCGCAAGCGCTTTGCCTGCAATGTTGCCAGCTTGGTCGGCTATTCCACGCTCCGCCGCGCCATTGTCGGCGACCAAATAAGGAGCCTCTCCAACCGCGAACTTGAATCTATAAAAATTGCGCTTTCCGAGAGCCTGGAAGCCGGCGCTTTTGGCCTGTCCAG
Organism: uncultured Candidatus Saccharibacteria bacterium; assembly: GCA_964592725.1. Lineage (GTDB taxonomy): Bacteria > Patescibacteriota > Doudnabacteria > UBA920 > UBA920 > PALSA-1336. The sequence goes on along the minus strand of CAZQFQ010000026.1, from coordinate 8,746 downwards.
CGGCTTGTCCTACTCCCATGAAATAATTATCAGCGAACTGGAACTTTACGAATTGGCAAAAATTGTAAAAAAATATAATGGGCTTTTTTCCATCCATTTACGCAGTGAGGGCGGTGAGATTATTGAGGCTTTGGACGAAGCTTTGGACATCGCCAAAAACACGGGCGTTAATTTAAAAATTTCACATTTGAAGATCCGCAACTCACAAAACTGGGAAAAATTTCCGGAAGTAGTCAGCTTAATTGATACGGCTTATATGCAGGGAACCCAGGTACATTTTGATTTATATCCTTATGATGTTATGTGGCAGCCGCTTTATAGCTACCTGCCCAAGTGGGACATAGAAGGCGGAAGAGTAATTATGTTAAAGCATTTTGCCGACCCGGCGCAAAAAAGTAAAATACTGACATACCTGAATAATTCCGGCGTGAAATTTTCGGAAATTAAAGTCGCGTCCACGGCCAGCAAGCTGAATTTTGCCGGAAAGACAATCGGCCAAATAGCCCAAAATCTAGAATGCTCGGGCGAGGAGGTGGTACTGCATCTAATCCAAAACGGCGGGAGCGAGGTTTTGGTTTTTGAAAAAAATTTGGACCAGGAGCAGGTTAAGCAGCTTACCCTTCATCCTTTATCATTCATCGGTACCGATGGAGCGGGTTTTAACAATCTGCCCCAAGGCGGCGGTTTGGTTCATCCCAGGTCTTTTGGCTCCGCGACCAAATTTTTAAACGACACCAAAAAAGACAAAAGCTTGCCTCTGGAAAAAGCCATAAAAAAACTTTCGGGCGGCCCGGCAAAAAAAATGGGTCTAAAAAAACGCGGCGAAATTAAAATCGGGAATTTTGCCGACCTAGTTTTGCTTGATCCTGATAAGGTCAGAGACCGCGCCACTTACGAAAATCCGTACCTGCTCAGCGAAGGCATCGACTATGTTTTTGTCAACGGCAAAGCCGCGCTTGCCCAAGGTCAGCTAACCGGTCAATTGCCGGGATATGCTTTAAGGAAGAGCTAAAAAATCCAGCGATTAAACGAAACGACAGAAAATTTGTCGTTTTTTGTTTTATAGGAAAATCTGGTATAATAAATAGGAGTTTAAAGTAAAAATTATAAAGTTTAAAGGGAAACAACTTGGAAATTAAAGACTTGCAAAACAAACTTGTGGCGGTTTTGGGATATGGACGGGAGGGGAAGGCGGTGACCGCTTATTTGATGAAGCACGGGATAAAACCGGTGTTGTTTGACCAAAAAGCTTGGAAAGACTGGGATGAAATTGAGAAATTGGAAATTAAGAAATTGGGGTTAAATTTTATTTTTGGGCCGGATTGCTTTAAGGAACTAGTTGGGTTTGATGTGGCGTTTAGAAGCCCGGGGGTAAAAATTTCCGATATCAGTCCGAGGGTAACCCTCGGCCTCCGAGGGTTACCCTCGGCAGAGATCAATCTTACTTCCCAAACCAAGTGGTTTTTTGAATACTGTCCGTGCAAGATTATCGGCGTGACGGGGACAAAAGGGAAGGGGACAACGGCAAGTTTGATTTATGATATATTAAGCAGCAATTCTCAAATCTTAAATCTAAAATCTAAAATTTTCCTAACCGGCAACATCGGCAAAATCCAGCCTTTGGAAATTATTGATGCATTGACTGCCGATGATTTAGCAGTTTATGAACTTTCCAGTTTCCAATTACAGGATTTGGACCGCAGTCCGCATATTGCGGTAGTGCTGATGACCACCAGCGAACATTTGGATTATCATGCGAATCAGGATGAATATGTTGACGCTAAATCATCCATAACAAAATTTCAAACCGCCGATGATTTTGCGGTCATAAATTCCGATTTTGAAAATTCGATGAAGATTGGGGAATTGGGGAAGGGGAAAAAGATTTATTTTAGCAGGAAAAGAGTCGACGTCGATTGTTTTGTTAAGAAGGATTCAATTACCTTTGTAGGGGCGGGTTTGAAACCCGCCCCTACGGAGACAACCCTAAATATGGCCGATTTGCAACTCCGCGGCGCCCATAACCTGGAAAACGTCTGTGCCGCGGTCAGCGTCGCCAAGATATTGAACATCGATGATAATGTCATCCGCGATGCCGTCATAAAGTTTAAAGGCCTTGAACACCGCTTGGAATTTGTCGCTGAAAAAAGCGGCGTAAAATTTTATAACGATTCGTTTTCTACCACGCCGGAGACGGCCATCGCCGCCGTCAAGTCTTTTACAGAGCCGCTGATTGTCGTGCTTGGTGGATCTTCTAAGAACGCGGACTTTACGGACTTGGGACGGACTATTGCGAAGGTGACTAATATTAAAGCTTTAATTTTGATTGGGGAAGAAGCGGAGAAAATAAAATCATCCGTCATTGAAACCCTCACCCCGGCCCTCTCCCAAGGGGAGAGGGCGCAAATTGCTTATTTGGAAGGCGCAAAAAATATGGAAGAAATTTTTGAACAGGTTAAATCGGTCGCAAAAAAAGGCGACATGGTTTTATTATCCCCGGCATGCGCGAGCTTTGATATGTTTAAAAGTTACGTGGACAGGGGCGAGCAGTTTAAGACGGCGGTGGAAAAATATTGAGCAAAATAGTGTGCCATCCCGACCGAGCCTGAATGCATCTGAAGGCGAGTGGAGGTATCCTTCCACTCGGCTGCACTCGGTCGAGATGGCACATCAAAAATTACAAAGGGCGATTGTTATTTTATATTATAAATGTAATGAAAAAACAAAACCTGAAAATAGACCGGACCTTTTTGTTTATCACACTGGCGCTTTTGCTTTACGGCTTAACTGTGCTTTATTCGGCTTCTTCGGTGCAGTCGTTTAACGATTTCGGCAATACCAGCTATTACATTGTCCATCAGGTTTTGTACGGCGCGCTCATAGGCCTCATTGCGATGTATATTTGCGCAAAAATGGATTACCATATTTGGCAAAAGTACTTGCCGTTTTTAATTTTTTTGTCTTTATTTTTGCTGATACTGGTTAAAATTCCCGGTTTGGGATTTGCCTCCGGCGGCGCCGCCAGATGGGTCAGGCTCGGGCCAATAACATTTCAGCCTGCGGAGTTGGCCAAGTTGGTTATTATTTTATATTTGGCCAGCTGGGTGGGAAAAAAACGCGGCGTACTTAACGATTTTTATTACGGCATTTTGCCTCTGCTGTTTATTATAATTTTGTTCGGCGGACTCATTTTATGGCAGCCGGATTTTGGCACAATGCTGGTTTTAGTATTGGTCTCATTTTTTATGCTTTTTGCCGCCGGCATTAACTGGAAATATTTTTTTTACAGCTTTATCGCCGGAGTTTTGGCGCTATACGCGTTTATTAAAATTGAGCCGTACCGCGTCAAACGCCTGGCGACCTTTTTGAATCCGGCCTTGGACCCAAAAGGCATCAGCTACCAAATTAACCAGGCTTTGTTGGCCATCGGCTCGGGCGGGTTGTGGGGCTTTGGCTACGGCTTGTCCCGGCAAAAACATAATTATCTGCCGGCGGTTTTAAATGATTCCATTTTCGCGGTATTCGCCGAGGAGCTGGGTTTTTTCCGGGTTTTAATTGCCCTGGCGCTTTTTGTTTTTTTTGCCCTCAAGGGCTTTAAAATTGCGAAAAACGCGCCTGATACTTTTGGCAAGATGGTGGCTTTGGGCATTACTTCCTGGATAACCCTGCAGGCGTTAATCAACATCGCGGCGATTTTAAATTTACTTCCTTTAACCGGAATTCCCCTGCCGTTTTTTAGCTACGGAAGCACCGCTTTAATCGCGAATTTGGCCGCCGTCGGCATAGTGCTCAATATATCAAAATTTGGACATAGCAGAGCCGCGGTTTAGCAGGCTAATTTTGGAAACGTCGAAGATTCATCATCTTTTATTGTCCACAGATACACAGATTCCACAGACGGCACAGATATTAAGCGCTTTAAAATTTTAAGGACTCACAACTGTGTATCTGTGCTATCTGTGCATCTGTGGACAAATCAATTCCTCTTAAAATGAACTCTCCAAAAAAATTTAAACTCTACATCAATCATCGCAAATTTTTAACGATAGGCGGAAAAAACCGTTCCGCTCCGGCCAAAGCTTTTTACAAATTCTCGGGTCGGATTTTTAATTTTTTTTATATTATCGGCCTTGCGATTTTATCGGCCGCCAATTATATAAAGAAATTGGCCGTCTCGTTTTATCGCGGCATTGGGAATTTGCTGATGGGCGCTTTTTTTAAAATTTCAGCGGCGCTCAAAAAAGATTTAAAAAACACGAAAATATTTTTTGCGCGCCGTTTAAAGCTTCTGCCGCAAAAAAACTTTACGCGGGCGTTGCTTTTGTTTTTGTGCGTCTCCGTTCTGGGTTACTGCGGCATTTCCGGTTTGCATTTAATAGCCAGGGGGCTTGAAGTTAAAGACGAAATCGCGCAAACCGCGGCCCTGGGCAGTAACTATCTTACCCAAGCCCAATCCGCCATGGCTGACCAGGATTTTACGATTGCCGACAACCGTTTTGCCTTGGCTTTCCAAGCTTTTAATCAGGGACAAAGCGAGCTTTCTTCCTCTGGGATTTTATTAAACCAATTAATGTCAATTCTTCCGCAAAAACAGGCGGCGGATAATTTACTGCAGGCGGCGGCCATTATTTCTTCTTCGGGTCGGGATCTTGTTGCGCTTCAAAGCGAAGCCAAAACTCTCCAAATCGGCCAGGAAGGCTTAAGCTCAACCGGCCAGCCGACCGGCCAGGTATTAGATGATATCAGCTCCAAGTTAAACATCGTCGCTTCAGATGTCTCCCAAGCCCAAAGCCTAATTGGCGGCGTTGACCCCGGATTTTTGCCTTCATCCGAACGCGAAAATTTTGTTGACTTAAAAAGTAAACTGCAAATCGCCCAATTTACGTTAAATAATTTTATTTCGGTTTTTGATTTGGCAAAAAATTTGCTGGAAGGAAATAAAAACGTCCTGGTGCTTTTTGAAAACAACAACGAGCTTCGGGCCGGCGGAGGGTTTATTGGCACTTACGGCAATTTATCAATCCAGGACGGACAAATCAGTAAAATTCACGTAAGTAGTATTTACGATTTGGACAATCAGCTTCAGCAAAACATCCAGCCGCCGACGCCGCTGTTAAAAGTCAACCAAAACTGGTATATGAGGGATTCCAACTGGTTTGCGGATTTTCCGCTGTCCGCGGCAAAAGTCAGCGGGTTTTACGAAATGGAAGGCGGGCAGACCCCGGATTTGGTAATTGCCTTGACCCCGAACCTAATCGTTGACTGGTTAAAAATTACTGGGCCAATTGCTCTTCCCGATTACGGTGTAACTTTGACATCTGACAATTTTGTGGAGGACACCCAGGCCGTAACCACGATGAGCAACGACCTGCCTACCAATTCTCCCAAACAGATTCTGGCGGATTTGGTGCCGGTGCTTTTACAAAAAATCAGCCAAAGTCCGTCTTCCCAGTGGCCGCAAATTATCCAAAGCATCCAGGATAATTTAAACAATAAGCAAATTGTCGTTTTTTCGCGAGACGACAATTTGGAAAATCAGCTTAAGCAGTTTAACTGGGCCGGCTCGGTAAACAACACCGACCGCGATTATTTGTCCGTGGTAACAAGCAACCTCGGCGCGACAAAAACCGATCTTGACGTTGACCAACAAATTAATCTTACGACAACTGTTGCCGGCGACGGTTCCGTAACCGACGAGGTTGATATTACGCGGACCGACAAAATGCCCGCGAATTTGGCCGACGGTTTTAACAACAGTTTTATTCGGGTTTATGTTCCTTTGGGCAGTAAGCTAATTAGCAATTTGGGTTTTGATTATTTGCCTTTGGAATACCCGGTTGGAAAAAATTATCAGACAGATTCGGACGTATTAAATTGGGAACAGAACGCGGTTAAAGACGTAGTCAGCGGCACTTACATCGGCCAGGAAAGCGGCAAACTTTTTTTTGGCAACTGGCTAAATGTAAGCGGCGGGCAAACACGGACGGTTAAACTTGTTTATCAGCTTCCATTTAAATTGAGCGATCCTGACAGATACAGCCTGCTTTTGCAAAAACAGATTGGAAGCACAAATTCTGATTTTAATTGGACTTTTAATTTTGTTGGCCGACAGATTGCCTGGAAAAATTTTGACGCCCAAACCGTTAACACGGACAACCTGAATTCTGGTATAATACTGGATAAAGACTACTTCTTTGGTCTAGTATTGTCCAAACGATAGTTTCTACTAAATACTAAAGAATACTAAATATACTAAATACTAAACTTGAATTTATCTTTCGTATTTCGTACTTTTAGTATGTTTTAGTATTTAGTAGAAAGTTTAAGATGTTTAATCGTCTAAAAAACCTAGAACAAAACTTTTCCGTTTCCAAAGCCGCAATTATTGTGGGCTTTTTTACGCTGCTTTCCAAACTCGTCGGTTTGGTCCGCGATCCGCTTTTGGCCGGCAAAATTGGCGTGGGAAACACTTTGGATATTTATTACGCGGCTTTCCGCATCCCGGACTTTATTTTTAATTTGCTGGTGCTTGGTACTTTATCGGTTGCTTTAATTCCCGTGTTTACCGAGTGGATATTAAAGGACAAAGACAAGGCTAATAGAATTTCCAGTTCCGTGATGAATGCCTCCGTGTCCGGAATGGCTGTCATCTGTCTAATTTTACTCGCGTTTTCCGCCCCGTTGACAAAAATTTTGGTTCCCGGATTTTCCGGCGACAAACTGGCAAGAACAGTTCAGTTGATGAGGTTATTTTTGCTTTCGCCGATAATTTTTACCGCATCCAATGTTTTTACCAGCTTCTTAACCGCCAGCAAGAAATTTTTGATGTTAAGCATCGCGCCCATTATGTACAATCTGGGCATAATTTTTGGCTTGTTCTTTTTTTATCCTCGTTTTGGGCTTATGGGCCTTGGCTACGGTGTAATTTTGGGCGCGCTTTGCCATATGCTGGTGCAAATTCCGGAAGCAGTGCGCTTTGGCTGGCGCTGGCGAGCCGTTTTGGATTTTAAGGAGCCGGCCTTTAAAAAAATCGCCAAACTTTTTATTCCCAGAATAATCGGAATGGATATTTCCCAAATTAGCCTGATTGTCGGCACCACGGTCGGCTCAATTTTGGCGGCAGGATCGGTAACAATTTTCAATCTTGCCAACAATTTGCAGGCCGCGCCTTTAGGGATATTCGCCCTCTCAATATCGGCGGCCTCTTTTCCCCTACTTTCAGAGCATTATGCCAAAGGCGATAACAAGGCGTTTGTAAAAACTTTGGCGGATAACGTAATGATGGTTTTATTTTTTATAATCCCGATTATGATTTTAATGATAATTTTCCGCGCCTACATCGTTCGCATTATTTACGGCCATGGAAAATTCAACTGGAATGACACCGTGCTGATGTTCACAACCTTTGGCATTTTAACTTTTTCACTTTTAGGCCAAAGCCTTTCGCCGCTTTTTTCCCGCAGTTTTTACTCCCGCCAAAACACAATTATCCCGGTTATGGTGAATATCTGCTCTATAATCACCGATATTATTTTGGCCGTTGTTTTAGGAAGGCGATTTGGCCTTATCGGAATAGCTTCCGGCTTTGCCATTGCCTGCACCCTGGACGCTCTGCTGATGTTTTTATTTTTGCGGCGGCATCTTCACAAAGAAAATATTTCCCTTACGGATTTTGACGCGGAAGTCGGAAAGTTTTTATTAAAAATTCTTTTTTCCGGCGTGCTAATGGGCATTGTCGGCTACGCCGGAATTTACATTTTCGCGCCGCTGGTTAACACGCATACCACACTGGGAATTGTCATCCAATCCGGTCTAGCGGTTTTATTTGCCCTGTTGGCATTTTTGTTTGTGTCCTACAAAATAGGTATACAGCAAACTAGACGGGTTTTGGGGATAATAAGTAAAGTTTTTTAATAATTTTTAACTACAATAAGTAAAAGTTTCCGGATATAAAAAAATTTATCACTAACGTTTATGAAAAAACTGTTATTTGTATTTCCGGTTATTGTCTTATTAGCCGCTGGATGTAGCACATCTTTGTCTCAACCCACGACAAAGCAAATTTCCACGCCTACATCTGTTCCAAGTTCTACTCTGACGCCCACAGCAACAAATTACGATCAGTGCGTTAAACAGGGCGGAGAAGAGGGTATCGTCGGATTAAATGGTTTTTGCGCAATTGACGGCAAAACATTTCCCGCGCCGCCTCTAAAGATACCTGCGGGAGAGAAACAGTGTGGCGATGTGCTATGCAAACAGATAAATGGGCAATGGGTTCCGGTAGACAATTAAAATCATTCAGTAAAATTTTAGGTTTTGATTTTATGCGCTAAGTTAGCTACAATACACCCATGGCGCAACAATCAAACATCCGAAATTTCTGTATCATAGCACACATTGATCACGGTAAATCAACATTGGCTGACCGGCTTTTGGAAATTACGCATACGGTTGAACAGAGGGATATGAAGGACCAACTACTGGACCAAATGGATTTGGAACGGGAGCGGGGGATTACTATAAAATTACAGCCGGTGAGGATGCAGTACGAATATCAAGGGCTAAGGGCTAAGGGCATAGAGCTAAGCAGGGAAAACGGAGACTTAGCCCTTAGCCCTACCACCTATACCCTCAACTTGATTGACACCCCGGGGCACGTTGATTTTTCCTACGAAGTATCACGATCATTGGCCTGTTGTGAGGGCGCGATTTTGGTTGTGGATTCAACGCAAGGAATTGAAGCGCA
>CAZQFQ010000025.1:0-20955 GCA_964592725.1 uncultured Candidatus Saccharibacteria bacterium | reverse complement strand
CAGTGGGCGAAACGTTAGTTATCGCAGACATTTTAAACCATCCTCGGCAAATTCGGGGATGGTTTTTTAATAAGTGAAGCCGGGCCCTTGGGTCCGGCTGTGAGGCTGCGTGAACGCTAGTTTTCCTGGTAGAGAATCAGGCGGGCGACGCGGAATTGGACGCGGCCTTCGTGGCAGACCCATCCAAAAAAAGGAAATTCGTCAACGGTCTGGTAAGTGGGATGCGACATTCTCCATTGTCTTATTTCGGGCAACAGCCATTTTTGTAAATACTCCGGACTCTTGGATCCTACCACCGCAGCCGGAAAAAATTTTTCCCACAGCCTGGCTTCCATCGCATTTTCGGGGTCGCAAACATACCACGTGCATAGGGATATTTTGAGCCAGTAGCTCCAAATACCGCGCTCTTCGTAAAGGCACAAAACCGGCTTCCCTATAAAAAGCTGTTGCTCCGTCTGGGTGGCGCCATACTGTCTGCCGGCTGTCAGAATCTTGTTCGCGATTTTCTGCATAATGAGCACGTGCTGGCTAATATCCCAAATTGACCCGAATGGTTTCAAGAACCTGGTAAGTTCAATCTCCCTGATCGAAGTCATTTACCCTCCTTTAATATATAAAAACGATTTATGGACCTGTTTATATCGGTTTAATTGTGTCATTAAATATGTTATAATACAGCCATGCCCGAGGAAATTCAAAAAATTCAAGCCCAGATTGTGCCGATTCTCAAGGAAGCAGGCGTTTTAAAGTCGTCTTTATTTGGTTCTGTGGCGCGCGGCGAGGCTCGGCCGGATAGCGATGTTGATATTTTGGTTGAACTACCGGAAGGTAAAAGTATGTTTGATTTAGTCAGATTGGAATTAAAGCTTCAGGAAGTTTTGGGTAAAAAAGTTGATTTGGTAACCTATCGTTCCGTGCATCCTTTGCTAAAAGACATAATTTTTAAAGAACAAGTTCAAATATTATGAGCAAAAAAGATCCACGAGTGTTGCTTGCCCATATTTTGGATTCAATTGAAAAAATTGAGGCGGTGACATTAAATTTGAGTGAATCAGATTTTTTGAGTTCCTCTCTTTTCCAGGACGCAGTTGAAAGAAGGCTGGAAATAATAGGTGAAGCTTCAGTTTATATAGGCGATGAATATAAAAAAGCCCACGCCGAGATTGAATGGGCGGAAATCGTCGGGACAAGAAATAAAATTATCCATGAATACTTGACTGTGGACCATGCTTTAGTTTGGAAAATTGTCAAACAAGATTTGCCAAGATTAAAAAGGCAAATCACTAATTTATTAAATAAAGATAATTAAAATTAAAAATATGCAAAATATTTTGCCAAAATGGTTAGTAAATAGCCTGGGCGGGCTGTTGGTAATTTTTGTGGCTTTTTTGATAGTCCAACAAGCCTATAATTTTAGCAATTTGGTTAAAAACCAAAAGCCGGCCAATACAATTTCCGTGTCGGCAGACGGCAAGGTTACGGCCGTTCCGAATTTAGCCACCGTGGATCTTGGAGTAATGACCCAGGCGGCCACAGCCACCGATGCCAAAAATCAAAACGACACCAAAGTTAACCAAGTCATCGCGTTTGTAAAACAACAGGGGATAGCGGCCGCTGATATTCAAACTCAGCAATTAAATTTGTATCCCCAGCAAAGCTACGGCGGAGTTTTAGTTCCGGGCGGAGTACCTACAATTCCCAAGGTAACCGGCTACCAGGCCCAACAAACCGTGGAAATAAAAGTCCACGGCGTGGATAAAGACCAGTCGGTTTTGGAAAAAGTTTTGGACGGTGCGGTCAACAACGGCGCCAACGAAGTGGACGGAGTGAATTTTAGCTTTAACAACCCCGACAGCCTCCAGCAACAGGCCGAAGACCAGGCCATCGCCAATGCCAAAGTAAAAGCGCAGGCTTTAGCGCAAGCGGCGGGTATTACTTTGGGTAAGGTCGTGAGCGTTTCGGAAACCAATAGTGTTATCCCCGGGCCAATGCCATACGCGATAAGCAACGCGGTTGGAATGGGCGGAGGCACTTCGTCGGTCGCGCCAAACGTTCAGCCGGGAAGTCAGGATGTTACGGAGAGTATGACGGTTACTTTTGAGGTCAAATGAAGACGCGGATTTACGCGGAACTTAACGCGGAAAGACGGGGAAATAAAAAATTCCATCAAGATCGATGGAATTTTTTTTGCCCTAAGCAAACTCGTAAGCCGAATTCTGTTTCTTCCGCCTTTGTTCCGATAAATCGGGACTTCGGCGGACCAGCACTACAAATTAAATTATAGTAGCTGAAATAATCATCTATCTGCCTATCCTGTTACCAGGTAGATCAAGCAGCCTACCAAATTTGGCTTTGCACTCAGGTAAGGATTTAGCCGTTTCACCCGAGCGTTAGCGAGGATGCCCTACGAAGCCTTTGGCGAAGTAGGGCCACATCGCTTATTACCCGATACGCCCTCCTTCGCATAAAGCTACGGAGGGCGGTTGTTCGCTTTCGCTCACAACCGTTACTGTTCGCACCTCGTGGATTACTCCAGACGGGAATTACCCGCTACCATTCTTAATACCTCTTAAGAGGGTATCAAATGAGTGTTCGGACTTTCCTCTCATTTTTCATCTTGCGATGAATTACAAGCGATTATTCGATTTGCTTAGGGCTTAACTAGTTTATCAAAACTTGACCAAAATGTCAATAGATGTTGTAGTAAAAAAGGTTTATATGAATTTTTTCAGTAAAATGCTATAATAATAGCGTATTTTAGTGTCTAATGTTGTTTTGGCCTTAGAATCAGTGGTATCTGATTTTATTTGTGTGTTAGTGATCTTATGAAAAAAACCGAGCTCCTTTTTAACATCATTTCCATCCCCGTAGACGCGATTATGCTGCTTTTTGCCGGCATAGTTTCTTTTTATTCCCGCGGCCAGTTTACGTACATAGTCGGGCCAATTATATATCGGCTTAGTTTGAGCCAGTTTTTATCGGTGATAGAAAAAATAATACCGGCGCTGATAATTATTTTTGCCTGCTTAGGCCTTTATAATTTGCGCGGCACCAGAAAGTTTGTGAGCGAATTCAGCAAAATCGTCATCGGCGAATCATTGGGGTTGCTGCTGGTGATACTGCTGTTCTTTTTTAATCAGAGCATTTTTCCGTCGCGGTTTATAATTTTGGCCACCTGGGGCATGGGGATAATTTTTGTGTTTTTGGGGCGCACGGTTTTAAGGCAAATTCAAAGAATGCTTTTTAAAGAGAACATCGGGCTACACAAGCTGGTGATAGTCAATGGCGGGCAAGGAGATGAGTTGCCGGTAATTGAGCAGGTTTATAAAAATAAAAAATACGGATACGAAGTCAGCGCGGAACTGGAATACAATCCGGAAATTTTTGGCAATTTGGAAAAGCTCTACAACGAAAATAAAGTTGATGAAATTTTGCAGGCCAACCCTTCGCTTGACGATGAATCAAATTTGAGGCTGGTGCAGTTTGCCCGGAACAACGGGTTAAGTTTTTCTTTTGTGCCAAATTTGTTTGAAGTCCAGCGCAACGCCGTGGAAATGTCCGAGCTTAAAGGCATCCCGGTCATTGCTTTAAAAAATACCCCGCTGGACGGCTGGGGGCAGGTTATTAAGCGCGTGGCCGACATTATTCTATCGGCCTTTTGTTTAATAATTACCTCGCCGATATTTTTAATCATCGCCGTGGCTATAAAAATTGACAGCCGGGGAAAAATTATTTACTCGGCCAGGCGCGGGGGCAGAGGAAGGGATTTCAAATTTTATAAATTTCGGACAATGTACAGCCATTTGTCGGTTGGCGAAGATTACGGCGGGGAGCAGGCCGAACAAATCCGCCAAAAGCTTTGGGAAAAAAATGACCGTGGCGGCAAAGACGGGCCGTTTTTAAAAATAAAACACGATCCGCGCGTGACCGGGGTCGGCCGGTTTTTGCGCAAAACCAAACTGGACGAAATTCCCCAATTTTGGAATGTGTTTGTGGGCGATATGAGCATGGTCGGGCCCAGGGCCCATGTTTTGGACGAGGTCGGCCGTTACCGCAACCGCTATCGCCGGATGTTTTCCATAAAGCCCGGCGCGTTTGGTATGGCGCAAATCGCCCAAGTCAGCTGGCCGGATTTGCCTTTTGAAGAAGAAATCAAACTAAACACTTACTACATAGAAAACTGGTCGCTGTGGTTGGATATAAAAATTTTGGCCAAGAGTTTTTGGTTGCTGTGTTTCGGGGCGAAGTCCAAGGAAGACTACTAGGGGACGCGGAAAATCGCGGAATTTAACGCGGAAAGACGCGGAAATTAATTTTTATCGTAATTTGGGATGTAGCGTGCCGATTTATCGGCATTGACGAATATGAAAATAGCATTGGTTCATGACAGTTTTACTCAAATGGGAGGCGCGGAGCGCGTGGTTGATGCTCTGCACGAGCTTTTTCCGGACGCGCCGGTGTTTACTTTGGTTTTTGATATAAAGTTTAAGGAAAAATATAAAGACTGGGATATCCGCACTTCTGGTTTGCAGACTTTGTATTCCGCTTTGGGCAAACTACAATATTTGTTGCCTCTAATTCCCTGGGGCGTGGATAATTTGGATTTTACCGGCTACGATCTTGTGATTTCTTCCAGCTCATCGTGGGCAAAAAATATTTATGTCCCTAAAAATTGCAGGCACATTTGTTACTGTCACACACCGACCAGATTTTTATGGACCGAGCCGGATTATGTAAAGCAGGAAGTGCCGATGATTTTAAGACCTTTTGCCAGGCTATTCATCAGCAAAATGAAAAAATGGGACTACAACGGCGCCCAACGCGTAACAAAATTTATCGCCAATTCCAAAGAAGTCCAATCGCGAATAAAAAAATATTATAACCGCGATTCGGAAATAATTTACCCTTTTATCGACACATCGTTTTGGCATCCGGTGTTCCCAATTCCCCTCCTTGCAAAGGAGGGGGCAGGGGAGGTTATGTCTGATGGTGAAACAAGCCTGTCTTCGCGGCGTCATTCTGAACCCCGAGTGCATCCGAGGGGTGAAGAATCTCTTTATCGCGATGATGAGATTCTTCGGTCGGCTGCACTCCCTCAGAATGACGCCGTGAGCCGTAGTTATTTCCTCCTCGCCGGTCGTCTCCAGGCTCATAAGCAAAACGATGTTATCGTAGAAATCTTCAACGAACTTGGCCTGCCTCTCCACGTTGTCGGTACCGGTAGGCAGGAAAATTATCTCAAATTAATCGCAAAACCAAATATTAGCTTCCTCGGACACGTTAACGACGAACGTCTCCGCGAAGAATATAGCGGCGCAAAAGTCTTAATTTACCCCCAACTCGAAGACTTTGGCCTAATGCCCCTAGAAGCCGCGGCCTGCGGCACGCCCACGCTGGCCTTAGGCCGAGGCGGCGCTTTGGAAACCGTTGTGCCCGGAATAACAGGCGAGCTATTCGGTCAAAGTGTAGTTAGCCCATTTATGGGCTGTCCAGAAAATCAAACAGCCGATGAATCGGCTAACTACAAATCCCAAATCAAATCCCTCATCCTCTCCTGGTCCCCGCAAAAATATTCGCTAGAAAATTTACGCGCTCAAGCCGAAAAATTCAGCAAGGAAAAATTTAAACAACGAATTCTAAACTTTGTTAATTTGAAATAATTTAGCAATTTTATGCCAGAAACTTTCACTTTAGAAAGTAGAGAAAAAGACGAATTCCTTAAATCTTTTTATAAAGGCGCGCTTTGGCATTTAAAAGACGAATTTGAAGTGGAAAATCTTAATACAATTGAAGCCGCTCGTTTATGGGACTATGTGAAGGGAATGGCCGAAAAAGCTAATCGTGAACAGAAATTGGTAGAAAGTGGGCAAATGAGTCAAAAAGCAGAAATAAATCCTACACAAGAGGTTGCTTATATGTGGCTTGAAGGGTTGTATGGCATAAAAAGAGAAGATGTGCAATACGAATATGAAGTATTTGATGATGCCAATAACGAATACCTATGTACTTCTATCATTCAAGCAAAAAACAAAGTCGCAGAATTAATTCAGTCTGGTTTATTAACAAAGAGGCATTCGTCAGCAGAAGGAAAAAGGTTTGCAGGACTTGAGATGTATTCTGTAATATGAGTTTCGCCTCAGTTTAGAGAATATCTAAAAGAGTTGCGAGATAAAGCTTATAATAATTGGGGGAATTAGAGAAATCTATACAATGAAAATCGCGATTGATTTAAGAAGTTTGTCCAGCGGGACGGTGAGCGGGGTGGAGAATTATTGCGTTAACCTCGTAGAAAGTTTGCTTAGGTTGGACAGGCAAAATCAGTATGCTTTGTTTTATAACGCTTTGCGGGCAAGCCGTCTGCCGGATTTTCACTATGTAAATTCCAAGGTCGCTCAAAGCAGGATTCCCGGCAAAATTTTGAATTTGGCTTTAATGTTTAATTGGCAAAAAATAGAAAAATTTGCCGGCGAAGCGGATTGGTTTTTTATGCCTAACCTAAATCAGTTTAGCATTAGCCATAAAACCAAACTTGCAATCACAGTTCACGATTTATCGCCGGTGGTGACGCCGGAGTTTTACAATTTAAAAAGAAAAGTTTGGCACCATTTTTTAAATTATAAAAAGGCCTTTGAACGCGCTAATGTTTTGTTCGCGGTTTCGGAATATACAAAAAATGACCTTATTAGGATTTTTAATGTAGACCCAAACAAAATCAAAGTGGTTTATCCTGGAATTAACCACCAGATGTTCAATCAAAACATCACAATCAACCGGCAAAGGCACGTAAGAAATATTTACAGTTTGCCCGGCGATTACATTTTATTTTTAAATACCATTGAGCCCAGAAAAAATTTGGCGGGAGTTATTAGTGCGTTCGAAAAAATTAACGCGCCGGCTTCATTGGTCATAGCAGGACGCTTGGGCTGGAAATACAAAAAAGACTTTCAATTGATAAATAAAAGTAAAAAATCTGCTAAAATAAGGTATGTGGGATATATGCCGGAGCAAGACAAACCGGCTTTGATTAAAATGGCCAAGGTTTTGGTTTATCCGAGTTTTTACGAAGGCTTCGGCTTCCAGCCGCTGGAGGCGATGGCGGTCGGAACGCCGGTGGTGGCAAGCCATTTAACCTCCTTGCCGGAAATAGTGGGGGACGCCGGATTGCTTTGCGATCCTTACAATTCCAACAGCCTGGCAAGCGCGCTTGATCAAATTTTATCGAATGATAAATTTAGAGAAATATTAATTCAAAAAGGCTTTGCGCAGGCGGGGAAGTTTAATTGGGA
This sequence comes from uncultured Candidatus Saccharibacteria bacterium, assembly GCA_964592725.1. Classification (GTDB taxonomy): domain Bacteria; phylum Patescibacteriota; class Doudnabacteria; order UBA920; family UBA920; genus PALSA-1336. The sequence continues at coordinate 13,669 of CAZQFQ010000025.1, read as the reverse complement.
AAGAACGGCAGGAAAAGTGCTAGGGTCGTTTTATGATACGGAAATGCGGATTTAAATACTGATGATACAAATAATACGGATGCGCGTTTACACAAGCTATCCGTATCATCATCAGTATCATTTGTATTAATCAGTTTATTGGTATCATATAAATCTTATGAACATCGGATTAGACCTAAGACTTTATGGCTATCAGCACGGCGGGATTGGCCGGTATTGCAGGGAATTGTTTCCCCGGATTTTGGAAATGGATCGGGAGAATAATTATTTTTTGTTTGCAAATGAAAAGGATGCTGCCGAGGTAGGGGAGGGTTTGAAACCCTCCACTACGCGGACACAAATTATACCTTGTAGCATTCGCCATTATTCTTTGCGCGAGCAGATAAGTTTTTACAAAGTATTAGATAAATACAATTTAGACCTCGTCCATTTTCCGAATTTTAACGTGCCGATAATGTACAAAAAACCTTTTGTGGTAACCATCCACGATATGGTGCACCATAAAATCGGCGGAGCAAAAAAAAGCCACTTCCTGCATTTTTTGGCCTATAAGAAAGTTATCCAAAACGCGGCCCAAAAGGCGCAAAAAATTATTACCGTCTCCGGAGCTTCCAAAAAAGATATCGCGAAGTATCTACAAATTGCCGACCAAAAAATCCGCGTAATATATGAAGGCAGTTCTTTGGACGCGGAGGTCAATGAGAGCCTTGTCGAGAAAGTAAAAAAAAGTTACCTCATTACCCGCCCGTATTTTTTGTTCGTAGGCGTTTTGGAGCGCAAAAAAAATCTGGTAAACTTGACCAGAGGATTCGATTATTTTTTGCAAAAGTACAAGGCCAATATGGACATGGTAATTGTGGGAAAGGCCGATTCGCACTATCCTGAAATCAGGCATAAAGCTTTAGATATTAAGCACTCAGATCGTTTAGTATTTACCGGAGCCGTGGACGATTGGGAACTGCTCGCATTGTACAAAGGCGCTTACGCGTTTGTTTCGGCGTCCCTGCACGAAGGTTTCGGTTTGCCCGGAGTGGAAGCTTTGGGTTTCGGTTTGCCGCTTTTGGTTTCCAATACGCCGGTGTTTAATGAAATTTATGACAATACCGCGATTTATTTTAACCCGCTGGATCCGGAAGACATCGGGGAAAAAATGAATTTGATGGTGCGCGACAGCCAGTTTTATCAGCAACTCCAGCAGAAAAGCTTTGAACGTTCGTTGTTGTTTGATTGGAATAAAGCCGCAGGGGAAACAGTGGAAATATACAAATCAATCATTTATCCTTAATCTTTTATCTTTTACTCCGAACACAGGAGGTCAAAGATAATGGATAATGGATGAAGGATAATATTTATGAGAATTTTACTCGTCGGCGGCGGTAGCGGCGGTCCGGTTTCACCCCTGCTGGCTGTTGCAAAACATATTTTAAAAACCAGCCCCAAGGCGGAGTTTTTGCTGGTGGGCACAAAAAACGGCCCCGAGCGGGCAATGGCAAAAAATGAAGGAATAAATTTTGTTGCTATAACCGCGGGCAAATGGCGCCGATATTTTTCGTTAAAAAATTTTGCAACCCCTTTCCAAATGCTCGCCGGATTTATTCAGAGCTTTAAAATTTTAAAATCGTTCCGGCCTGATTGCATCTTTGGCACGGGCAGTTTTGTCCAGGTGCCGGTGGTGTGGGCCGCCTGGTTTTTAAAAATTCCGGTTGTCTTACATCAGCAAGACGTTGTCCCAAGCCTGGCCAACAAGCTCTGCGAACTTTGCGCTTCCAAAATTACCGTAACTTTCCCCCAAAGCGCTCAAAATTTTTCCACAGGCCTGGGACTTTTTTACAAAAAGCATCCCGGCGACAAAATCGCGGTGACCGGCAATCCCTTCCGCGAAGAGTTAAGAGTGGCGGACAAAGCGGCGGCGCAAAAGTTTTTTAATCTTCGTCCTGATTTTCCGACCCTGTTGGTTTTAGGAGGCGGCACAGGAGCGGAATTTTTGAATGATTTTATTTTAGATTGTCTTCCCGAGCTTTCCAAAACCGTCCAGATTGTACATTCAACCGGCAAAGGAAAAATTAAGGCCGAAACCAGGGAAAATTATCGCGCTTACGAATTTATTGACAACATGGCCGACGCTTATGCCGCCGCGGATATTGTTCTTACCAGAGCCGGACTTTCCACGCTCACGGAGTTGTCAAATTTACGGAAATTAAGTATAATCGTTCCAATGCCGCAAAGCCATCAGGAGTTTAACGGAAGGTTGTTAATTCGGGCTGAAGCCGCCATTGTTATCAGCCAAAAAAAAATCAACCCGGCGGGATTTATCGGTTTAATCAGAAAACTGCTGTTTGCCCGGGAAGCGCAGGAAATTTTAAAGCACAACATCGGCCAAATTATGCCTCACGAAGCCAACGAAAAAATCAGCGGGGAAATTTTAAAATTAGCCGAGAAATCTTAATGGAAAAAGAAACAAAACCCACAATTGGGCTGGCACTAAGCGGCGGCGGAAATCGCAGTTCTTTTTACATTGGTTTTTTGGAAGTTTTAAGCGAAAAAAACATCAAACTGAATTACATTACGGCCTGTAGCGGCGGCTGCCTCGCGGCTTTGGCTTTTGCCTGCGGCACTTTGCCGGAGTTTAAAGAAAAGGTTTTTGGTCTAGATCGCGAAACTCTAAAAACGTATTTTGCCAGGAACAAAGGCAAAGGCGGATTTTTTTCCATCGATTTATTGGAGGAGGAAATCAGGAATTTTACCAAAGGCCTGACTTTTGAGGAAGTCCGTCCGCTTATGGGGTTTGTGGCAGTTGATATTGAAAACGGCGAAAAGGTTTTGCTGTGCATGGGAGATATTGCGCGCGCGGCCCGAATTTCCTGCACCATACCGGGAGTTTTTGATCCAGTTAAGTGGGGCGGCAAGACTTTGGTTGACGGCGGCCTTTTAACCATGGTGCCGGGCGATTTTCTGCGCCAGGCCAATATGGACATTACCATTGGCGTGCACATGCGCGGCACAAAACATATTTTTCTGGACAGCCAAATCACCGCGAAGAAGATTTATAATTTTATAAAAAGAGTTTTATTTATAGAGGAACTTGAATCCTTGTTTGACGGTTTGTTTAAAATGGAAGATGAAGATTTTGAACGCCAGCCGAATTTTTTTCAGGTTGTGGGCAAAAGCATGGATTTGGCCATAAAAGCCAACCAAAAAAATAACGAAGCCGAAGAGGTTTGCGATTTGGTAATATATCCAAATCTTCCAAGGCTCAAGCAAAGCGACTTCACCCAGGAATCCGTGAAATATTATTATGAAATGGGCCGAAAGGTCGCCGAAGAATATGTGCCGAAAATTAACGAATTAATAGAGAAAAAGAAATTGGGAAATTATGAAATAGGTTGAAATTAAGGACACAGCCGCCCCCAATTTCTTAATTTCTTACACAGACTTAATAAGGAAATTTCTCTCTATTTCTTTTTTTACAACTAAAAAGTGTTTCTATAGAAAATGACTATTACAAATTTAGACGGCATCCAAAAAATATATTTCATCGGCATTGGCGGCATTGCGATGTCGGCGGCGGCGAGCATTGCCAAAGAGTCGGGTTTTGACGTGGCCGGTTCCGACAGCAAAGAAGTTTATTCCCCGGCCAAAGACGTTTTGGAAAAATCCAAAATAGAATATTTTCTTGGATATAATCAGGATCAGGCAAAATCATCGGCCGCGGATTTATTTATTTTGTCGGCCGGGGAGACTTTGGAAAATCCGGAAGTAAAATATGTTTACGATAATAATCTGCCACATTGTGGTTTTGCGGAACTTTTATATCATCTGGCCAAAGGAAAATTACGCGTGGTGGTGGCCGGCACGCACGGCAAGTCTACAACGACAGGATTAATCGGCCACTTATTTAAAAATCTTGACAACAGTTCGTTTATGGCCGGCGCGGTGCTCCAAAATTATCAATCCAATTTTTATTTGGGCGACGGGCATTATTTTGTGTTTGAAGGCGACGAATATAAAGAGGAATTTGACGACCCAACGCCGAAGTTTCAGTATTATCATCCTGACATTTTAGTGCTGACAAACCTGGAGTATGATCACCCGGACCTTTTTCCGAACATCGAGGCTCTGGAGCAGGAATTTCGCCTGCTCATAGAAAAAATGCCCGAAGACGGGCTGATTGTTTATAATGCCGATGACGCGACGTTAGCCAAACTGGTTAACGAGTCCAACGTCAGCAATGTAAGTTTTGCGGTTGATAATGAGGCGGATTTTCAAATCGACCAAATCCAGTATGGCGCGGAACACACCACCCTTGAAATTATAAATAAATTTTCAAAATCCGTTTCCAGCCAGTTGCTTGGTCAAACCGAGCAGTATAAAATTCAACTGCCGGGTAAAATAAATGTTTATAACGCTTTGGCGGCAATCGCGACCTTGCGATCGCTAGGCTTTGCCCAGGACCAAATAGCCCTTGACTTACTTACCTATCAAGGCGTAAAAAGGCGCTTTGAGCTTGTTGGCGTTAAAAATGGGATTACTATAATAGACGACTACGCCCATCACCCCACCGCCGTCCGCGAAACCCTCGAAGCTGCTAGATTGAGGTATTTTGGTTCCCCCTCTCCCTCTGGGAGAGGGGTTAGGGGTGAGGGTAAACTCTGGGCCATCTTTGAGCCCCACACTTTTTCCCGAACCAAAGCGACGCTACCCGAGCTTGCCAAATCTTTTGCCGCGGCCGATGAAGTTTTAATTTCCGATATCTATCCTGCGCGCGAAAAAGCCTCCGACGCTACAATCACCTCGCAAGAAGTCGTTGACGCAATAAGGAATTCCCCTCCTGCCCGAGGAGGGGTTAGGGGAGGTGGGAGTAATGTTAGATTAGTCCACTCTAAATCCCAAGCCCTCAATATTATCAAATCCGAATCCCGCCTCGGCGACATCATCATCGTCATGGCCGTGGGCAGTTTCAACCGTTTGGCTTATGAATTAAAAGAAGCTTTATGATTCATCCTGTAATAAAGTACATCAAGGCTAGAAAAAACAAAAAAGTTCCTATTAATGATGGCAGGAAAATTGTAATGGTAAATTTTGGCGGGTTTATGACCGGGGCTTATAGCGCGGGTGCGATGCTGGCTCTTGTTGAGATGGGTTATCAAAACTCATTTGACTCCATTTATACAATTTCTTCAGGTTTCCATAATGCCTGCAGTTTTTTATCTGGAGACGGCTACAGGAACACAAGCGTTTATTATGAAGACCTTTGCCGCGATAATTTTTTTAAACCCGAACGGATTTGGAAGATGATTGACATCGAAAAGCTTGTTGATATTTTAAAATATAAAAAACCAATTAATGTATCAAATCTTTTAAAACAGAAAACCAAGCTTTATGTCCGTCTTGCCAATACTGATAAAAAGAAAGAAGAGTATGTTGAAGTCCATCAATTAGGCAAATCCAAATTTTTTGATTTAGTTCGCGCCGCCGCGTCCGTGCCTTTTTTGTCCCCTGGTAAGATAAAATTAGGCCGTAACAAATACGAAGACCCAATCTGGTTTGACAATCGGATGGTTGAGCACTTAGATTATGTTACACAAACAAATGCTACCGACATAGTAGTAATTTATAACCAATATTCTCAATTTGAATATATAAAGAAACATTTCAAAAGTTTAAATCATTCAAGATTTTTGAATATTTACCCCAAAAAGGCCTGGCGGCTTAGCCGTTTTGAAAACAATCCTGAAGTTCTCAAGCAAGCCTCAAGACGAATTGGAAAGAAAGTTAAGTCTTTGTTTGGGCTAAAAAGCGGAATAACTTTGTTTGAATCAAACAAATAAAAAAAGAAGTGGCCGGGGAGCGGCCACCTGTGAGGGGGTTAGCACAAGACTTTATCCCTCCGGGATTTTTTCAAAAGCGATGGCCACGCGATAATAAAAATCAGCCTTGAGTCGGTCTGGTCGCCGCGCAGAATCACGCGACTTATTGCTAGCCCCGCTAGGGAGTAAGCCACAGCCAACCCAAGCATTATCACCGGCACGGCCAATAGCCAATGCATCATAGTTCACTCCTTTGTTAAAACAGTATAATCACTTATGTTAAAAAAATCAACAAAAATTTTGAAGAAAAAAAGAGCTTTGGTTTGCGACGGCGGCGGGTTGGCAGGGGCTTTTGTTGCCGGGATACTCGCGGGTTTTTATAAAAATGGCATTAAGGCGGATTTTTTTGATTACCTTATTGGCACTTCGGCCGGGGCTTTTAATATTTCGTATTACACCACCGGCCAAATGGAAGAAGGGATGAGAATTTGGAACAAACACTTGCCAAACAAGCTTTTTAAACTCCGCGGAATTAAACCGGTATTAGATTTGCCTTATGTGGAAAAAATAATTACCAAGCTGGAACCTTTAAATACGGATTATTTTAAGAGCGCCAAACCGCAAATATTTATAACTTTAAGCAATCCAAAAACCTTAAAGCCGAGGTTTGTCCATTTGAACAGGAAAAAGAACCCAATCAGCGTATTGCTGGCAACATCAGCTATGCCTTTTTTCTCCGGGCCAAAAAAAGTGGACGGAAAAAAATATTACGACGGCGGCCTAACTTCCCAGCCGTCCGTAGATTTCGTCAAAAAATTAAAAGTGGACGAGGTCTGGGTTTTAATGGTAGATCCCAAAGGATATAGATTCAGCAAAACCGCCCACAAAATTGCCTCGTGGGTAATGGGAAAAAATTTAGCTGAGAAAAAACTTATCGCCAACAGGCCACATTTGGAAAACAGCATATTTGAAGATATTGAAAAAAACGGTAATTATTATGTCATCAGGCCAAAAAAACAGCTGCCGGTGACCTGGTTGCGCGGAGGTGTAAATGAAATGAAAAAAACTATTGCAATGGGTGAATTGGCAGCCAAAAAATTTTTATTGAAGTATGAGCATACAAATGGAAGATAATGTTTTATTATGTTAATATTTATTGATGAATCGGGAATCCAAAAAAAAGACGGGCTCTCGTCTGTGGCTTTGGTTTATGTTATGGTAAATGACATTGAGAGGCTAAATCAGGCGGTTTGTGTTCAGGAGTCGATTTTAAACATACCCGTTTTCCACTGGAGTAAATATAACTGGAAAATAAGACGCGCATTTTTTTTAAGTTTACTCAAGGAAGCTTTTACGGTTAAGGCCATATTGGTACAGAATCCTTTTTCGGAAGATATTTTTGAATCAGCTGTTCGGCAGTTGTTAACAGAAAGAAAGGTGCAAAATATAATTATTGACGGCAAGAAGCCGATAAGGTATGTTTTAAGATTAAAAAAGGTTTTGCGAGAACATCATGTTTCTGTGTCGAAAATTAGAATGGGAAACGACCTTGCTTTTCCCGGGTTAAGAGTTGCGGACGCTTTTGCCGGCTTGGTAAGATCCGCTAGTGAAAAAGACAATATTAAAGCAAGAGAGTTGTATGAAATAGTAAAAATAAAAATAACCACCCTTTCGGGTGGCCCGGTTTCTGGCTAGCTTTTTACAGCTTTCTCGCACGGAGATTTGTCGCCAGAGCCTCGTATGTATTTATATTTTATACTCAATGCGAGGGCCTGTCAATAATATAACGCCATAAATAAAAGAATGGTACTTAAATAAGCGAAGTTTGAATTAAAAATGAATATGCAAATTAAAGAAAATGTCCCTTTAGCCCCATATACAACCTTTAAAATTGGCGGACCGGCCAGATATTTTTGCGTTGTGGAGAATCAGTTTGACGCTCTGGAAGCTTATGAGTTTGCACAAAATCATAAGTTAAAAACTTTTGTTCTTGGCGGCGGGAGCAACATTTTGGTGAGCGATGAAGGGTTTGATGGGTTGGTTATTAAAGTGGTTAACAAGGGGATTGAAATAATTACCCCCCCGGCTTCCCCTAAAATAGGGGGGGAAAAAGCCGTATTGCTCAAAGTGGCTTCCGGCGAGGTTTGGGACGAGGTGGTTAAGTTCGCGGTAAAAAATAACTGGTGGGGGATTGAGAATTTATCGCATATCCCGGGGTCTACCGGCGCGATTGCCGTGCAAAACGTGGGCGCTTACGGGCAGGAGGCGAGAAACGTTATTGAGTCGGTAACCGTTTTTAATGTTGCCACGCACAATATCCAAAGTTTGCAAAATAACGATTGCGGTTTTGCTTACCGCCAAAGTATTTTTAATTCCAACGCTAAAGGCAAATATATTATTTTTGATATAACTTTTAAGCTTTCCAAATCAGCAAGGTCGAATTTAGAGTATCGTGATTTAAAGACCAGGTTTGAAGGCAAAAATCCGTCGCTTGATGAAATTCGACAGGCAGTAACTGAAATTAGGGACACAAAGTTTCCTTTTCCGGTTGAGGCAAAAAAAGGCAACGCGGGGTCTTTTTTCAAGAATCCGGTTTTGGGCGACGATGATTATCATAAGCTAAAAGATCAAGTAGCACTGGAATTCGGCCAGGAATCGGCAATAAATCTTGAGAAGAAGAAATTTTCCGATAACGGTCAAACCAAAATACCCGCCGCGTTTTTAATCGAGTTGTGCGGCCTAAAAAATTTACAAAGCGGGGGAGCGGCTATAAATCAGAATCAACCATTGGTAATTGTTAACCAAACGGGAACCGCGAGCGCTAAGGATATTTTAAGTTTAGCTAATCAAGTCAGGCAAACCGTTCTGACCAAAACCGAAATTGAGCTAAAATTTGAACCGGAATTGATTGGATTTTAAAAATCTGATACAATTCAATAAGGCGGATATTTATTGATATTTAGATATTGGTGGATATTTTTTGCAGCAAATGAATATTAATCAATATCAACTAATATCTCAAAAGGACTTACTAAATGAATATCAATATCAAAGCCACAAATACCACGCTCACGCCGTCAATAAAAAGTTATATTGAGGATAAACTGGAGACGTTATCGGAATTTGTCCGTTCGGAAGACAAGGTGCGGGTGGAAATAGAAGTGGATAAAAAACGGAAAAAGGAGCCTCCCTTTAGGGCGGAAATAGACATTCAGCCAAAGGGGCATTTTGCGGAGGCCAGGGCAGTGGATGTTTACGCCGCGTTTGACCTGGTTATTCCAAAAATCCGCGAACAGCTTACGCGCCAAAAGGACAAGCAGGTAAGTCTTCGGCGCAGGCGGACAAAAATCCATTAGAAGACCAATTAACACAGATTAGAAACGAATAAACACGGATCACATATCCGTGTTTATTCGTTTGCGTATTAGTGTTAATTTGTTTTTCCCGGAAAATATTTCTTTAAAACTTTCGCGAATCCGCCGTTTTTATTTAACATTTCCCTGGCGCCCCTGGTAACGGTGGATATGCTCACCCGTAAATTTTTGGCGATGTCCCTTTGAGGCACGTCTTTGTGCAACTGTTTGGCAATTTGCCACCTAACCGCCAAGTCCTTGTATTCGGCGGGGGACAAAATGTCAAATAAAAATTCGTGAAGCAAACGTTTGTCTTTGGCGGCTTTTTTTAGCAAACCCTCAAGCTCAACCCCATATTCATGGATATATTTCATATCGAGTAAATCTTTTTTTTAGATATTAATTGATATTGGTGGATATTAGGATATTAATCGTTCGTACAACAAATATCCATCAATATCCAATATCTATTAGAACCTATTTTAAAAATAATTTGTAGGCGAAATTACAGGATTTTGAGCGGATTGGCCCTTAACAAATTTTGACGTTTAGCCGAAGCTAAGCGGAAAAATTTTTAAGGCCAAGACGCCAAAATCCTGGAATTGCAGCCCGAAGGATTTTTAAAATAGGTTCTAATAATCCCTAAGTAAAATGTACTAGTACACTAACACGTTGCGGATTTTATTTCAAGAGCTGTGGATAATATGGAATATTTTGGAAATATCGCGCAAAATCGTATGTATTAGTGTACTAGTACGCTAGTTGACAAAGGACCCGCGTTGGTATATCATAAATTCATGATAGCGGAATTAAATCAGACAATAAATATTTCTTGGCGGGGGGTTTTGGTTTAAAGCAAAGCCTCTGGTTAGCGCAATCCGTCTGCACCCGAGGTTTTGCCCAAGGTGTTTTTTTGTTCCGGCGACTGTATGTTAGTAAAAAGTGCGGCCGCATTTTTTGCAAGCAGTCGCCAGCGCAAATTTTGATCGTTTAAGACAACTTGGATGGAGGAATAATGGATTTGGAAAGCAAACTTTACCAGGCTATTGGAAGGATACTTAAGATTGAAAAGCAATTGGCGCGCACTCGCCGAAATATGGGTAAAATCAGGCTGGTCTGCGGTATAAGGGAAGTGAAACTTTCCTTGGACAGAGAGCTTCAGATTCGCTGCTTGGAAAAGGCATCTCAGCGCGCTTTAAAGATTCTTTATGAAGTGAACAGAGAAGCTTTAAAAGCGGCTACGGTTTACAAATCGTAGCAAGACATGGCAGGTTTAAGCCGCGGCTTGCCTGCAACTACGGAGGATATATGAGCAATGAAGAAGCGGAGAAATATATCGGACGAACCTTTGGGCTCGATTTGCGGGATGTTCCTCCCGGCACCCAGGGAACCGTAACAGGGGTTAAAGATGGTCGCGTTATAGTTGAAGCCAGATACAACCTCGCGGGGTACGGGCCCGGTCTGCATGGGCATTCGCTGACCTTTGAGCAGTTTGAGCAGTGCCTGGCGGCCGGCCGCAATTCGTTCTTCACCGGGCGCAAAAGGATGGGGGCAAACTGAAGTTTTGCCCCTCCCAATTTTTACGATTTGACAAATTTATTTAACCTGTTAAACTAATATCAATGCATAATTTAACTCAAAATTTCTCGTTTTATTTTTATTTTACCCCGGGCGTTGAGCTTGGAAATTTTGAGTTGAGTTCACAGATGCACAGATAACACAGACTGCACGGTAAAATCAACTTCTAATTCCCGACCTCAACGCGAGGCGGGTTTTTTGTTTGTCCCCGCGTTGGGGCCTGCAATAAAAATTCAAATTTAGGAGAAGGGAAAATGGACGCTCAAGCTTTGGAAGTTGCTTTGCGGGACGAGACAAAGGGCAGTACCGGGCTTCTGCCCGGCGAGAGAATGCACATCATAATGATGATGCATGGCAAGGTTAAGCCGAAGAACGGTGGGTATCACATTCACACGGATTCTTCATGCCTCAGAGTTGTTTACGATGGTAAGTGTGAATGCGGCAGTGAAGTGGGCATAGAGTGGTTTGAAGTCGGGTGCGGGGGTTTGCTGACCAGCCTCCAAATCCAACCCATCACATGGCGATGGAAAAATTTTGCCGCCCGTCAAAAAACGGCCAACGCCGGATTGCAAAAACCGTCGGAGGTTGCCGTATGACGGTGCGACCCGTTGAGCCTTTGTTGCGCCAGTGGCGGCGCACCTACGTCAATTTCGAGCACAATCAGACGGGCGGGTCGGGTGGAAGCCATCGATAACCTGGCGGCGACCATCGCCAAGCTTACCGGCGGCAGGAGGCCGGTTTGGCAATACCGACACGGAGGTTCAATCGAGGTGCAAAGGCAACAGCAGTAGTCATCGGCGGGAAGAGAAGGTATAAAAGATATCAAATTTATACCCCTTCCCGCCCCATTTTTTAGCCCAAAAAGGGCTTTTTTATTTTGTTGAGTTCTGGTATAATTAGTTGGTTATCGTTATATTTTAACCCTCACCCCTAACCCCTCTCCCAGAGGGAGAGGGGAAAACGTATGTCATTTTTAACCAATTTTTTTAGCGGAGATAAAAATCCTTTGGAAAGATATTCCAGTCAGCTGGAGCTTGTTAACGGATACAAAGAGGAAATAGGGAAATTATCCCAGGAAGAAATCAAAGAGGAAATAGGGAAATTCAAAACAGAAATTTCCGATATAAAAACCGACAAGGAAATTTTCGCGAAGCTTAAGGAAATCGCGCCGCGGGTTTTTTCGTTAACCAGAGAAGCCGCCAAACGGTCTATGGGCCAATTTCACTACGACGTCCAGGTTGCCGGCGGTTTTGCTTTGGCCGAGGGAAAAATCGCGGAAATGAAGACCGGTGAAGGGAAAACCCTGACCGCTACTTTACCGCTCGCTCTTTACGCGCTTGCGGGCAAAGGTTCCCATTTGGTTACCGTAAACGACTACTTGGCCCGTTGGCAGGCCAGCTTAATGGGACCTATTTATCATTATTTGGGCTTAACGGTTGCTTCCATTCAGCACGAAGCGTCATTTTTATACGATCCTGAATACAAACCCGAACAGGAAGAAATAGACAAATTAGAAGGCGAGACCCAGGGGCTGGTTTTGGACGTCAAACATATGCGGCCTGTTTCCAGGCGCGAAGCCTATGCCGCGGACATTACCTACGGGACCAACAACGAGTTTGGTTTTGATTATTTGCGCGACAATATGGTGCAAAGTATAAACCAGCTGGTCCAGCGGGAATTATTTTACGCGATTGTGGACGAGGTTGACTCAATTTTAATCGATGAAGCCCGCACCCCGTTAATCATCAGCATGCCGGACACCGAGCCGACCAGCAAATATTATGATTTTGCGCGGATGGTGGACAGTTTGGAAGAAGAAAAAGATTACACGGTTGACGAAAAGCACAAATCCGCCAGCTTGACCGACGAAGGGATAAACAAAGTAGAGGCCATTTTAAAAGTTCCGAATATTTACGACACGTCCAAAGGCGTAACCACCATCCACCATATTGAGCAGGCGGTGCGCGCCCGCGGCCTGTTTAAAAAAGACCGCGACTATGTGGTAAGGGAAGGTGAAATAATTATCGTAGACGAATTTACGGGCCGGCTGATGTTCGGCCGGCGCTACAGCGAAGGTTTGCATCAGGCCATAGAAGCCAAAGAAGGCGTAAAAATCCAGGCCGAGAGCAAAACCCTGGCCACCATCACTTTCCAAAATTTATTTAGGCTGTATAAAAAACTTTCCGGGATGACCGGCACGGCCAAAACCGAAGAAGAGGAATTTTTTAAGATTTATCAGCTGACCGTTGAACAGATTCCGACCAACCAGCCGATGGTGCGTAAGGATAATCCCGACACGGTTTATAAAACTGAAACCGCCAAGTTTAACGCCATAGCAAAAGAAGTAAAAGAGCGGCACAAAAAAGGCCAGCCGATTTTAATCGGCACCGTGAGCATTGCCAAAAATGAAATGTTGGCCGAGGTGCTAAAAAACGAAGGCCTGCAGTTTGAATTGTTAAACGCTAAAAACCACGAGCGTGAAGCGCATATAGTATCCCAAGCCGGACGTTTGGGGCAAATTACGCTGGCTACCAACATTGCCGGGCGCGGCGTGGACATTATTTTAGGCGGCAACCCGGCCGACCCTGCCGAGCAAAAAGCCGTCATTGCGGCCGGAGGTTTACATATTTTGGGCACCGAGCGCCACGAAAGCAGGCGCATTGATAATCAGCTTCGCGGTAGAGCCGGACGCCAGGGCGACCCCGGGTCATCACAATTTTTTGTTTCCATGGAAGACGATTTAATGCGTTTGTTCGGCGGCGAGCGGATGAAATCGCTGATGACGTCTTTGGGTCTGCCGGACGAGCAGCCCATTGAAGCCAAAATGGTTTCGCGCTCCATAGAATCTGCCCAAAAGAAAATCGAGGGATTAAATTTTGACACCAGAAAACACGTTTTGGAATTTGACGATGTCTTAAACCACCAGCGCAA
>CAZQFQ010000024.1:0-21019 GCA_964592725.1 uncultured Candidatus Saccharibacteria bacterium | reverse complement strand
CGGTGGACGGCAAGCCCACGGAATTTGATAAAATCGCCAAATTCGGCGCCGAAGGAGTCCTACTTTTGATGTCCGACTCCACCAACGCGGAAAAACCGGGCTACTGTGTTTCCGAAAAAGAAATTGGCTTAACCATAGACCGCGCTTTTTCCGAAATCAAGGGCCGGGTTATTTTCGCAAATTTCAGCAGCAGTATTTCCCGCATCCAGCAGTTGTTTGACGCCGCGGCCAAATATAACCGCAAAGTTATTGTCACCGGCCGGAGCATGGTCAACAACATAGAAATCGCGCTGTCTTTGGGCTACTTAAAAATCCAGCCCAAAATAATTATCAAATCCGACGCCGCCAAAAAATTCCCGGACAACCAGATTGTGATTTTAACCACCGGAGCGCAGGGCGAGGAAGCCGCCGGGCTGGCGCGGATCGCGCGCGGCGACCACAAAACCGTTAAAATCAAAAAAGGCGACACAACCATAGTATCGGCCTCCCCTATTCCGGGCAACGAGCGGGCCATTGCCGCCATGCTGTCCAATTTAACCCGCCTGGGTTCTCACGTCATCTATAACAAAACTTTGGACATCCATACTTCCGGCCACGCGCACCAGGAAGAATTAAAATTGATGATTGCTTTGGTCAAACCCAAATACTTTATGCCAATCCACGGAGAGCACCACATGATTGTGGCGCACGCCGAACTGGCCAAAGGTATGGGCATTCCGGAAGACCGGATTTTTGCCCTGGATAACGGGCAGATTCTGGAAATTACTTCGGCCAAGGAAGCCAAAATTACGGAAGATCCGAAAATCGCCTCCGGCTATGTATTTATAGATGGGCTCGGCATTGGCGATGTGGGCGAAGTTGTCATCCGCGACCGCCAGGTTATGGCGCAGGACGGGATGTTTGTAATTATAATGACCCTCGATAGACGGACCGGCAAACTGGTTAACCAACCGGACATTATTTCCCGAGGATTTATTTATATGAAGGGAAATGACGATTTAATCCGCGAAGTGAAACACGAGGTGCGCAAGCTGGTAGAATCCAAAGGCAAAGAAAAATTGGAACCCAACTACGCCTACCTCCGCAACATCGTCCGCGACGAGATTGGCGAATACCTCTATCAAAAAACCGAAAGACGACCAATGGTATTACCGGTTGTAATTGAAGTATAACCAAGCAACTATCAAGCGTGGCGTGCCCATTCATGGGCTGTTTTAAATCAGCCGATAAACTCGTCCCGTGCTTGTCCGGGATCGGCACGCTACAAAACTCCCCTCCGCAGTAGGCGGATGGGAGTTTTTTGTTATTGACAATACCAGCTTTTGCTTATAAAATTAGCAGTCTAAAGGAGGGTACAAATTATGTCAGACCCACGTCGGCTTCTGCGGCCCCGGACACGGCCAACAGACGAGGCGGAACCCGGGGAAGCGACGGTTATAATAAACCCTGGAGAAAGCGGGGCGCAAACCTTCTTCTTACCAGTAGGAGCCGTTGAACCCGAAATGCTCGCATCGACCTTGCTGAAGCAAGGGCTACGGGACTACCCGCTGCCAATCCGGGAGGTCAAGATACGTTTGCCAGACGGAACAATCTGTGAAATGAACGCCCGCGGGATACGGCGGACTTTTCGTTAGCCGCAACCCAGGGGCCCACACGCCGGCTCCTGGGATTAATTTTTTTATGATATAATATTCTTATGAACAAACAAACCATTTTTTCCGGCATACAGCCTTCAGGAAAATTGCATATTGGGAATTACTTAGGGGCGCTGTCCAATTTTGTGACTTTGCAGGACGGCGGAAATTATAAATGTTTTTTTTGTTTGGTGGATTATCATTCCATTAGCGAAGATTACGAGCCCAAAGAAAAAAGAGGCATGATTTTGGATTTGTTGGCTAATTTTTTGGCCGCCGGGCTGAATCCGGAAAAATCCACCATCTTTTTACAATCACAACTGCCCGAGCATACCGAGCTGGCCTGGATTTTTGACTGCATCACGCCGGTAGCGGAAATGGAACGGATGACCCAGTATAAAGACAAATCCCAAAGGCAAAGCAAAAATATAAATATGGGCTTGTTTAATTATCCGGTATTAATGGCCGCGGATATTTTAATTTACAAAGCCACGGCCGTACCGGCAGGTGTTGACCAAAAACAGCATTTGGAGCTGGCCAATGTCATTGCCCGAAAGTTCAATAATCGGTTCGGCAAATTTTTTGATGAAATCAAACCTTTGTGGACCGCCTTCCCCAAAGTTATGGATTTAAAGCACCCGGACAAAAAAATGTCCAAATCCGAACCGGAAGGCTGTTTATTTTTAGACGATGAGCCAGAAACTATCAAAAAAAAGATTACCAAAGCTGTAGCTTCAACAGAAGGCCTATATCAAATTGGAATTACCGATACAAATGCTCTTTTGTATAAAGCCGATCAGTTGGCATTGGATAAACCAGAATTTAGAGGTGGAATTAATTTGTTTAAGCTTCTCTTAATCTTTAACAAACCAGCCGCGGAAGATCTGATAAAACAAAATTCCTACCAATATTCCGAAATAAAAGCTATTTTGTCCGATTCAATTATCAAACATTTTGCCGAATTCCGCGAAAAGAAAAAAGAATTACTGACAAAACCCGACTACCTGGCCCAAGTCCTGGGTGACGGTGCTAATAAGGCTCGCCAAATCGCCGGTCAAACACTGATGGAAGTTAAACAAAAAATTGGCTTGCTATAAAGTTATCAACATTAAGGCCTCCTCTCCTAGAGGAGGTTTTTTATTTTCTGCTATACTACTAACAACAGGAGGAATCCCCTTGCCAGTTTGCACTTTTAAGTTTGACAGCGCTATGTCTATGGGGAATGCAGCCCTCAACATTTTCTTCAAATGTGAAGCAAGCTGCAAACGGAATGACTATTCCGTCACTCCCCACACCAAGGTTGACAGAGACCCCGCCGGGCTGACCATAACGGTCAGTATGGATGATGAGCCTAACAGTATTCATCATCGCATTGATGGCGTAACAACCATCACTTGCGATGGCAAAATCTGTTACCGGCGTCCACCCTCACTGATTCTGGTCAAAGCTCAAGAGGCGGCGTGAAACAAAAACCGGCGGCCGCGCAATTCCAGCGGCCGCCATCACTTTTTTATTTGTATATTTTTAGAACTTTCTATATACTGAGGACAAATCATATTGGAGGTCTTCTAATGCCGACTACTTGGAATAACGGCGGACCGACCGCAGTTATACCGTTTACAACGCCGAGCGAGGCCGATCAGCTGTATCGCGAGTTGTTAAGGTTGATTGCCGGTGCCGTGGATTCAATAGGAACTGTTACCTTCCTGAATATGCCGGTCAACCACAGGCTACTGCTATCCATGGAGCTTTACCCGAGGCGTGTCCAAAAACACCTGGCTTTTGCTTTACTGCCAAACGAGGATGTTTGGGAGCCACCAGTCTCCCAAACCATGATCGTCGATCTTACCACTAAAGAGGTGGCCTCGCTGCTGAAATCGGGGAACATCGAACAGCTCCGGCGAAAAAACATACTCCCGGTGGCAGAGATAACCGTTTGATTTTTCGGCAATCATCGCCAGCAAGGCGGACGCGCTGTCCAGCGTCCGCCTTAAATCTTTTTAAAAAAAGTCTTATTTTATTTCTTCGATGAAGCCTGCCTTCCTCGGTTTTTTTATCCACAAATTGCTTTAAAAAAATTTTAGCCTTATACTTGCGGTATAAGGAGGCCTATATGGATTATACTGTGGCAGTCTTTTTTACTGATACTCAATCTGTTTACAAAGCATTTTTGCCCCAAGGCCCTCTTAATGGATGGCCGATATTGCGCTATCGGAACGGGGACATAAAAGGCATAAACTGCTCTAACGGAGAACACCCGGCGGTCGTGTTTGCAATCGATTCCCCGACCGAACATCTCGCCCCGGAGGCTAGACACTTAGTGCAAGAGATGTTTATCGTCAGGAAGAACTACAAGGCGGCTCACGACATACTGGAACAAAAGGGCGGACGCAACGAGCTTCGCAAACAAGCAGTCCGGTTTGTCGTAAGGCTCGACACAAGAAGCAAACCTCCCGGCGTAGTTTACATCAACCCACGAAGAAATGCCGCATGACCGCACACCAAAACGGCAACGCGCGACATCCTCTTTGGATGTTCGCCCGCTGCCGTTAATTTATTGGTTATCAGATTAATTCTCTGATAATTTTTTTTGTTTCTTCGGAGTCTTTAACCGGGATGTAATCAACTTTAGTTTTAGTAACCGCGTAATCGTTTCCGCCGGGAAAAATGGCATCACCCACAAACAGCATATCCTTGATTCTTACCCCCAAATATTTTTCTATCTGCTTTAAACCGTAAGCTTTATCTATACCCTTTTTGGTAACGTCCACCGAAGTATGGCCGGCGGCTCGAACTTCCAAATTCGGCAAATATTTGGACATCAGCTTTGCGATTTTGAGCTTAAGCGGAGTGTTCCCATCCCTCCATTTATCTTTAAGCGCCACGCCCTTTTTACTGCCCAAAATTTTTACCACGTCCTGACCCAAAGCAGAAAATGTTACCTGCGTGCCGCGATCTTCAATAATTTTACCGTAGGTCTTTTTGGGATGTTGGTAGCCAATTTCCTTAAATACTTTTTCAAACGTTTTTTTTATTTTTTCACGCTCGGCTTTAGAAAGCCGGTGCGCGTAAACATTTTTCCAGGCTCCCTGATAGCGATAAAAGGTTGTGGAAGTGGCCGGAAATAAAAAAAGTCGTTTTAATAAATCCTTAGGAATTTTTAACTCCTCTAAAAGCTGTTTTTTAAACTGGCTATATCCCCCTCCGCCAATGACCGCGACTTTTTTGGTTTCTAACAATTTGCCCATTAGCCCGGACATTTCCCTATCCATTGGGGTCTTGCTCGGCGCCAGCGTACCGTCCAAATCAAAAACGATAAGCTGCTTAGGTTTGAGTTTTTGGATATTGGTGATTTTCATAATTGTCATTTACTATTTAAAATCCCTTGCTTCGTTCAAAATGACTTTATGGCAACCCGTAAAGTCATTTTAGCACAAAAAGAAAAGGACGGCGCGTACAAAGGCTACACGCCGTCCACAAGCCATTCAGGCCAGACCATAACACCGGTCAGAGGGAACGGCCAGCGGAGGCCCGGACCGCCTGACAAAAGGTCCCTGGTCAGACTCCAGCCAAACACGTTCTCTGGGTTCGTTGTGAACAGTGTTTGTAAGACTTCCTGCTACTGCAGACAAGTCCGGCGGACCATGTTGGAAAGCCATTTCGTCGCCGCGATGGATTTTTGCCCATCTGCGGGTCTCGGGCCTAACCTTCATTAGATCATCCTCCGGACGACCCCAGCGAGGTCGGAACAGCACATCGCGGCAGACATGGCCGCTTGTTGCCTTACAGAGGCCCGTCCTTTCCTTCGCGGCTCGGAACCGTCGGAAGAAAGTTCCAGCAAGCCGACTTTCAAACTCCTTGCTACTGCCTCACGATGTCCACGAGAGGAGTTCTTTGGACGAGGCTCGTCCTGCCTGCGCCGCGATGTATCGCGACGTGGTGCTGCCGAAAAGCCTTTCATTGTTTCTCCTGTTATATTTATTAAAACAACTCTTCCCAATTAAATATTGAGGGAGTTGCTTCTTAAAACAAACATTACGTCAAAATTTTAAAAAAGTCAACATTTATGGGATAATCTGTTATACTACAAATAAGGAGGCGCCATGAAACTAGCGTCAACACCTCCTCTCCCTGCCTAGACAAAGCGCCTGTGGCGCTCTCTGAAAACAAAAACAACAAAAAGAGAGCTTGGCGTGTCGGCTAGCGCAAGGAGAGGGGGTGGTCCATAAAAAAAGCAGAATCTGACGGTTGTTTTAGTCAGTAGGGCGTGTGTCACACACGCCCTTTTGTTTTGCTTTTAGCCAAAATCTCACTAACAATTAAACAATTAGAGGTTCACATAAAAAAGCACGCGGTCCCTGGATTCCATCCAAGGACCGCGTCACCGCGGGATACTTACTACGACACGGTACTGCAGTCGTGCAGCAACTCGGGCAGGGTGTACTCCGCCGTCTGAAGGTCAGAGACCCCCCGAGAGCTCACCACAACGACAATCTTACCACTCCGGTTAACGGTGCAGTTGACGAGCTTCCCGTACCCGGTTTCCAACTGGCACAGGTCACCCAGCCTGTCCGCGACCCGCCTGGGTTTCTCGCCGAATTGCACTTCGGCAAGATCGATCAAGGGACGCAGGACTTTAGCTGCCTGCGCGTTAAGCACACGGTTTTCTGTTGAGGGCAATTAATATTCCTCCTAAAACAAAGCCGCCACGGCTACAACGAGCATGACTGCTTCTTAAAAAGTAGTTTAAGACAAACCAGAAAATCCGTCAACCTCTTGGCTAAAACGGATATCTAATTTATACTACTGATTGTTACTTATTAACCCTCACCCTGTCCCTCTCCCAGAGGGAGAGGGGAAAAACACAAATGTCCTTCCAAATCGGAATCGTGGGACTGCCAAATGTGGGCAAGTCCACATTGTTTAATGCCATTACCAAATCTAAAGTAGAGGCGGCGAATTATCCGTTTGCCACCATCAATCCTAATGTCGGCGTGGTAGCGGTGCCGGATGAAAGGTTGGCAAAACTGGCCGCGCAGGAGAAGTCGGAAAAAATTGTACCGACCGCTATTGAGTTTGTGGACATTGCGGGCTTGGTCAAAGGCGCCAGCGCCGGGGAAGGCTTGGGCAACCAATTTTTGAGTCACATCCGCGAAGTTGACGCCATAATGGAAGTGGTACGGTTTTTTGTGGACGATGACATTATCCACGTGCAGGGCAATGTGGACCCAAAGCGCGATATGGAAACTATCGCCATAGAGTTACAGTTAGCGGATTTGCAGAATGTGGAAAATAGATTATCCTCGGTCGGCCGCCAGGCCAAAAGCGGCGAGCGCGAGGCAATTATCAAAAAGGGTGTTTTGGAAAAATATAAAACCGCATTGGAAGCCGGGAAAATGGCTTCTTCGGTGAGTTTAACTGATGAGGAAAAAGAATATTCAAAAGATATTCAGCTTCTAACGACAAAGCCGTTTTTGTTTGTGGCGAACAGCAAGTTTGATTTGAATAAAAAGGAATTTGCCAATGTAGGGGAGGGTTTAAAACCCTCCCCTACGCAAGATGCCATTTTTATTGACGCGCAACTTGAAAGCGAACTTGCCGAACTTTCCGACACCGAACGCGCGGAATATTTAAAAGAGCTTGGTTTGCCTGAAAGTGGGTTGGATAAAATTATAAAACAAGCCTATAAAACTTTAGGCTTGATAACTTTTATTACTGCCGGGCCAAAAGAAAGCAAAGCCTGGACATGCCCGGCCGGCACCAAAGCTCCGCAAGCCGCGGGCATAATTCATACCGATTTTGAAAAAGGATTTATTCGCGCCGAAGTCATCCAATGGGACAAGCTCCTGCAAGCCGGCGGCTACGGCCCCGCGCGCGACAAAGGCTGGCTACGCGTGGAAGGAAAAGAATATGTGATTGCGGATGGGGATGTTGTGCACTTCAGATTTGCTAACTAAACGGATTAACACGGATACTGCAGACGGATGGACACGGATTGCAGATGTAGCGCAAGCTATAGGCCTCTTTATGTAGGGAACGGTCGCGACCGTTCCTTTTCTATTTTCTGTAGACAAAACAAAACCCGGCGTACGTTCAACGCACGCCGGGATAGGGGCTGATGAACCACACGGTTCAGGCTCTTCTGCCGACCAAAGAAGTCGGACATCTTTTCTCGCCAGGACAGGGATCCCAATGCCAGGTTCCCCGTTTTCGTATCTTGTGCGGCCTTGTCCAAAATCTGCCGCATGGGCCAATTCCCACTTTCTCTATCACAAGTTCAATCTCCTCACGGAGTTCCGGCTTCAGAAGCTTCTCGTTCGGCCCAAGCCGGACTTTTTGCCGGCAATTTGGGCAGACCCCCTTGACCCGCCGTTTGAACAAAGAAAAAAAACGCCTGATCACAATACAAACCTCCTATTTGGATTTTGTAAAATCTAATTTTCCCATAAATCGTATTTTTCGTCAATATAGACAAAAACCCCGGCTAATGCTATAATTTGTAGACAATTAAATCTTAATCATATTTCCCCGGCAAATGACCGGGGGATAAGGAACCCATCCTTATGCCTCAATATGAGCTCATGTATGTGCTTGGCAGCCACGTGGCTGACGACGAAGTGCCCAAAATTTCCCAAAGCATTTTAAAATTCGCGGAAGATTTTGGCGCCACCGACATTAAAGAATCCCAACTGGGAAAAAAGAAACTCGCCTACCCCATAGGCAAAACCCGCAACGGCCATTATGTTGTGGTTAATTTTACTATGGACGGCAAAAACATTAACACCTTTGACGCCAAAATCCGCACCCAGGACCAAAGCATTATCCGATATTTGATTATAAATTTGGATGAGCATTTGGCGAGAATGGCCAAGGATAAAATTACACAATCCAAAATTGTGCGCAAAGGGCCGCCCGCGGAAAGCACTGTGCCGATGCCCAAAGTCCAGGCCGCGCCTTCGGCCAAAAAAGAAACACCGGTCTTGACGGAAATTAACCAGGAAGAGCTGGATAAAAAGATAGAGGCCGCGTTGTCCGAGGATTTAACCAAATAAACCTCTACTAAATACGAAAAAATACTAAACATACTAAATACTAAACTTGGGTTTGCGTTTAGTATTTCGTACCTTTAGTAAAATTTAGTATTTAGTAGAAACAAAAATTATTAACAATAATTTTATGGACTTAAACAAAGTTATGATAATCGGGCGGCTAACGCGCGACCCGGAATTAAGAACCATTCCTTCGGGTGTCAGCGTTTGCCAAATGGGACTTGCCACCAATTATGTTTACAACAACCAGCAGACCGGGCAAAAAGTGGAACAGGTGGAATTCCACAACGTGGTGCTATGGCGCAAGCTGGGCGAAATCGCCGCGCAATATTTAAAAAAAGGCCGCCGCGTTTACATTGAAGGCCGACTGCAGACCCGCAGCTGGGACAGCAAAGACGGCCAAAAAAGAAGCCGCACGGAAATTATCGCCGACAACATGATTATGCTAGACGGCGCCCAGTCCGGTGGCGGCAATACATCGTCTTACGGCGGCCAGACCTCCGCTCCGGCTTCAAAGCCGACGGCATCCCCTACCGAAGACTTAAGCCAGCCCGCGCCGGCTGAACAGTTGCCGACCATTCAGCAAGGCGAAGACATTAACGTAGAAGACATCCCGTTCTAACGAACCTCTACTAAATACTAAAGAATCTAAAAATACTAAACTGAAAAATTGCGTAATTTATAAGTTTCGTATTTTTCGTAAATTTAGTATTTAGTAGAAAAAATTATTAACAATAATTTAATGAGACCTAATAATAACCGAGACCGAGACAGCCAGCCGCAAATTAAAAAACAATGCTATTTTTGTTCCAATAAAATCAGCACCGTGGATTACAAAGACGCGCAAACTTTGCGCCGTTTTATGTCGCCGCACGCCAAAATTTTGGCCCACAACCGCACAGGAACCTGCCCCAAGCACCAGAGAATGGTGACCAAGGCATTAAAACAGGCCAGACATATGGCGCTACTACCGTTTGTT
Source organism: uncultured Candidatus Saccharibacteria bacterium (assembly GCA_964592725.1). Taxonomy (GTDB): domain Bacteria; phylum Patescibacteriota; class Doudnabacteria; order UBA920; family UBA920; genus PALSA-1336. The sequence goes on along the minus strand of CAZQFQ010000024.1, from coordinate 11,357 downwards.
GCCGCTTAGCTACTACTAACTACGAAAAGATACTAAATGTACGAAATACTAAACTAGGAATTGCTTTCGTATTTCGTATCTTTAGTAAAATTTAGTATTTAGTAGAAAAAATTTTTAACAAAAATTTTCTATGGATTTGAATGACATGAAAATAGGCACCATAATCTTATGGGAAAAACAGCCCGTGATGATTATCTGGTCAAACCGTATGCGCACGGCCCAGAGAAAGCCCGTAATGCAAACTAAAATGCGCAACGTAATTACCGGTAAAGTTTACGAATATTCTTTTAAGTTCGGCGAGAGCATAGAGGAAGCCGACGTAGTCCGCGAAAAAGCCAACTTTTTGTATACCGACGGCGAAGGCACTCACTTTATGAATAACGAGACCTTTGAGACCATAGATATTGCCAAAGACGTTACCTTGGAACAGGAAAAATTCCTTAAGGAAGGAATGGAAGTTTCAATATTGCGATTCAACAATAAACCGGTCTCTATTGAACTACCTATAAAAATTGAGCTTAAAGTTACCGAAGCTCCGCCGGACACCAAAGGCAACAGCGGCGGCAACGTAACCAAACCTGTAACTCTGGAAACCGGCCTGGTAGTAGACGCCCCGATGTTCATCAAAGAAGGCGACACTCTCCGCATCGACACCCGCACCGGCGAATACGTCGAACGCGCTTCAATGTAATGCTCCCATTCCCATCCTTGCAAAGGAGGGGCCAGCCTGCCCTGCACCGGAGTCCTACGACTGGTGCAGTGGTGAGGTTATTTTCACATCACCCGAACATTTTAAAACTCCCGTACTACAGTGTATGGGAGTTTTAGTTTATGGCGGCGTAATCTTATTTGTTGTAGGGTAGGGTCGAGACCCTACCCTACAATGCACGTGCCGATGGTTGCCTTACCATTATTTTTCCGCCAAAAAAGGAAACATATTTTTTACCACAAAATGAAAGGCCTCGCCAAAAAGTTCAGGATGATTTTTATATTCCGCGCGCAATTCGTCTTCGGTAAAATATTTATAACTTTCCGACTCGTGGTTTAATTTTGGCACCGCATCGGAAAAAATTTTATAAACAATAAAGTAATGGTTTTCCTGCCTTCCCAGAACATTGCGGTTAAATATCTTTTTCCCGACAAATTCAAATTTATAATCCCCTTCCAAACCGAGTTCCTCATTAGCTTCGCGCTTTAACGCCTGCTCCTGGGTCTCTCCCGATGACACATGTCCGCCTACGGGAGAAACATACTGCCCCGCGTCTTGGCGGTCGCTGGCCTGCTTAACCAACAGCCGACGTCCCTTGGAATCAATAACTTCCGCTATTATTGTCTTATGCAGTAAACCTTTCTGATGAGCTTCCCGCTTAGTGGCTACTTGGATTATATTTTCGTTTTCATCTATAATATCGAGCAATTCGTCTTGCGACATAAAATTGTAAATTAATTTCTATGATTAAACTATACCAAATTTTTGCGGCAAATACCATAAAACCCCTCTCGAGCGAAAGGGGTTTTAAGTCTGTGTTAATCCGGAGTGAATCCGCGTTTATCCGTCCTTATTGCAATCGCGGGTCCCCGGAAGTCATCGGCGACAAAATGGGGAGCTTGAAATCGTAAGAGTTGGCCGCGACAATAAAGCTGGCCTGGCCTCCGTTGCCGGTGAAGGTGCTCCAATCGGGAATCGGGATTAAACCGAGGTCGTCAACAAAATAAACAGTACTGCCGGAATTTTTTATCCAGGTGCCCCAGGGATGCGCGGCGTATTGCGTAGTTACGGTATGGCCCGAGTCAGCGAGCCCGGAATTGCCGACCGCGAGGACGTTATTAAAACTGTATCCTAATCCCAAAAAGGCGGAGGCGCCGGCAAAAGCGGTTTTGGTATTTTTATAAACAATGTAAACCGTTGAGCCTTCGGAAATCAGCTGGCCGTTGGCGTAGGTGCTGGCTCCCAAAACACCGCTTGAACCTCCAGGATACTGCAAGCCGCTGCCCGTATTATAAGGATATCCGGTGTTGTAGTAAGGGCCATTGCCCACGGTAACTAACAGGCTTGGGCAAAAATTAGCGCTGTTCTGGCAAATTAATAAAGTGGCGCTGCCGTTGGCTATGCCGTAAACAGTTATCACACTCCCATTAAAGCTGGCGGATACCGCGCCCGGATTGCTGTTGGATGAAATAAAATATCCATAACCGCCGCTACCGGAAACATTTACCGTGGCGCTTTGGCCGACATTCAAATTTAAAGATGGCGGGTTCAATAAAATATTACTGCCGTATCCGCCGCTAACAGTAACATAAACGCTGGCGCACTGGCTGGAACTGACACCGCACAAAACTACCGTGCTGCTGCCGTAAGTTTGCCCGTAAAAAATCGCCTGCGCGCCGGAAATACTTACGGAAACAACGTTGGAATTACTGTTGGACGCTACGTACAAAGCCGGCACGTTGTAAGCCGAAACTGTGACGCTCTGGGTCTGGCTTAAGCTAATGCTGGTCTGGCTCAAAGACAGCGTTCCTCCGTAATAGGAAGACCCGTTGCCGACGGTTACATAAAGCGTGCCGCAAAAACCTAACCCGGAACTGCATACAATGATTGAGCTGGATCCGTTTTGGTAGGCGTATAAATTCAGCACTGTGCCCGAAACAGTGGCTGATACGACACCCGGGTTGCTGTTTGAAGAAATATAATAAGCTGTGGATGTATACGGATAAGCACTGCTATTATAAGCACTGCTGTTTATGGACACCGCCAAACTTTGATTGACATACAAACTGGGGTTGCCCGGGCTAAACCATAAATTGGTATTGCCCCCCAACACCCCGGTTACCGTGACGTACAAGGTCGCGCAGTATGAGCTGTAAGCGCTTTGGCAAACCGCGATGCTGGTACTGCCGGCGCTCAAAGCATTCACATACAAACTGCTGCCGGAAACGCTGGCCGAGGCTACGCCGGAATTGGAATTGCTGGAAACGTAATAATTGCCGTAAGAACCGCCGTTGCTATAAATTGAAACTGTGGAATTTTGGCCGATACTTAACGACAGGCTTGAAGGGCTAAAATAAATGCTTCCGGAATATATGTTGCCGGTTACAGTAACATATAAACTTGCGCAAACACTGCTGCCGCTATTGGAACACACGCTGATTGTCGTACTGCCCGAAGCTATACCATAAACCGTTATCTGGCTTCCCGAAACCGAAGCGCTGGCAACCGAAGAATTGGAATTGCTGGAAATGTAAAAACCGTTGCTGTAATTGTAAACCGGATAACTCGCGGTTACCGAAGCGCTTTGGCCAACATTTAAGCTCAAACTTGTCTGGCTTAAAGTTAATCCGCCAACGGAACAGCCGTAATAGGTACAACCGTTATTATATCCGGACACCGTAACGTACAAACTTGCGCAAACGCTACTCCCGCTGTTGGAACACACGCTGATTGTCGTACTGCCCGAAGCTATGCCATAAACCGTTATCTGACTGCCCGAAACCGAAGCGCTGGCAACCGAAGAATTGGAATTGCTGGAAATATAAAAACTGTTGCTGTAGTTATAAACCGGATAACTCGCGGTCACTGTAGCGCTCTGGCCCGCGTTTAAGCTTAAACTAGTCTGGCTTAGGGTTAATCCGCCCACGGAACAGCCGTAGTAGCTACAGCCGTTGTTGTATCCGGAAACCGTTACATACAAACTTGCGCAAACGCTACTGCCGGAACTTTGGCAAACCTCAACAGTGGTACTGCCGGAACTTTGGCCGTAGACCGTTATCTGATTACCGGAAACAGACGCGGAAGCCACGCTGGAATTAGAATTGCTGGAAATATAGACACTATTACTATAGCCGTAAATTGGAGAACTTGCGGTTACCGAAGCGCTTTGGCCAACATTTAAGCTCAAACTTGTCTGGCTTAAAGTTAATCCGCCGACAGAACAACCATAATAAGTGCATCCGCCGGTATAATAATTGCCGTTATTGTTGGCATAAACCTCCTGACCTGCCACGGTCGCGGTAATCTGCGAGCTATTCACTGCCGAGCTTATCATTGTGGTAAAGCTTCCGCTATAATCGGTTTCGCCGGTGACAGTAGAGGTCAAACTACTGCCGGATGGGGTATAACTAATGACCACCGAAGCATTTGGCTGACCGCCGGTGATGGATACGGTTGTTCCGCCGCCATTAGCGGCATAAACGCTTAAAATTGGGCTGTAGGCCAAAGCCCTGCCGGAAAAACCAATTAAAAGGCTTACAAATAAGCCCAAAATTAAACTTTTTGATAATTTGTTCATATGTCGAAATGTTAATTAATTTATTAATACTGGACTTTATAGTATTATCCTATTTAGGCTTTTTGTCAATATATTTATTTTTAGTTTTATTTATAAGGTAATTGTTTTTTTATGCCAAATTTATGTAAAAATTCCTATTCTTGCGGCTGTTTGGTCCCCAATTTCCACATAAATTCAAATTGTATTTTTAAAGCCGCGGAAAATTCCTTGCTCTCTATAATAAAACCGAAATTTTCAGACTTTGTAGACATCATCGCGACTTTGTGATCGTAAAGCATAATCATAGAGGCATAAAAAAAATCCGGCGGCAAATAACGCACATACCTTTTCCATTGTTGGCTCTCTTCGCCGTATTGTTTATCGTGGATATCACCGGATGCCGGATGAAGCGCGTAAGCAACAATCCCCTTTTCCGCGCGCCGCCGGATATATTGTCTGGAAAAATCGCCGCCCGGGAAGTCTATAAAATCTTTAACCTTTACAATCTGCTGGATTTTTTTGCTTTGGCATTTTAAAGTGTCTTCGTAAATCCGTTTAATGCCTTCCCGCCCTTCAAACAATTGCACGGTTGGAAAAATTTGCCGGTTGGCAAACATATTCCGCAGTTCCGGCAAAGCGCCTTGAATAATTTTTTGATTATCCGCCAGCATATCAGAAAGCGCCAGCGGATCGGCGGGCTTAAACCATTTAATTTTCCCGCTCTGCTGAAAACTGACCAGCCCCAAACCCGTTAATTCATCCAAAATTCCATAAGTCGTGGTTCGCTTTAGTTCCGCCTTGCGTGCGATTTCCGGAGCCTTAGCCTTGCCCAATTCCAAACAAGCCAAATATACTTTGGCCTGTTTTTCGTCCAGCCCGGCTTTTGTTAACATCTTTTCGTACATATTTTCCGACAACAAATTAATGATGATTTTACCCTTAAAATAAGGCTATTTTGATAATTTCTAATATTAGTATACAAAATTATTGAACAAAAGTCAACGCTATAGTATATTGACCGGTTAGCTTAAAGGAGGCTTTATGATCTACTTTGGCCCATATTTTGGAAAACAATCTTTTAGTGACGGCTGGTTAGGATTTTTATTGGATATAGTCTTTAAGATCCTAATTATGGTTCTCGCCTTTGGCATCTTGTATGTTGGTCTAACCATCTGCGAGTTCATCGAAAAAATCTTCAAGTAACAAAGGAGGGTACATGAAAACTATCATCGACGGAATTCTGCTCGGTTTAGTCACCGTTATGTGGATTCAGTACTATATGTGGCGGCGCTGTGTCCGAATAGGGCAACCCAAAGACCGGGCTGAGGCAAAGACGTTGTGGGAGTATGTCAAAATCGTATTTTGGTAATCTCCCGCTGCCTATCCAATAATGCTATATCGAAAGGAGGAACCAATGCCACCATTTGGAGCGGGCTTTCCAAAAGGATTTGGTCCGGGTGATTCCAACTGGAAAGACGACTTGGTGATGTTCGCCTTGGCTATCGGGATGCTGATTTTCACCGGCGTCCTCCTCGCCATCGGCGACGCGATATTCAAGTAGCGACAACAAAAGGGTTGCGGCCAACACGGCGCCGCAACCCTTTCTTTTTTTTTCCGCGTTTTTCAGCGTTAAGTTCCGCGTTGTTCCGCGACTACATCTTTTCAATTATCCTCTGCGCGGCTAAAATGTAGGCCGCGGTTCTAAAGGTGCAATTGTATTTATTTTTTTGTTCTAAGACATCGGCAAACGCCTGTTTGATTTGGGCTGATAGTTTTTCCAGAACCTGCTCCCTGCTCCAGCTTTCATTATTCATGTTTTGATACCACTCATAGTAGCTGGTGCATACGCCGCCGCTGTTGGCTAAGATGTCGGGGATGACCGCGATATTTTTTGAAGCAAAAACCATGTCAGCGCCGGGCGTCGTAGGTCCGTTAGCCATTTCCACGATGAGTTTGGCTTTTATTTTGGCCGCGTTGTCGCCGGTTAAAACATTTTCCAGGGCCGCGGGAACCAATACATCAACTGGCAATTCCAATAACTCGGAGTTGCTGATATTTTTTGCGCCTGCAAAATCTTTGAGCGCGCCCGTGGATTTTTTATGGACAAAAACTTTATCCAAATCCAAACCATCGGAATTATAAATGCCGCCTTGGGAATCCGATAAAGCCACAATTTTATAACCTGACTCAAAAGCTTTTTTCGCAAAAAATGTGGACACGTTGCCGAAACCCTGGATGGCGATGCTGGAATCTTTTGCCAAATTCACCGCTTTGCTTTTTATAACTTCTTCAAACACGTATACGCCGCCAAAACCCGTGGCTTCTTCGCGGCCCTGGCTCCCGCCGTTGTCCAAAGATTTCCCGGTAAACGTGGCCATGGATTTATTGCCGGAACATTTTTGGTATTCATCCAGCATCCAGCCCATAATTTGTCCGGTGGTATTTACATCGGGCGCCGGCACGTCCGTTTCCGGGCCGATTATCGGATAAATTTTTTGCACAAAACCGCGGCTCAAGCGCTCCAGCTCGCCGGCCGATAATTCCTTGGGGTTTACGATTATCCCGCCTTTGCCGCCGCCAAACGGCACATTGACCACGGCATTTTTAAACGACATCCAAAAACTTAATGCCCGGACTTCATCAAGATTTACATCCTGATGATAACGTATGCCGCCTTTGTACGGGCCACGCGCGTTATTATGTTGGCTCCTAAAACCGGTAAAAATTTTTTGCTCCCCGCTGTCCATTTTTACCGGAATGGAAACTTCCACGTAACGGTCCGGGTATTTTAACCGCTCAATTTTATTTTTATCCAATTTTGCCGTTTCTGCGGCCAGCTCCAGCTGGGCCTTGGCCGTCTCAAAAGGATTTATTTGCATAATTTATCATTAGCTAATTATTTTAAATTTTTAGTTATTCTCCCTGTATTTTCTAACTACTAATCTTTACCAATATACTAATGCCAATTATCTAGAATCAGTATATTAGTACCAATTCGTAGTTAGTAAAGACAGCCTCAAACCCCCTTTTGCTCATCTAAAACCGGCTGGCTCACACTGCCGCTCGTTAGCACTAAAGCGGTTACCGAGGCCAACAAAATTAAAGCGCCGGCAATTTGCCATACATTAAGGGTGATGCCCAAAAACTTCCAGTTTACTATTGTCAAAGCCAAAGGATATCCCAGCTCCATTAAAGTTGCAACCGAGGCTTTGGTGAAACGAAGGCCGTAATAATACAGCCATAATGAAAAAAAACCCGTTACCAAGGCTATTATAGTTACGTTGCGCCAAAAAAACGGCGTCATTTGGCCGAACTGAAAATGATAAAAAATCGCGACATAGGCCGCCAAAAAAATAAAACCAAAAACAAAGCGCATGCCGTTAACCAGCTGGACATCCAGGCCAAAAAGCAGAGAGCGCCCGACCACTGTGCCGCCGGCCCACAAAATCGCCGCGCCCACGGCCAGCGCCGGCCCCAAAAGGCTTAAATGTCCGCCCGTGCTCCAAAGCCTTGCCGGACTGGCCAAGCCGAATGTTACCAAATAAGCGCCGAGCAGAGCCGGCAACGCGAACAGCCAAAATTTTGGCGATAATTTTTCTTTTAAAAAAATAACGGCCAAGCTGATGGCAAAAATTGGCTGGAGTTTTTGGAGCAGCGCGGCCACTGTAAAATTATAATTCATCGCCACCGCGGCTTCAACGTAAAGCAAAGCGCCAAAAGCAGATGCCCCTGCCCCAATATAAAACAACCCAATCCATTGCTTGAATGTCAGTTTTTTAAATCCTGCGCGCTTGGCCACCAGGCCGGGCAAACTGACAATTGTATTTAACAAATGTTCCAAAAACCCGACAAATGGGACGGACAGGCCTCCAAGCAAAAGCGGCTCCCTAAATGGCGTGTCGCCCGACCACATTAATGAAGACAAAAATACTATCAGCGGGCCTTTTTTCTTATTTGGTGCTTCTTCCATCTTATAACTTTTTAGATTTAATATATTCCTCGAATTTCAATAATGCTTCCGGCATATTCTCTCTGCCAAAACCCAGCCGAAAATGTTTGTCATCAAAATCATAAACCGTTGAAGGCAAAACCATAATACCTCCGTCTTTTACCGCCCCCTGACAAAAATCAAAAGAGCTTTGCGAAAAAATCAATTTTGGAAAAGCTATGGTTCCCGCCTTTGGCCTGACCCAGGAAAATAAATTGCCGAATCTAATAAAAAAGTCGTCCAGCAAATTAAGATTCGCCTTAATTTTATCCAGATGCCGCTTAATTATTTTTTCTTTATTCTTCAAAACAATTAAAGACAATATCTCACTGGGCGCGCTGCTGCAAATAGTAGTGTAATCTTTAAAGATTGCCATTTTTTCAAACAGCTCCCGGTTTTTGGTCACCAGCCATCCAATTCGCGCGCCTGCCAAACCGAACGTTTTTGACATGCCAAACAGCGTCACAGCCTTATCATAAACTTCGCAAGCAGATGGTAACCTGTCCTGCTCGCTATATTCCAAGTAGCGGTACATTTCGTCGGAAAAAATATAAAGATTATGTTTTTTTGCAATTTCTAAAATTTTCCAAAAGTCTTCCCTGCTAGGCAAGTACCCAGTTGGGTTATGGGGAAAATTTATCACCAAAAGCTTTGTTGCTGACTTAATGTTTTTTTCTAAAAAACCAGCGTCAAATTTCCAGCCGCGCTGTTCATCCGGCTGCCATTTTGTAACTTCACAACCCTTGCCTTCCGCTATCTCATAAAGGGATTGGTATCCGGGAAAAGTGCAAATTACATGATCGTTTTTTTTCAAAATAGAATTTAAAGCAAGTAAAATTCCTTCTTCCGGGACTACGACCAGCACTTCTTCAGAGTTAATACCTTTGTAAAGCTTGACCACTTCATCTCTAAGCAAAGGCAATCCGAGTGATTCAGTATATCCTAATTTTAAATTATCCCAAAGCTTTTTGCTTCCCTTATCCGCCATACCCAAAACTTCATTTTGTGACAAACCGTCACAATCCGAACTGGAAAGTAGATATTTGGCCGTAAACTCATATTTGGCAAAATATCGTTCAAGTTTAAACGGTTGCAGTTTCATAATTTTACTATAATGGCAATGTCTTTTTGAATTTGTTTTTTTAATTCTCCCTCATTCTTGAATTCCCTGAAGGAACGGATGTATTTCCCCAAAGACAAAATAACTTTTTTCCCGTAAAGGTTGCCCTTAAAATTTAAAAGATGAGCTTCTATTTTCGGCAAGCCGCGGTTATCAATAGGCCCTATGACAATAGCGGCTTTCCGTTCGTGCTCCCTCCCCTCCTGACCCATTCGGTCTAACTCAGGGTCACCCTGAGCATAGCCGAAGTGGTGGGGGGAGGGCCGGGGAAAGGTTGTTTTTTCACCGATGACGGCATAACCGGCATAAATTCCGAGCTTGATTTTTAATTTCCGTCTGACGTAATCCCTCCTATCCAAATTCGCGGTCGGAAAACCCAGCTTCCTGCCGTATTTCTTGCCGTAAATTACCCTGCCAACAATTGTTACCATAAATTTAATCCGGATAACCGCGGTATGGGATGCCAAAAAAGTTATTCCCGATTATTTTTTCCGCGCTGTTTTTGGCCGAACGTTTTTTATATTCAAGTTCCCCCTGTCCTTTAAGAAATGTGGTTCCGCCGTCATAAATTTTGCACTCAATTTTAACAAAATAAAAATTTTCTACTCCCGGAATTTGCCTGACTTTTTGGACAATGTCCCCATGCGCCAAAAAGGCTTTTTCCACCTGCGGATAAAACGGCAAATGCTGGCAGTCCACAAAATTTTCCCGCCGGTCATAGATTAAGCTCGCCCAAACGATTTTCACCGGCCGCCAGGTAACAAAAAAATAAATACCAGCTGCAACCAAGCCGGCTAAAACTATAATTCCCACTATTTTAAAAATTCTTTTCCAGGAAAAAATCATCCGATTGAATACTTTGTAAATGTTTTGTTCTGGATCCCGGATATTTTTTGCGGCGGGTGATTGTCATCAGCGCAAAAAATTCCGGGATGACAGCCTAAAAAACCCATTATTCTTTTTCCGCAAGCCACTTTTCCACGTCCAGCGCGGCCATACAGCCCATTCCGGCCGCGGACACGGCTTGACGATAGCGCGGATCGTTAACGTCGCCGGCAACAAATACGCCTTCAATATTGGTGCGTGTGTTATTTTTTACCACGATATAGCCTTTAACATCTGTTTCAATTCCGGCCGCGGCAAAAATTTTAGCCGCCGGCGTGTGTCCAATGGCCACGAACAAACCTTGGACAGGCAAAATCTTTTCTTGTCCGGAAAAATTATCCTTTATCTTTAATCCTTCAACCGACTTTTCTCCCAGCACCTCAATAATCGTAGCGTCGGTAATAAATTTTATTTTTGGGTTATCCTGGGCGCGCTTAAGCATAATCTTGGAGGCGCGGAATTCAGGACGGCGATGCACAATGGTAACGCTGGTCGCAAATTTAGTCAAAAAAATAGCTTCTTCCATTGCCGCGTCTCCCCCGCCGGCCACAGCCAAATCCTTTCCTTTAAAGAAAAATCCGTCGCATGTCGCGCAGGCGCTCACTCCCTTACCTCGCAATTTCTGCTCGCTCGGTAAATTTAACCAATTGGCGTCCGCGCCAGTGGCAATAATTACGGTTTTGGTTTTGTATTCGCCTTTGTCGGTTTTTACCAGAAAAGGCTGCCGGCTGAAATCGGCCGACTCAACATTCTCCTGTAAAATTTCCGCGCCAAACCGTTTAACCTGCTTCATCATATTTTCCATTAAATCGGGGCCCATTATGCCTTCGGGAAAACCGGGAAAATTTTCCACTTCCGTCGTGTCCATTAACTGCCCGCCGGGCTTAAGCCCCGCCAAAACCAGCGGCTTTAACTCCGCCCGAGCCGCGTACAAAGCCGCGGTCAGCCCGGCCGGCCCGCTACCGATGATTATTGTGTTGTAGATTTTATTATTCATAAAAAAACAGACCAATTAAGATCACTTCTATATTTTAGCAGATACACCCCTCCATTCGCAACTGAAGTGCAACCAATTTAAGGCTTCATTCCTTTAACAAAG
>CAZQFQ010000023.1:0-21721 GCA_964592725.1 uncultured Candidatus Saccharibacteria bacterium | reverse complement strand
CCAAAGTCCGGTTTTTAACTTTACGGAGTCCGGTTTTCAATTTTAAATGACAATTCTTTAACGCAATTTGAAATTTAGCCCTAAATATGATATAGTAAATGCAAAGTATGTTCACTTTGAAACAAAAAAAGCTCCTACTAATAGCGGTTTTGTTAAGCTCAACGTTTTTTTTGGCGGCTACGCCGTTTTTAGCCAGCGCCCGCGGCTTGGTGCCATGCGGGGGGTATAATGCCGACGGCACAAGAGAACCGTTCTGCAATGTTTGTGATATGTTCTCGCTTGTGGCGCTTGTCACAAACTGGCTCATCGCCGCCGCCGGGGTTTACGCGGTTTTTCAAATTTTTTTTGCGGGGTTTAAGCTAATTATCGCTACTGGCGAAGAAGAAAAAATTACTCAGGGGAGATCTCAATTAACAAACGCCGTGATTGGTTTTGTGTTGGTAATGATATCTTTTATTATAATCAATACTGTTGTTGATGTTATTTTATATGATGGCAAAGCGACAACTCTAAAGGTACAGCTGACCAACCCGTTTAATTACTTAAACGCCGCCGGCCCGTGCCAGAAATAAAGCTATCTTTTTACACGTTACACGGCGTCATTCTGAAGCCGAATGCATCTGAGGCTGAAGAATCTCAAAATATGAGTAAGGACTATAAAATTTCAAAATGAAACAAACAAAAAAATTTAACCTTCCTCGCATCCTCAAACTCACCTTTCTGCTGACTTTTGTATTGGTGGAGTTTTTTGGGTTTGGTTTTTTTGTATTTGCCCAGACCACAGGCGTAACTTTTACCGTTCAGGTTAACAAAACTAGTGTAACTGATGGCGATACTTTAAGGGTAATCCCAATAGTTTCTTTTACAACAAACTCCACCAGTTATCCTGTAGTTATAATGAAAACTTTTGTGAATGGTACGCAAGTTGGGAATAATTCTAATTTAAGTTTAAATGATATGGTAAACGGCGGCGACTACCAAGATATTCCGGTATCCGCTCAAAATGGTTTTAAAGTTGGCCAAAATTATATTGATGTAAATATTGTCGGTTCTGATGGTACTAACTTCGGTAACCAAAATGCCCCAGTAGTTACTTATAACAGCTCTGGCAACAGCGGTTCTGTTACCTGCACGACTGATGCAAGCTGTGCAAGCGCCGGGACAGGCCCCAACGGATGGAATTATATTTGTAATCAAGGCAAGTGCGTGGAAGACATTAATTTACCGGCTGGTTCGCATTGTGTTTCCAATCAGCCAGAGGAAGATTGTGCCAACGGAGCAGCTTGTGATGCAACAACTAATACTTGTATAGTTAATGAATATGGTTGTCAAGCAGCCTCAACCGGAGTTTGGACTTGTTCCCCCAACCAAAGTGACCCAAATTTGACCCAGACTTGTGGTTCTAGTTTTGGATTGGTATCGCCTTCGGCCAAATGTGGTTGTACTGATGCTGCCTATAATGGTAAAACTTGTAATAATGGAAAAACTTCCGGTGGCACCGGAGCCTCTACCGCTCAAACTGCCGCTCCCGCTACCGGCGGGCAAACGACTAACTCCTCGACAACGCTTGTAAATCCAATTCCGGCTTACAGCAATTTAACAGATTTGCTCGTTTACATTATGAAAGGATTTTTGGGGATTATCGCGGTTTGGGCTGTGGCGTTCATAGTTATTGGCGGGTTTAGGATGGTTATTTCAAGTGGCAATGAAGAAGCGGTACTTGCGGCGAGAAAAACCATTACTTGGGCGGTGCTGGGACTGCTCGTGGCAGTCTTGTCCTTCGCCATAATCGCCATTGTCCAGGATTTAATTGGCGTGAATGTGACTAAATATACTTCGCCAACCTCCACCATTATTAACAAGACTCATAATGAAATTTAAAAACATAAAAATTTTTGTTTTAGGGATTATTTCTGTCTTAATTGGGTGGCCTTTATTGGTTGTTGCGCAGGCCACACAGACTACATCTGATAGGTGCACTAACTTTTTGACCTATTTTGCCGGCGCTTTTGACTGGATTAATAAAAGTTATTTTTGCTCGGCCAGCGGTCTGGCGATTTTTGTTATAGATACGCTCATTAATTTCTCAGGCGTGGTAGCGATATTATTTTTAATCGTGGGCGGATTCTTTTATTTGACTTCGGCAGGCAACGAGGAACAGTCGGAAAAGGGAAAGAAAATTTTAATTAATGCGGTTATCGGCTTGGTGGTAATTATTATGGCCGCGGCCATTGTAAGAATTTTGGCTAGCGTGGTAACGCTGGGGCAGTAAGTCGGAATGTCGGATAGTCGGAAGTCGGAAAATAGGAGGGTGGAAATTTAAAGGTAAGGTTATATGATTAAAGATGTGGAGGATTTAGAGGTTTATAGGAGGTCGATGAAATTGCTTAAACCGATTTATAAACTGGCTGGTTTATTACCAAAAGACGAGTTTCGGTTAAAAGATCAGCTAACTGGTTCAGCTAAATCAGTTCCGGCAACGATTACAGAAGGTTTTGCCAAACGAAGGTCGGAAAAAGAGTTCAAAAGATTTCTCTTAATGGCCCTCGGTTCTTCCGACGAAGTGGTTACGCATTTAAAACAAATAAGAATAATTGGTTTTCCGGGGATAAAACCTGAAACCTGTGAAGCTTTAATTAGTCATTATCGAATAGTTTCTAAACAAATTAACAATCTGATTAAAAAATGGAAAAACTTCAATTCTGATAAATCCGATTAATCCGATTTTCTGATCTATCCGACCCTCCGACTTTCCGACTTCTGACTTCCGTGCTATAATTTAATCAATAAAAATATCTATTATTCCATAGATACTCCGAAAGGGGGTGAACAGCTTGAAACAAATAGTGAAAAAAATTAATTTAATAAAAGTTTTGGAAGTCCTGCTGGTAGTGGGCATTACATTGGCGCCTTTTGCGATTACCAGGGCACAGGTTGGAGTAAATTCCAGTTACTGCAATCCAACTTTCCAAAACTGTAACGCGGGCAATACCGTGGGCGGCTTAATTAGAACCGTAATTAACTGGTTGCTCGGCATAGCCTTTGGCGTAGCCATACTGTTCTTAATTATCGGCGGCTTTTGGTATGTGGTTTCCGCGGGCAATGAGGAAACCGCCGAAAAAGGCAAAAGTACCGCGGTTAACGCGATTATCGGTATTGTGATTATTATTCTTTCTTACGTAATTGTGAACGTGGTGGCCAATTTGGTGTCCAGCGCCGGCAACGGCAGCCAGGCTAACTAAAGAGAGCCCCAAACTAAAAATTGATTTAAGTTGGTTTGGGGCCGGTCCCGAGATTAAAAAATTTTTGATTTCGGGACTGAAAATATTAATCACAAAGAACAATCAATATGAAACAAAAATTATTAGCCAAGATCAAATATTTTGTGCCGGCGGCGTTATTGGCTTTGCCGGTTTGGGTTTACGCCCAGGCAAACACCGTGAGTAACGGCCTGTCAGTTTCCGGATTGCAGGGGCTTTTTGGAACTGGCGGACTTAACGGTTCGCAAAGTTTAAGTGATTTGATTGTGCGCGTCGTGAATATATTATTGACATTCGGCGGCGTTATCGCGGTTGTTTTTGTGATTATCGGCGGCTATCAATATTTAGTTTCCGGAGGCAACGAGGAAACGGCGGAAAAAGGTAAAAAAACTTTAATCAACGCCATTATCGGGATAGTGGTAATAGTTTTGGCTTACGCCATAATTAACGTTATAGTAAATTTGGTTGGCAGTAACAGCGGGTATGGTTTTTAAAAAACGCTGATATGGCGCGGATAGCTACGCTGACATGGCGCTGATACAAAGTTCAATCAAGGGTGTCCATCCCGACCCGACTTCGCTAAAGCTTCGTCGGGCGAGGCCGGCCCCGACGAGTGGCTTGCCCGCCATAGCCTTGGCGGAGGCGGGAGGAATCCCTTATTAAGTTAGTATCTAAAATGAAACAAAATTATAAAATTAAAGTTTTTGGTTTAAGTTGTTTTGTTTGTGGACTTTTAAGTCTTGGTTTTTTGATAAGTCCGATCAGGGTTTTTGCCGATACGCCGCTGGGAGGGACTTGCTCTTATAATACTGATTGCGCAACAGGATTATTTTGTGATACTTTACACGGAAATACTTGTGAGTCAGTAGTCTCCGGCACACCTTGTACGACTAATAACGATTGTTGGACGAGCAAAACAGGCCTGGCCTGCCTTTCATCCCAGTGCGTGGTGCCTAATGCAACCGGCGCCAGCCAGCCGACAGGATATACAAATTGTCTAGAAGGGGGTGATCCGGAAATTCCAACCGGAAACCAGATTCAGTGCGCTCAAAAATATGGAAACCCTTCGGGAACCCAACCTCTGGCGCCGACAACTCAATCCGGCATACCTTGCCCTGCTAATTTAACTTCGGTAAACGGCGTTTGTTTGCCGCCATCCGAATACACCACCGGCATTGCGGCCAGCACCAGTTTGACTGGTTTTGTGCTGGCGTTGGTTAAAATTTTATTGAGTTTTGCCGGGCTTATCGCGGTGGTGATGTTGGTGCTCGGAGGTTATTGGTATATGGCCGCCGGAGGCAACGAGGAAATGTCGGAAAAAGGCAAAAAAACCATCATAAATTTTGTGATGGGGTTGGTGGTAGTAATTTTGGCTTACACCATTGTCAGCATAATCGCCTCAACCCTTACCGGCGGGGACAGACTCATACAATAATTAGCAATCGTTCGTAAGTCAAAAGCATCCTTTGTTAAATTTAAAGGATGTTTTTTGTTGTCGGTTTGGTCGAGGTAAAAGTAGAAAGTAGAAAGTAGAAAGGAAAAAGGGAAAAGGGAAAAGTCGCACGGCACTTTATACTTTTTACTTTATACTTTATACTATATTTATGCCGGGGTGGCGAAACGGCAGACGCACTGGGTTTAGGACCCAGCGAGAGCAATCTCATGCAGGTTCAACTCCTGTCCCCGGCACCAGCCTTCGTCCTTTGGGTTTCCGACTCCGCATAAAGCTACGTCGGACAAGTCGGCTGGCTGGCGCCGCCATGCAGATTCACGAATCACAATAATTTTAGTTATACGGGAAAGGCGGGCAAGCCTGCTTTTTGTTAACCCATTGCTTCATCTGCAAAATTTTTGTATAATACATAAACGATTAATCATTTGTAGTAAAGGTGTAGTAAAGGATTGTTATGGGAAAGATTATCAAAAACATTATTCTTATTTTGGCGGGGTTCCTTTTAATTACCCTGATTTTTTCAGCGTTTTCCAGCAACACCAAAGTCCAGCAGGTTTCCATCAGCGACATTGTCAATTTAATTGACCAGCAAAAGGTTGATACCCTGACGGTTACTGACACCACGGTAACCGTAAAAATTAAGGACAGCGATACGCAGGAAGCCGCGCAGTTGTCACCTAACGAAACTATTTATGAAGTTTTAAAGGACAGCGGCATTTCCACGGATAAAATTCGCGGCGTCACCATCCAAAATGACAACGGCAGTACTTGGACTAATTTGGCCAACAACCTTTGGCCGATTTTATTGCCGATAGTGGTTATTTCTTTATTCATCTATTTTATGATGCGTCAGGTGCAGGGCTCAAACAACCGCGCGCTCTCATTTGGGCAGAGCGGTGTAAAATTAAACGACGAGCGCAAGAACCGCGTAAAGTTTGCCGATGTCGCCGGAGCTAAAGAAGCCAAGGAAGAACTCAAGGAAATTGTGGAATTTTTGCGTTTTCCCCAAAAGTTTTTGCAATTGGGCGCGAAAATTCCCAAAGGCGTTTTGCTTTTGGGCGCTCCCGGCGTGGGCAAAACCATGCTGGCCCGGGCCGTGGCCGGTGAAGCAAACGTGCCGTTTTTCCATATTTCCGGCTCGGAGTTTGTGGAAATGTTCGTGGGCGTCGGCGCGGCGCGTGTGCGCGACCTTTTTAAGAAAGCCAAAAAGAACGCGCCCTGCATTATTTTTATTGATGAAATTGACGCCGTCGGCAGACAGCGCGGCGCCGGCTTAGGCGGCGGGCACGATGAGCGCGAGCAGACTTTAAATCAAATATTAGTAGAAATGGACGGTTTTGAAACCGACACCAACGTGATTGTTATGGCCGCCACAAACCGGCCGGATGTTTTGGATCCGGCATTGCTTAGGCCGGGGCGTTTTGACCGCCAGGTCATTTTGGATTTGCCGGACATTAACGACCGCGAAGCAATATTAAAAGTCCATTCCAAAAATAAGCCCATGGCCAAGGGCGTGGACTTGCGTAAAATCGCCGAACGCACGCCGGGTTTTTCCGGCGCCGATTTGGCCAACTTAATCAACGAAGCCGCGATTTTAACAGCCCGGTTGGATAAAAAAGAAATCGGCGGTACGGAACTCAAAGAGTCCATAGAAAAAGTTTTGCTGGGGCCAGAGCGCAAAAGCCATATCCTTTCCGTCAAAGAAAAAGAAGTCACGGCTTTTCACGAAGGCGGCCACGCGTTAATCGGCAGTGTTTTATTATTTTCCGATCCGGTCCATAAAGTTTCCATAATTTCCCGCGGCAGGGCCGCCGGCTACACAATGAAGCTTCCTTTTGAAGACAAGCACCTGCATACCAAGCAGAGCTTTTTGGATGAAATTGCCGCTTTGCTTGGAGGCTACGCGGCGGAAAAGCTGGTGTTTAAAGAGCTGACCACGGGTGCTTCCAACGATCTTAAAGTCGCGACAGCCATGGCCAGAAAGCTGGTAATGAATTACGGGATGAGCGAAGAAATCGGGCCGATAGTTTTGGGCGACCAGCACGAGATGGTCTTTTTGGGAAGGGAAATATCGGAACAGCGCAATTACAGCGAGGCGGTTGCCAAAACAATAGACGAGGAAGTATCCAAAATTATGAAGCAGGGGCTCGGGCGGGCTACGGAAGTTTTAACCAAATACAGAAGTTATTTGGATACTATTGCCCATAGGCTTGTAAAGGATGAAACGTTGGAGCAGGAAGATTTTTACGCCATAGTCAAGGATATTATTCCGCCGGAAAAAGAGAGAGCCCCGGAGAATGAACCAATAGTGCAAATTGAGCCGGCCGTGCCGGCGGATACCGATGTTCCCAAGCCGGTTTAACAATTTTAATTTTAAGTAAGGCCGGAAATCCTGACAATTTTATTTGTTGCGGGGCTCCTCGTTAATTTAGCCTGGGGGCTAAATTAACTTCGTCGAACAGTCCTCACTGCATAAAATTGCCAGTCTTTCCGGCCTCTCCAGGAATTATGCAAAGATTGCGGCAAATTTTTTATGAAGCTTTCCTGTCCACCAGCCGTTTTCCGCGCTGGTGGATTTTAGCATTGGTCCAGGCGGCCGTACTTTATTCCGTCGGAGAACTTTTACAGCCCTATCATTTGCTAAAACCGTTTTCCGTTTGTTGGTTAATTTTAGCGGTCATTATAATGGCTCCGGCCACTGTCTGGCTGTGGCTGGATATATCCGCGTATGCGTCGCGGCTTAAAAATCAAATAAAGCGGAAAACCTTTTTTAACAACTGTCTGACTATGTGCGCAATCGTGCTTTGTTCCGCTGCGGTGATGGCGGCCGCGAAATTTATATATCCTGACTGGCTTTTTTCAGCGCTGCTTTCCAGCATTATTTCCGCAACCTCCACTTTGGCAATACTTTATGTTGTTTTATGCGGACAGCGGTTTGCGCCGGCTTTAGCTTTGGCGGCGGATACCTGGAATAAAAGAATTTCCCTGGCGGCGCTAATTGCCTTTGCTTTGCTGTTGGCGCACGGAATTTCCTTTGCTATGGTGCACGGCGCCTTAAGCAGTCTTAAAACGCCCCAGGGGTTTTCAGTTCCCGTTCATTCTGCTACAATATGGATATTATTATTGATTTTGCTTTCTATAACGGCCTTCGCCGCGGCGTTTTTGAACAGTTTTTTGGTGCTACTGTTTTTGGATATTATCGCGCGTAAAAAAGATCCGGAAAGCGAGAAAGCGGTTTTAAGCAGGCTGATAACATCGGAAGCAAATCAATTGTATAAGGGCGGCTAGCTCAGTGGTAGAGCATTTCTTTGACGTAGAAAGGGTCGAAGGTCCGATTCCTTCGCCGCCCACCATGTACCATTCGCTCCGCTCAGGTATATGGCGCTGCCGCGCGCCATGATCATAAGCAGGGCGAATGGTACATGCCCTGCACCGGAGGAGTCAGACGACGACTGGTACAGGGCAGAAGTAATAATATTAACTTTTAATAATCTTTCATCTTTGGCCCTTTGTCCGAAAAACAAGGATTAGAGATAAAAGATGATGGAAAGAATAAACGATGCCCTCTTTGGATAAATTGGAACTTGAAAAAATTCTCGGCGTAAAAATCCAGAATGCCGAATTGTTTTTGTCAGCTTTTACCCACCGGTCCTATCTAAACGAGAACCGGGGTTTTCATTTGCCCCACAATGAAAGGTTGGAGTTTTTGGGCGACGCGGTTTTGGAATTGGTGGCCACGGAATATCTTTATAAAAATTATCCGCATCCGGAAGGAGAACTGACAAATTTTAGGAGCGCCTTGGTGAATTATAAAATGCTGTCCGATATTGCCAAGCGCCTGGGTTTTGAAAAATTTTTGTTGATGTCGCGCGGCGAGGCCAAGGACACCGGCCGGGCCAGGCAGGTTATTTTGGCCAATTGCATAGAGGCGGTTATCGGCGCGCTGTATTTGGATTTGGGCTACCAGGCCACCACAAACTTTATCGCCAAAGAGGTCTTGGTGGAACTGCCGGCGGTTATTACCGGCGGCAGCTATATGGATCCCAAATCAAAACTCCAGGAGATTGTCCAGGAAAAGCGCGGGCTGACTCCCACTTACGGCGTAGTTTCCGAAACCGGCCCGGATCACAATAAAGTATTTGTGGTCGGCGCTTACATTGGCGAGCAGGAAGTCGGCCAGGGCACCGGCCCCAGCAAACAGGAGGCGGAGCTTGCCGCGGCGGAAAACGCTTTGAAACAAAATAATTTTTAAAATGAAAGTTTATCAGTCAAAACAAAAATCAATTTCAGGTTCTGATTACGGCGAAGTTTACCCGCTTGTACTTGCTATTTATAAGGAAATTAGGAAAAAGTCAAAACGAAAGCCGTATATTAGATCGGCTTACTTTAAGAAACAGAAAATTTTTCTGGATTATTTTTGGGAACATTTGCATCACAAAAATTCTCACGACCGGGTAAGGAGGCTTAAGTTGTATGCGTGCGCTTTGGATTTGATTAAAAATTGCAAATATGAACCTCACTTACTGGATAATGTAAACAGGCGTTCGGTGATGTTGTATCGTTTTTATGGAAAAACTAAGGAAGGGACAGAGTTTAGTGTTCAAATTATGGCGGATAAAAGAAGCGGCAAAAAATATTTTATATCAGTTTTTCCAAAATAAAAAAAGCCTTCCGGAAGCTTATGAGGGCTTATGTAGAAAGCTTATTTTAGAAGGCCTTCCGCAAGTGTAGTGTAAAACCACGGCCGAAAGCTTTTAAAGGCTCCCCGCAAGTGTGGTGCGAAAACTACGGGCCGAAGACCTATAAGATAATTTTAACAGAAAAAAAAAGCTTGTCAATATGTATTTAAAGAGGCTTGAAATCCACGGATTTAAAAGTTTTGCCCAAAAAACCACGCTGGAGTTTTCCAGCGGCGTTATTGCCATTGTGGGGCCCAACGGCAGCGGTAAGAGCAATGTGGCCGACGCCATCCGCTGGGTTTTGGGCGAGCAAAGCGCCAAGCTTATTCGGGGAAAAAAAGCCGACGACGTAATTTTTGCCGGCAGTGATAAAAAAGTGAGGCAGGGTTTTGCCGAGGTTACCGCGACTTTTGATAATGCCGATCATCGCATCCCCGTGGACAGTTCGGAAGTCAGCATCGGCCGCACCATAGACCGCAGCGGCGAAAGCGAATATTTAATTAACGGCAACAAAGTCCGTTTGCTGGATGTCGTGGAGCTTGTTTTAAAAAGCAACATCGGTACTTCGCGTTATACCGTAATCGGCCAGGGAACCATTGACCAGATGATTTTGGCCGGCCCGGCCGAGGTCAAAAGTTTGCTGGACGAGGCCAGCGGGGTAAAATCGTATTATATGAAGCGCGAAAAGACCCTGCGGAGGCTGGAACAGACGGCGCAGAATTTAATGCGGGCCGAGGATTTAATCGCGGAAATTGAGCCGCGGTTAAAATCTCTCCGTCGCCAGGCAAAAAAACTGGAAGCCAGGGCGGAAATTGAAACGGAATTGAAAGTTTACAGCCGCGAGTTTTTTGGCAGGACTTTTTGGCAGTTGAAGCACGGTCTGGACAGATTTTTAAAACAGCTTGGGGAGCTGGGCGGCGTAAAAAAAACTTTGGAGGAAAACTCGCGCCAGCTTCGGGCAAAGCTGGAAAACCTGGAAACTTCCAACCAGCAGGGGGGGAGTGCTTTTAAACTAATTCAGGATGAGCTAAACAGCCTGCAAGCGCCAAAAAATAAGCTTTTGGAAGATTTAAGCTTGGTGCGCGGCAAAATGCAGAGCCAAAAAACCGCCGTTTCCGGCGACGCCCAAAGTTTGCAGGTGGAAGTCCACACCCGAGCCGGAAAAATTGAGGAAATAAAAAATAAAATCCAGGCGGCATCGACCCAAAAACAAAAAGAAGAATTTTTATTTGTCGGCCAGTTTAAGGCTTTGGAAGAAGTTAATAAAAAGCTTAATGCGCTTTCCCAAAAATTAAACAACCCGGCGCAAATTGACTGGGGCCTGGTGGGCTTGGAGTTGACTGTTTTGGAAAATGCGTGGAGCGATTTGTATCAGGCATTATCAAAAAATGCCGATCCGGCGCAAATAAAAAGCAAGGCCGAAGCTATGGCGCGAAATTTCGCCAAATTTAAAAATTTGGCTAAAACCGCCGTGCTGGATCCCCAGCAAAGCGCCGCGGCGCTAAAACATGAGCTGGACGGCCTGCTTAAACAAAAAGAGCTTTTGGGGAATGAGGTTAATACCGCGCAGTTGAATATGAGCAAATCCAAGCTATCGTTGGATTTTTTGGAAAGGGAGCTAAGCGGTCTCCAGCAGGAAAAACTGCATTTTGATTTGGAGCTAAAAAAGGCGCAAAGCTCTTCGCCGGACGCGTTTTGGCAGGATTTGCTGGCTGAGGAAGCGAGGATAAAAAAAGAAGTGGAAGTTTTGGGCGCCGAAATTTTGGCCGTGGAAAATCAGCTAAAGGGGCATTATCAGGAGCAGGACGCGCGGCAAAAGGAGCTTAGGCAAATGGAAAATGAGTTCCGGGATTTGCAGGATAAAATCTCCAAAATAAAAGATCAGGAATCCTTAGTGAATATTGAAAAAGCCAAGTTAGATACCCAAATGCAGGTTTTGGCCGAAGAAGTCGGCAGGATTTTGGGGCATCAGGAATGGAAAGATTTGCAGGCATCCGAAATAAAAAGTCAGACGGAAGATTTGGAAGGCAAAATGGCTCGGCTAAAAAATCAGCTGGAAACCATCGGCGGTATGGATGAGCTGACCTTAAAAGAATATCAGGAAACCGAGGCCCGCTATACAAATTTAAGCACGCAGGTGGCGGATTTAAAACACGGGATGGAAGATTTGCGTCAGATTATAGACGAGCTTGATGTGCATATTAAACAAAGGTTTAACGAATCTTTTAACAAAATTAACGAAAAGTTTGAATTTTATTTCAGGGTATTGTTTAACGGAGGCCGCGCGTATTTGAGCATTTTAAAATCCGCAGACGAACCGTCCGCCCAGGCGGTGGATTTATCGGAAGTTGCCGGTGAAACGGCCGATGCGCCGGAGGTTTTGAGGCCGGAAGAAAAAGTCGTGCAAAAATACGAACAAGGAGCCTCAAATATAATCGGCATAGATATAAAAGCCACGCCGCCGGGAAAAAAATTGGCTTCCATTCAGGCATTGTCCGGGGGAGAGAGAGCTTTAACATCAATCGCGCTTTTGTGCAGCTTACTTTCCTGTTTCCCTTCGCCTTTTGTCGTTCTTGACGAAGTTGACGCGGCGTTGGACGACGCCAACACCATCCGTTTTGGACAGATTTTAGGCACCCTAGCCAACCAAACTCAATTTGTCACAATAACCCACAACCGCGAAACCATGGCCCAAGCCACCATGCTTTACGGCGTGACTATGGGGGATGATGGGATATCCAAGCTGCTGTCGGTCAAATTGGAACAGGCGAAAGCGTTTGCAAAATGACGCCGCGTTAGCGGCGTCATCCCGAGCCCTTAACAGTAATACAAAGCGGGGCGAGGGATCTCTTATTTGAGATTCTTCGGTCGGATGCACTCCCTCAGAATGACGCCGTGATTAATGTATGTTTTATGCCATCAATATTATCGGTCGCCACCAATTTTATCATCCATACTATCTCAACCCTGGGCTATGCCGGGGTTGGTCTTTTAATGGCTTTGCAGACCGTGGCTGTTCCCATTCCCAGCGAAGTGATTTTGCCTTTTGCCGGTTTTTTGGCGTCAACAGGAAGGTTTAATATTTGGCTGATAGCTTTGGTCGGCGGTTTGGGAAGCTGTCTGGGCTCATCAATCGCATATTATATTGGTTACAAAGGCGGACGGTCGTTGATTGTAAAATTCGGCAAATATATTTTGATTTCACACCACGATTTGAATATGACCGAAAAATTTTTTGCCAAGTTCGGAAGCATTGCGATTTTTATCGGCCAGCTGTTACCCATCGTGCGCAGTTTTATCGCCTTTGCCGCGGGCTTGGCCGAAGAGGTTTTTTGGAAATTTTTATTGTTTACTTTTTTAGGCTCATTTTTATGGAGTCTTCTTTTAGCCTACATCGGCCAAAAGCTTGGACAAAATTGGTCGAGTCTCCACAACCAATTCCACAATTTGGATTTGCTGATAATCTTAATTATCATCATCGGCGCGGCGTGGTGGATTAATAGACACATAAGACATAGAAATAGAGAAATAAAAAATTAGGAAATAGTAAACATTGTAAATCACATTATTTCACGGCCGTGAAATAATGTGATTTTAATTTGGTAAAAAGAAAAAGCCGTGGCGTCCGCGCGTTGAATCATGCGCGGCGGCCAAAGCTTTTTTGTGATTTGCGCCGAACGGGTCTCGGCCTAGGCACGGGGACATATAGCTAAAACACCGCAAAACCAGCTTTGATAAAACCCCGTTCTTTCGGGCTGGATGGCTCCCGAACTTCCACGATTGAGAATCTAGGTGTGGGATGCGTGCTGTCAAAAACCTGATCCAGCTTGCCGCCGGTGAGCGCATACGCTTCCAAAAGTATCATACGTATGGGTACTCGGGTACCTTCGTTGTCCAGATTAACTGGTATTTGCCTTCCGAATTGGACGCTCCACTTTCCTTTTACCGCAGTTTCAAGGGTGTAGTCCATGTTTTTCCTCCTGTCAGTATGACTCCGGATTTCCGCCGACTTTTGCGGGTATCCGCGATAAATTATTGTAGGAGATTGTAGAGAGAGAGAGTCAATAGGGCGTTCTATGGTGTCATTGCAGTAGCAGCCGAAACAATCTTTTAATAAGGAAAGATAAGATTGCCGCGTCGCCCCTCGCATGCACTCGGGGCTCCTCGCAATGACACAAACATCAGCGGTTGACGGGAACGGGTAAAACTGGTAAGATATTTGCACGCTCACAAGTCATTTAAACGGTTTAAAGTTTCTCTGAGTTTGCTGCTTAAGAGATCCTTCGCTCCGCTTGGGATGACGCCATGTTTTTTCTTTAATCTTTAATCATAAAACTTTAATCTAAAAATGCTTATTATTAGACTCCAAAGAACCGGCAAAAAGAATCAGGCGGATTTTAGAATCGTGCTGGCGGAAAAGGAAGCGCCGGTAACCAAAAAAGTTACCGAAGTTTTGGGAAGCTATAATACCCGCACAAAAAAGTTCCAGGTCAAAGAAGAGCGCTTAAAATACTGGCTCGGCCAAAAAATTTCCTTGAGCGAAACCGTCCAAAATCTTTTAATCACAAAAAGTTTGTTTGACGGCAAAAAAGTTAAAGCGTTCAACATTCCCAAAAAGCCCGTTGAGCCCGTAGTTGAAAAACCTGCCGATGCCCCGGCCGTCGAAACACCGGTTGAGGCCGCCGAAGCGACTGCTGAAGTGGAATCCAAGGTTGAAGAAAAACCGGTAGAAATTCCAGCCGTTGAAGAAAGCAAGGCCATTCCGGAAGAGACAACCCCACAGCAACCTGCGGCTTAAAAAATTATCAATCGTTAAAACCCCACCCAAGCTGGTGGGGTTTTAATGTGTCATTGCGAGGAGGTCAGGGCTTTATCTGACCGAGCCCACTCCGCCGAAGTACCGATCGTATAAATAGTAAAGGTTGATTATATAACCAGCTTTTGATGATTATCAAACTGTAATTATCGGCTACGAAGGCCGGGCGCGGCAATCTTTATTCCAGATAAGATTGCTTCGGATGCACTCGCAATGACATACACAATGACAATTGACACTCTAAATCCTCTGCGATATAATATCTCCAAGATAGCAGAGCTAATGAAAAGGTCGAAGCCAGAAATACGCTATCACAGAAATTCTATTATTATGGAGCAAGATCAGGCATTTGTAGAGTTCCTCGTAAAAGCTTTGGTTGACCATCCGGATGATGTAAAAACCGAGCGCGTAGTGGACGAAATGGGAGTATTAATTACTCTTCATTTGAACCCCGAAGATATGGGTCAGGTTATAGGCCGCATGGGCCAAACCGCCAAAGCTATTCGCACTCTGCTTCGCGTCGTAGGCGCCAAGCACAAGGCTCGCGTGAACCTGAAGATTTATGAACCGGAAGGTTCCCACAGAGGCCCTCGCCGCGAAATGAGCGGCGATATGGGTCGCGACATGGGCCGCCAGGGCGCCCCTATGGGACAGAGCTCAGGAACCAGCGAAGATTCTATAGACGATTTCAAGTTATAGAAGCGAATTTAGTCGCGAAGAATATTGACGCGAATATAAACGCTATAAGGTAACCTCATTCGCAAGAGTGGGGTTATTTTGTTAGAATGTATTATGATACGGATATACGGATTTGGATACTGATTATACGGATAATACTAAGAACCTATTTTAAAAATAATTTGTAGGCGAAATTACAGGATTTTGAGCGGATTGGCCCTTAACAAATTTTGACGTTTAGCCGAAGCTAAGCGGAAAAATTTTTAAGGCCAAGACGCCAAAATCCTGGAATTGCAGCCCGAAGGATTTTTAAAATAGGTTCTAATTCGTTTTGGTGTAAGATATCTGTATTATTAGTATCATTCGTATGGATTAGTTTATTGGTATCCTATCTATGAAGAAAAAGTTATCCATAAAAATAATTACCCTGTTCCCAAAATTTGTGGAAGATTTTGTGGAAAATTTTGGCATTGTAAAAAGAGCGGTTAAGCTAAAACTTTTGGATATTAAGCCGGTCAATTTGCGTTTGTTTGGGCTGGATGAACGGAAGACTGTAGACGGTCGCCCATATGGCGGCGGGGTGGGGATGGTACTGCGTGCCGACGTCTTGTATAAGGCTATTGAGTCGGCACGCAAGTTGAAAGTGAAAAGTAGAAAGTTGAAAGTGCGGACGGTTTTGTTGACGCCTCAGGGGCAAAAGTTTAATCAACAAATGGCGCAAAGACTGGCCAAATACGATGAATTAATTTTTGTTTGCGGCCGGTATGAAGGCTTTGACGAACGCATTCGGCAGTTTGTGGACAAAGAAATTTCCATTGGCGATTATGTTTTAATGGGCGGGGAATTGCCGGCTTTGGTCATAAGCGAAGCGGTAATGCGTTTGCGTCCGGGCGTTTTGGGAAAAGACGAATCGTCCTATAATGAGTCTTTTTCAGAGACTTCTAAAATGCACGGCCGTGCGTTTAATAAGTCATTAGAATATCCGCAATATACAAAACCGGAAGTATTTAGATTCAAGGTACGGGGTTCTAGGTTCAAGGAGATGAAAGTGCCAAAAGTTTTGCTTTCCGGCCACCATAAAAATATAGAAGAGTTCCGTAAAAAGGAATCAGAAAAACGGACAAAAAAGAGAAGGCCGGATTTGTTTAAATGAAAAGCCGGGAAAATTATTCCCGGCGTTCCTGGCCACGATCTTCACGATAGTGAAACAGGAGATGCATCACAGACCCATAACAAAGTCCGCAAGCAAATGATACTTGCCAATTGTGCGGAGGAATCGCCTGCGCGACGCCGACCGCTACCAGACCGTGAAGGAGGGATTTTATTCCGGCCAACAAGTTCCTCCGATTGAAACTGTGTGCAAGGCGCTCTTTAATCCAAGTTTCCATAGCAAACTATTTTATTATAAATTTTAGTTAAAGTCAATGCCCACTCAAACTCACGATTTTATAGTCGAAGAGCTAAAAATTCGTCTGGATAAATATTTGGCAAAACAGCTTCGACGCTCCGGTCGGAGTGAATTGCCGGAGGTTTCACGTTCCCAAATTCAGCGGGATATAGAAGCTGGGTTGGTTGAGGTCAATGGGCAAACTATCAGCGAGAGCAAGTTTGTGGTTCGTTTGGACGATAAAATAGTGTACAAACAATCCGAAATCCGAAATCCGAAATCCGAAATTGTTGCCACAAATACCCCGCTGAAAGTTTTATATAATAATAACGGCCTTTTAATTATAGACAAACCGGCGGGGATGGTGGTGCATCCGGGCGCGGGGTTTAAGGGTGAAACTTTGGCCAGCGCGCTTTTATATCATTTTAAAGATATTAAGGAAGTTGGGGAAGACTACCGGCCGGGAATTGTTCATCGGCTTGATAAAGATACCAGCGGAGTCATTTTGGTGGCTAAAACTCCGGAGATGTATGAATTTTTAAAAGACGCTTTTGCTGAAAGGAAAATCAAAAAAGAATACATCGCGTTAGTTTTGGGGAAAATGGAAAAGCCGCACGGGTTTATAGAAACGCCGATTGGCAAGAGTAAAACGGATTTTAGGAAGCAGACAACAAAAAATTTTGTGGAAGGGAAGGAAGCGGTGACGGAGTATAAGGTTTTGGAGTACTTGGAATCATATAATACCACCCCGCCTCGGATGCACTCGGCACCCCTCCTTTTTAAGGAGGGTAATACTGCAGTTGCAGTGTCTCCTCCTAATTTAGGAGGAGTACCGCCCGTAGGGCGGGGAGGTGGTATTGACGGATATACCCTTTTACTGGTAAAATTGCATACAGGCAGGACACACCAGATAAGGGTTCACTTGGCATCGCTTGGCCATCCGTTAATGGGAGATGAGTTGTACTGCGGAAAAAGAATAAAGTTAAACGGCCTGCATCGCCAATTTCTCCACGCCAAAAAAATAGAAGTTCAGCTTCCGGATAAGACATGGATAGAAGCCGAATCGGAATTTCCGAAGGATTTGAGGGAAGTTTTGGTTAGTTTAAATTCTAAAATAGTCAGTCAATTATAATATTAATAAATTGCGGATTACGGATTGCGAATTATATCGCAATAAGTAATGCGTAATCCGAAATTCGTAATTATGCCAATAGTCAAAAATATTTCCGATACTCAATTAAAAACCCTCCCAGATTTTAAACCCGGCTATACCGTTAAGGTCCATCAGCGCATTAAAGAAGGCGGTAAGGAGCGCGTGCAGATTTTTGAAGGTTTGGTTATTGCCCGCAAAGGCGGAACCGGCGCCAACGCCAGTTTTATGGTCCGCAAAATTTCTTACGGCGTGGGCGTGGAGCGCATTTATCCTTTGCATTCCCCCAACATTGTAAAGCTGGAAATTGTAAAATCTCCCGATGCCCGCAGAGCCAAATTGTATTATGTGAGAGAGAGGCAGGACAACCTTCCCCGCGTCCGCAAGAATGGCAAGCCTAAAGCAAAATAGTTTTAGTATTTTAGCCCTTTGGTCAAAAGCCGAAGGGCTTTTTTAAGGAAATATTTTGGAGAAAATATGTGTTAAAAAATTTGATGATCTCAAATTTTGTTGGGGATAACTTTATTGACACGCACTATTTGATTATTTATACTTTTTAGGATATGCATCAGAAAAGTAAACCTAAGTTTATTAAACTGTTTGGCCGCCGTGCGCTACTAATTATATTTCTTTCAGTTTACCGCTCCTAATGGAGCGGTTTTTTTAATAACATTTAGGAGGATCTATGGAAATTGCCGCGATTAGCAGGCAGTACCAGCTGTTTTTTTATGGCTGGATCCGTGTGCAGACAGCCATGAGTGCAGGCTGGCTTGGGCAAGTCAGGCCGAGTTATTATGATTTGGAACGGGAAAAACAAAAATTTGACCGTGAGGTTTTAGACTGGCGCAGCCGATGCGACTGGATGTATAGTGATTTGTGGGAAGCAGCCGATGGCTGGGAGATTAAAATCATGGACTCTTGGGTGCAAAAGGAAATGCTATCGGCGCAGAAGAATTTCGCGGAGTTTTTGAGGCGGCACCAGGACGAGGCGTTTCCTTTAACAGGCAAGCACCAAATAACCGCTTATGAGCGGTTATTGCGCCAGTATCAAAAGCCAACAGTTGAGGAAAACCCGGCGTGGGCTGTTACCGCGGTCTAAGCAAAAACCCCGATTGCTGTTTTGCATCGGGGTTCTTCTTTTAACCTTTAATTTAAATCAGTTTTAACACCTCCCACCAGTTTTCTATATATTCCGGACGGCGGTTTTGGTATTTTAGGTAGTAGGCGTGCTCCCAAACGTCCAGGCCAAAAATCGGCTGAAGGCCCGTTATTAATGGCGAGTCTTGATTGGGCAGGTTTTGGATTACCAGTTTGGAATTTTTATTGTCGCGCGCGAGCCATGTCCACCCGGAGCCAAAGAGTTTTGCCGCGGAATCGGAAAATTGTTTTTTAAATTCATCCACTGAACCGAAAGTTAAAATCAGTTCCTTTGTCAGCAGTTCATCTTTCTTATTGCTGGGATCCAGGTATTTCCAAAATTGAGAGTGGTTGTAGTGGCCGCCGCCGTGGTTGCGAATTGCGGTCCGGTCGGCTTCATCAACCTTCAGGTTTGGCAAATCCATTAACAACTCTTCTACCGGACGCCCCATCAAGTCTGGATATTTTTCCACGGCCGCGTTTAATTTATCCACGTAAGTCTGGTGGTGCTTGGTGTAGTGGATTTCCATTGTTTTTGCGTCTATATAAGGCTCCAAGGCATCGTAGCCGTAGGGCAACTTTGGCAGTTCAAATTTCATATTTTTCTCCTTTCTAAAGTATTAACGTTTTTTATATTTGATAGTTTCAATGTTGTTTAAATATTGTATCATTATCGTGGTGCTTTGTTAAGTTGGTTCCATGTGCTTATTCGTACGAATATGCGCTCGGGGGGGCAAAAGAAAAAGGCGCCGAGAGGGCTCGGCGCCTGGTGACGGATCTCGCGATCGGTCAGATTGTTTCGATGGGGCACGCCCTGTAAGACGCAATCTCCAGCAATTGGCTGCTGGCCTCACTATCAGGCATCCCCGCCGGAGCGCCGAGTTCTTGAGCGCGCTCGATAATCCTGTCAAGTGTTACCTCGACATTCGGAAAGTCCTGCTCAGCAACGGCTAGCAGGTCGGCCGATGTGGCTGTCAGGCTAACGGCAAAATCGCCACTGACCATTCCGCAGGCCCGTCTAATCATTCCGGCCCAATTATTTCCCGTCATAATTCTTCCGTAGGCGGAATTATAGTACAAAGATTTCGGTTTGAAATTAGGATAAAATGATGAACATTTTTTTGAGTGCTAATTCGCACGAATTAGCACTGGCGGAATTGTAGATAAAAAAATGACCACCAATGTTGCTCCGAGGGTGGTCGCTCGGGTTGTTGCTTGTGAGGGCGGTTGAGAGTTGACGCCGGTTTTACCATCGTCTGGCGGGTGAATGTTGTCGCGGTTGGCGTCGGCGGTAATTTGCGATTACGAAAGCCGTCAGTTGGCCGATGTTTTGTACTGTTTCCGGTAGGGTGAGCAGTTCCGCGCACAGATCCCAGGTTACATTCTGGGTCAATAGTGACCTTTGTTCCACGTCTTGAGGGAGCAGAGTCTGGTCGTTAAACGTGGTCAGTGGGGCATCGGATTTTTGTGCGAGGTAGAAGATGACAGATTTGCGCACCTTTTCCGTTCGGTCCACAGTTACGCTCTTTTCTATCCACAATTGACGCAAGTCTTCCTTGCGTTTGTTTTCGGCTTCCGCCTGTAGCCAGTTCTCCACCGGGCTCCTGCCCCGATTTTCCGGCCGCAGGGACACCATATATGCGTGTCCTTCAATCCGCCAGTGTCGTTGCTGTTCAGGGGTCAAGGAGTTATAATACTTCGCCTCCTCGTCCCAACTATTGAATCCTCGGCAATTTCCCAATTAAAACCTCCTTCAATATGATCTTGTTGAGTATTAAAGCATACTAATCAATAGTTTGCAAATTAGTTTTGGGTTTAAAATGAGAAAAATAATGTAAAAATCATGAGTGCTAATTCGCACGAATTAGCACTTGGGAAATTTTGACAAAGGAAAAGAGTAGCCCATTTTAAACGGACTACTCTTTAGTTTATGGTGATGGACGGTCGTCTCATCGTCGTCGGCCCTCCTTTGGCCGTGTCGTTGTCTGCGCCGCGCGTCGGCGCGCCGTTCCGCTCACGGCGGAGAAGTTTACTCGTTTGGCTCAGCGGGTTTTGCTGGAGTCGAGTTGTCCGGCGTTTCCCAGGGGTAGTTGTAGGTGCTGGCCTTGTCGGCTTCGGTTTGCCGCCACGCCGCTTTCATCCGGTCGTACTCTTCACGCGTCACGCGCTCATCCAAAATTCCCCAGCCGGAAATTTTGAAAATGGCATCGTGGGGGAAAGGCTGGTGAGTGCGGCCGCTCAAGTACCGGCGCAAATCCGGAAAACGGCGACAGTCACCATTGCGGCGGAACCGCTCAACAGCGTCCCAGGCATTAAACATCTCGTTTTTTGCCTGCTCATTAGCCCTCATGTTTTGCATCTGTCTTTGCCAAGACATTCTTAGTTTCCCTCCAGAGCAACAAAATATTGTACGCCGAAATCCCTTCCCTGTCAATTGTAGGGCAGGTGTGGGTGGCGCTTGACACCCTTTTTAAAAAGGCATATAATAGCTAAGGATTTAAAAGTATTAAATCTTGGAGATTAAAAACGGCATAACATTTAGGTTCAATTTTGCTTTAGTGTAAGCCAAGTTTGGCTGATTGCTAGAGATCCCAAAAATGGGAGATTAGAACACTATTCCAATAAGGCGGAATGTGTTTTTTATTCGCTTAAATGAATCTTTTGTCCCCAGGTAATTAACAGTTACTGCACCCTCTCTGCCTCGGCTGCACTCGGCATCTCCCCCAGAGGGGGAGAGCGCAAAGCTGATATACTCAGATAGTTGCTCAGATGATGCTGACAGATTCAGCGTCAAATCCGCGTAGCTATCCGCGTTAATTCAGCGGAACCCGCACTTTAACAGTTAAATAGTGATTAGAAAACTTTAAATACCTTTCCCGGTATTTAGGGTGTACAAAACCATCGTGTCTTAACCTATTTAAACCAGGTTGAGATGCAATGTTTGCGTCAATTCAATTTTTGAGTTCAATGATATCTGTGAAAACAGAAAATGTTTTAGTAGTTTACATTTTACAAAAATAAACTACTGCCAAGGTTTGTCATTTAGACAGATCGGACCGCTAAATTTAATTCTCCCGATTTTAATTGGGATTAAGGTTATTTTTAGTTCTAATAAGAGTTTGATCCTGGCTCAGGATGAACGCTGGCGGCGTGCCTAAGAC
>CAZQFQ010000022.1:0-21747 GCA_964592725.1 uncultured Candidatus Saccharibacteria bacterium | reverse complement strand
ATCAGTCGGGATTCTGCTCGAAAAAGGTTATGACTTTATCGTATAATGACCACCACAGTAAATCTCTCTCAAAAATATTTTGGACGCTACGCGTCCCTTCGTTCGTTTCGGCCAGTGCAGAAAAGGGTTTTTGAAAATCTGCAAACAGCGTTCCCGAGGCCAGACGGCGGTTCCACAAATGAAATTTGTTTTGCGTTATCACGCAAGAGCCGACGGAAAAAGATTTATTAAAATTGTCGGTATAAACATATGATTAAATACTTCATCTATTGCAGGAAGTCATCGGAGGACGAGGAACGGCAGGTCTTATCTATTGAAGCCCAGCTTGCGGAGCTTCGAGAATTTGCCAAACAGAACGACCTGTTCGTCGTCCACGAATATTATGAGTCCAAGACCGCCAAAGAGCCCGGGCGGGAAGTATTTAATAATATGCTCCAAGAATTGGAGAAAGGCTCGGTACAGGGCATCTTAGCGTGGAATCCCGATAGGCTGGCGCGGAATAGCATAGACGGCGGGAGAATTATCTACCTTGTAGATACTGGTAAAATCCAGTCGCTAAAATTCCCCACTTTCTGGTTTGAGGCTACGCCTCAAGGCAAGTTTATGCTGTCCGTCGCCTTTGGGCAGGCCAAATATTACACCGACAATTTGAGAGAAAACATTTTGCGGGGCATACGGCAGAAGATACGGCGGGGCGAGCTTTCGGCAAAAGCGCCTATTGGATATTTCAACGAGCCGAGGTTGCGGACTATCGAGCCGGATAAAAAGACGTTCGGAAAAGTGAAAGAGTGTTTGGAGGCTTTTGCCACCGGACAATACACGCTCACGGCCATTCGGGACAAAATGTTTTCTCTCGGGCTTGTTGGCAAGGACGGCAAGCCTCTGCACCTCTCCTCTGTTCTCCGCATTTTGACCAACCCTTTTTATTATGGGCATTTTAAATATCGCGGAGAGGTGCACGAGGGCACGCATAAGCCGATGATTTCCAAGAAACTTTTTGACAAGATACAGGAGGCATTGGTCTTGAACGGCAAGCCCCGCAAAAAACGAGGAGCCAAGAATTTTCAATTCTTAGGGTTTGCGACCTGCGGGGAGTGCGGGTATACCATTACCGCCGAGCGGAAGATAAAACCGAACGGCAGGATTTATCATTACTACCATTGCACCTTCAAGAGTAAGACGCAGGTCTGCTCGCAAACCCGCTTTGTGCGGGAGGAGGCTTTGGCCGAGCAAGTGAAAGGGCTAATCCAAAAAGTTTCTTTGCCCGACGAGTGGCGAGATAGGTATTTAGAACGGCTGGACAATGAGACGGGCGAAGCCCGCCACTCGTCAGACCTTTTCGTTCAAAATCTGAAGGGCAAGATAGCCGATATTAAACTACGGATTGACCGCCTCACGGACGGCTATCTTTCCGGCTCTTTCGAGCTGGCAGAATATCAGGAGACCAAGAACCGACTCGTCTCCGAAAAGAAGACTTTGGAGGAGCAGTTGTGCGATTTTGAACGCAAAGGCAATCGTTGGCTCGGACTTATGCGGAACTGGATAATTGAAGCCAATCAAGCCATAAATCTCACTAAACAAGAAAATCTCCCCGCTATGAGAGATTTTCTTGCGACCGTCGGCTCGAACCGCCGTCTGGCCTCGGGAACGCTGTTTGCAGATTTTCAAAAACCCTTTTCTGCACTGGCCGAAACGAACGAAGGGACGCGTAGCGTCCAAAATATTTTTGAGAGAGATTTACTGTGGTGGACCTGGGGGGAATCGAACCCCCGCCTCGGCAACTCGCCCCGTCACTAAATGTTGGTGGACCTAGCGAGAATCGAACTCGCGTCCCGGCAATGCGAATGCCGTGTCTTGCCACTGGACCATAGGCCCAACATTTGTATTCAATTTAGTGACGGGGTGAAAATGCCGCGTAATACCATTTTACTACAGGCCCTTATTCAGAACAATTAGCAATTAACGATTAACAATTTACAACAAACTACTGCATAATTTTAGCGGATTATGATATAGTAGTAAAGCGCCGGTAATTAGCTGATCAATAAATCAGTCGATCAGCTCGTCAGCAATACAGTTTTGCTGATCCGCTGGCTAGCTGATTAACTGACCGCTTGTCTATATGTTCAAAATTAAAATAATCGCTTTAGGAAAATTTAAGGAAAAGGCGTACAGGGAATTGGAGGCCGAGTTTTTAAAGCGGCTGTCCCCCTTTGCCAAAGTTAAGGTGATTGAATTGCCGGAAATTGGTTATGGAAAAAATCAGGACTTGGAAAAAGTTAAGGAGCAGGAAGCGGAAAAAATAATTAAGCAGTTGCCGCAAGACGCGGTAATAATTTTGCTAGAAGAAAAAGGAACTTTGCGTAATTCCAAGGATTTTTCGGCTTTTTTGGAGCGGGTCGGCGGTTTGGGCAAGGAATTAGTGTTTGTAATTGGTAGCGGAATCGGCCTGCATCAGTCGTTACATCAGTACAGCAATTATTCCATATCACTGTCCCCTCTCACATTCCCGCACAATATGGCGCGGGTGGTTTTAGAGGAGCAGATTTATCGCGCATGCACAATTTTGGCCGGGAAAGAATATCATAAATAGCTAACACGGATCTACGGATTGAATTCGGATCTACGGATGACTACAGATTTAAAATTCAACCTCTTCCCTGCCCCTCTCCATTTCTTGGAGAGGGGTTTTGTATTGCCGATGATATCAGAGCTAAAAATATCCAGAGCAGGAGTTGGGTTTGGTTGAGGTCGTAAAAGTAGTGGTCGAACATCATCAGCACTAGGAAAGTGCAAAAGATGCTGATGAGTAGAAAGGAAAAAGGAGAAAGGAGAAAGTTTTTGTTAGTTCGTAATTTTTTAATTAAGCCCCAAAGATGGGAAAGAAATACCCAAACCAAAATTAACATTGCCGGGAGGCCGAGTTCGGCCGCGGCGATGATAAAATAGTTGTGCGGGGGTTGTTTGTCCCAGGGGGCGAGCGATTTATGGGAGTACTGTTTCATATGAAGCATGCTCTCCCCTAGCCCGAGTCCGAAGATTGGGTTTTTTAGTGCCATTTTGACACCGGTTACGTCGTAAAATTCTCTAGCTATGGTTGATTGGTCGGAAAATGTCGCGCGAGTGATGAGGAATGGCTCGAAGAGGAAAAAGGTAACGATGATTGATACAGCCGTTACTACTACCGGCGTCATCCTGAACCCCGAGTGCATCCGAGGGGTGAAGGATCTCTTTATCGGTGTTTGAGATCCTTCCCCTTCGCTCGGATGCACTCGCTCAGGGTCAGGATGACGCCGAAAAAAAAGAAGTCCAAAGAAAATTATCAGCCCCGCAACTAAGGCTAGGTATGCTCCACGTGAAAAGGTTACTGTGAGGCCAAGAATGTTTAGGAATAAGAGTATTGAGTAGATAGTTGCGAGTTTTTTGTTTTCGGATAGGGTTAGAAGGTAAATCGTTATTAGGATTCCGACTACCAGGAAGGCAGAAAGCGGGTTTGGATGCGGAAATGTGCCATATCCACGAATAAATGTTGTTTCACCTGAAACAATTTTGGCTACTCCAAGGATATTTGGAGCCAAATGTGACTCCCCTAGTCGGTAAAGCCCAATCGAGGATTGCTTTGCAAACTGGACCAGGGCAATTATAGACTCTAACCCGCAAAGCCAGGCAAAAAGCTTTAAAAATAGAGTTTTTATGCTATCTTGCTTAAAAAGTAATCTAAATGTTCCATATGCAACAATTAGTTCAAGCCATTTTATTAATAAATAAGCATTAAGCCTTATATTTAAGCCAAAATGTATAAGAAAAACAATTAAAAGGGCTAGAATAAGCCAGAATAATGGATTGACAATTAACAATTTACGATTAACGATTAAACTTCGGACTCCACCACGTGGTAGAAATACCATCAAAGCCAATAAAAATATCAATATGTCGCTTAAATATAAGGAAAATGAAGTAAAATCTGAATAACTGCCTGTTAAATAAGCCTCTTTAGTTAAAAATACATGGCGGATAGGAAAAAATAGGCTTAAAATACTGAAAACAACCAAGATTTTGATGATTTTGTTATAATTTTGACTATTTTTAAGATTTATGATATAATTTAACATATTTGGTGAAAATTCATCTTCGGCGTCATTCTGAAGCCGAAGGCTGAAGAATCTCATCAAAAGAAGGTTTGAGATCCTTCGTCCCTCAGATGCATTCGGGACTCAGGATGACGCCAGCTGTTACACATATCCATTCTATCACAGCTGATTTTTGTGTTATAATTTTTAGGCTAAATATTCGTTTTATCTCCTCGTAGCTCAACGGATAGAGCAGCAGCGTCCTAAGCTGTTGATGTTGGTTCAATTCCAGCCGAGGAGACCAAAAGTTTGCTATAATATATTTATGATCGACCCGGATTTAAAAACCCAACTGGATATAATAAACGCCAACTTGATTGGGATAAAGAACAAAAAGAGTGGGGGAGTGTGGCGTGCTTTTTTTAACGGAATGTTCAGCGCTTTGGGTTATGTAATTGGCCTGGTGATTGTTGTGTTTATATTAGTCTGGGCTTTGCAAAAAACCGGAATGTGGCAGCCTTTCCAGAGTGAAGTCAGTAATTTTACCAATCTGGTTAATGAAGCCGAAAAGCTTTTACCCTCGTCTTCACAGCCAAGCCCGTCCCCGCAATCCGAAAAAACCGGCTCCGGCGGGGGAGAAACCACGGTGACTTTGCCCAACGGCCAGCGCATTCAGGTAAATTTACCCGCAGGGTATTGAAAAGTCGGCGAGGATAGGCTAAAATATCAAAGTTAAATATACTTGCGCGGGCCATTAGCTCATTTGGTAGAGCGCTTCCATGGCATGGAAGAGGCGACCGGTTCAAATCCGGTATGGTCCACCAAAAAAGACCTTCGATTTATCGAAGGTCTTTTTTGGTCGGGATGCTGGGAATCGGACCCAGTCTCCACGCACCCGAAGCGTGTGTACTACCGGTATACTACATCCCGTCGTCGCGACTTGCTCCGGGCTAGTGAAATTTACCCTTTGTAAATTTCCCTTTGCCCTCCGCAGTCGCTCCTCTCCCCAAATTTTCCTAAGTTTAGTTCGGATGAGAAAATTTGGGGACCCCCTTTTAACAAATCTTCAATATTATACATTGTTAAAAGGGTTTGAGCAATGCTATTATATGTATATGGTTAAACAGGTTATTATAAATAATTTATTGTTATCATATGGCGGGCAAAAAGGGGACGGTCAAAAGACGTTGCTTTTTTTGCATGGGTGGCGTTCAAATAAGGAAATATGGAATACTGTTATACAGAAATTGGGAAATAAAGAAATTGGGAAATTGGCTATGGATTTGCCGGGGTTTGGCGGGTCGGAGCAACCTCTCCCTAACCCTCCCCTCAGGAGGGGAGGGGAGCTCCGCGGTTTTGCCGTAAAGGATTATGCAAATGTCGTGGCGGAGTTTATTAGAAAATTGGAATTGAAAAATGTAGTTATCGTCGGGCATTCGTTTGGCGGGAGGGTGGGGATTAAATTGGCTTCAAAACGTCCGGAACTCATCAGCAAACTCGTACTGGTGGACAGCGCGGGGTTTGCGATGGAGGCATCAAAGAAAAAGCTAGCCGCGATGGCGGCAAAAATCGTAAAACCGATTTTTAAGCCGCAAATAATGCAGGGCTTGCGGAAGAAAATTTATAAAAAAATTGGCGCGGAAGACTATTTGGCCACGCCCGAACTGCAAAAAACTTTTGTTAATATCACAAATGAAGATCTATCGGAAGATATGAAAAAAATCCAGGTGCCGACCCTGATGATTTATGGTCAACACGATAAAAATACGCCCGTGACCTACGGCGAACTGATGAAATTCCTAATTCCTAATTCCAAACTCACAATTATTCCCAACGCCGGCCATTTTAGTTTTTTGGACCAGCCTCAGGAGTTTGTGGAAGCCTTAAAGAGCTTCATAAAATAAGTGTCATTGCTTCGTCGTCGACTGACAAAATTCCGATGCTCGGCTCCTCGCAATGACAGCCCCAACTTTTATGGACATCTTTGTCCCAAAATTTATTCAATATCAACTGTATCTGCTCCAGCTGGAAAATTATGAGCTGGGGCGGTATTGGAAATTGCTGGTAAAAAAAGGACCGTGGCCAAGAGGGCAGCAGCGCAAGGAGTTGGTCTGGAGTACGAAAGCCAAAGCGTTGATGCTAATGGCTTGGGCTTTGCACGCTTTAATTATTGTCGCGGCTGGATTGACAGTATTAATTTTAAAGCCCGGGATTGATAATTTTTTCACCGCCGCAATTTTTGCCATCCTGGTTATTTTACCGTTTTATTTTGTTTTATTTAGTGCGGCTTTATTAATTCTTAAGCCGCTGGACAGTTTGGCAAAAAATAGGCTGGCTCGAAAAGCACAATTGAAAATTGAAAAATTAAAAGAACCCTCACCCCGGCCCTCTCCCAGAGGGAGAGGGGGACTTGTAATAATTGGTATTGCGGGGAGCTATGGCAAGACTACGATGAAGGAGGTTCTAAGACAGGTATTAGGTATTAGGTATAAGGTATTAGGGACGCCGGAGAGCGTGAATACGCCGGTGGGGATTGCCAGGTGGGTTTTAAATAAGGTTGATGATTCCACCGAAATTATAATAGTGGAAATGGGGGAGCATTATGAGGGGGATATTAAAGACATTTGTGATATTGCTCCGCCTGATATTGCGGTAGTGACCGGAATTAACGAATCGCATTTGGAGCGGATGAAAAAAATGGATACGGTTGTAGCGACTATTTTTGAAATCATCAGCAACTCCAAACCGGGAGCCATGGTTGTGTTAAATGCGGATGATAAAAGGGTTATGGAAAATTATAAAAAGTTTGTTTGGCCGGATCATAAGGTAGAAAAATTTCAAATTTCAAATTTCAAATTTCAAATTTTTGACACAGAAAAGTTGTGTTGGAATTTTGAAATTGATGGTATTGGCAAGGTTGATGTTAATTTGTTGGGCGAATACGCGCTGGGGGATGTGGATGCGGCGGTGAAAATCGGGAAAAGTTTGGGGATGAGCAACGAGCAAATAATCGCCGGCATAAAAAATATCAAGCCGGTGGAGCATCGTTTACAGCCAATGCCTGGTGCCGCCAATGTTTTGGTAATAGACGACAGTTATAACGGCAACCCCGACGGCGCGGCGGAAGCGATTAAAGTTTTGTTGCGTTTTGGTAATCGTCGAAAAATTTATATTACCCCCGGGTTGGTGGAAATGGGAAAAAGTTCGCCGGAGATTCATCGCGCGATTGGTCGGCAGTTGGCCGGCGTTGCCGATGTCGTGATCCTGATTAAAAACAGCGTGACCGGTTATATCGCCGAAGGAATAAATACCACCCCGCCACCCTTCGCTGAAGCTTCGGGTGGCACCCCTCCTTTACAGGAGGGGAACACTGCAGCTTTGCGGAGCTCTCCTCCTAAATTAGGAGGAGTACCCGGCGCTACTTTTTTGTCCAAAGAAATTTATCAGCAAAAAAGTGGCGCCAGGGGAGGTGGTATATCAAAGATTATCTGGTTTAATTCCGCTTTGGAAGCCCACGCCGCCCTGAAAAATATTTTAAAACCGGGGGATGTGATATTATTTCAGAATGACTGGGGAGACCAGTATGTTTAGTATTGACAAAATTGAGCAAAATTAAATAAAATTGACAAAATTAATGGGGACAATTAGAAAAATTTTTAATAAGATAGCGTCGCCTAAAATCGATTATAAGCCGCTTATTGAAGTGCGGGTTTTTAGGGATAACTTGCTGCATAATTTAAGACAGTATCAGCAAAAATATCCGAGTTTGCGATTTGCTCCGGTTATAAAAAGCAACGCTTACGGGCATGGGATGGTGGAGGTGGCAAAAATTTTGGAGGGAGCAACCCTCTCCCCGGCCCTCCCCCAGAGGGGGAGGGGGGCCGATGTTGTTCCCTTTTTTATGGTGGATTCGTTTTATGAGGCTTTGGTTTTACGGCGCGCGGGCATTAAGACAAAAATTTTGGTTTTGGGATATTGTCGTGAGGAACAATTATTATCGGCGCGATTAAAAGGCGTGAGTTTTGGAATTATAGATTTGCAAATTTTAAAAAATTTAGCGGCAAAATTAAAAACGCCGCTGAGTATTCATCTTAAAATAGATACCGGTATGCACCGGCAGGGGATATTGGTTTCGGAAGCCGATGAGGCGATTGCCACGATCAAAAAAAATAAAAATATTATTTTAGAGGGGATTTGCAGTCACTTTGCCGATGCCGATGGTGCGGATTCATCGTTTACCGATAAGCAAATAGAAACCTGGAATAGAATTGCCGGGATTTTTAAAACGGCCATCCCATCAATAAAATATTTTCACACATCGGCAACGGCAGGGACGCATTATGCGGATAAAATTTCTGCAAATATCAGCCGTTTGGGAATAGGATTGTATGGAATTAATCCGTCGCTGTTAGACAATATCGATTTAAGACCCGCATTGGAAGTAGTTTCATTAATCAGCTCCATAAAACATATCCCGGCCGGAGAGAAAGTCGGCTATGGTTTGGCTTTTGAATCAAGTCGCCCGACGATTGTGGCTACAGTTCCGGTAGGTTATAATGAAGGGGTGGACAGGCGGTTGTCCAATCGAGGATTTTTTAAAGTTCGCGATGCATTTTGTCCCATTGCCGGGCGGGTGAGTATGAATATTAGCAGTATGGATGTTTCGGAAGTTACCGATATTAAAATCGGCGAGCCGGTAGTTGTCATCAGCTCCCGTCGGAGCGACAAAAATTCCGTGGAAAATTTAGCCAAGCTTTGTGGATGCATTCCTTACGAAATTTTAGTGCATATTCCGCAGAATTTAAGAAGAGTAATAATTTAATTTTATCGGTTTTAGGCAAAACCGCGGCTTGTCCGCCGAAGCTTTCGAAACGTCCGACGTAGCTTTAGCGAAGGCGGAAGCTCTCTCCTCTTGAGGAGAGATGTCGACGAAAGTCATAGGGACATCATCGGCTTTCGGCGACAGAGAGGTTGCAAATTCTATGAAGAGACAACCTCTCCCCGGCCCTCCCCTCAGAAGGGGAGGGAGGCTCCGCGTTAACTCCTAAATCAAATCTATGAACAAAAACATCGGCGTATTTTTTGGCTCTGGTTCAACCGAGCATGATATTTCTATTATTACAGCCCAGCTGATTATCGCCGGGCTTAAGGGTTTGGGTTATCCGGTTACGCCGGTTTATATTACCAAGGCCGGCAAGTGGATGATTGGTGAAGAGCTGGGGAATTTAAAAATGTTTACCGATCCAACCCTCACCCCATCCCTCTCCCATAGGGAGAGGGGGAAATGGTTCTTGGATATGGAAAACTCTAATGGGAAAATGGTTTTTAAGAAAAAGGGTTTTAGGGGTGAAGTGGTAACAATTGACATTGCTTTCCCGGCGCTTCACGGCGCGTACGGCGAAGACGGAACTATTCAGGGGATGTTTGAAATGCTCGGCGTGCCTTACGTGGGTTGCGGCGTGCCGGCCAGCGCGATTGCTATGGATAAAGCGCTGACGAAAATTGTGATGAAAGACGCGGGCGTGCCGACTACTAAGTTTATAAATTTCGTGAAGTCCGATTGGGACGCAAATCGCGGCGCAATTATCGATCAAATTAAAACAATGAGCTGGCCGGTGTTTGTAAAGCCGGTACATTTGGGCTCATCGATAGGAATTGGCAAGGTTAAAGCCGGCGACATTAAGGATCTTGAAAATAAAATTGAGGTCGCCCTGCATTACGACGACAAAGTTTTGGTAGAAGAAGGCGTGGAAAATTTAATGGATGTGACTTGCTGTG
The DNA here is from genome assembly GCA_964592725.1 of uncultured Candidatus Saccharibacteria bacterium. Classification (GTDB taxonomy): domain Bacteria; phylum Patescibacteriota; class Doudnabacteria; order UBA920; family UBA920; genus PALSA-1336. The sequence goes on along the minus strand of CAZQFQ010000022.1, from coordinate 11,899 downwards.
TAATCGGCAACAATGAACCGCGCGCCTCATTGCTCCAGGAATCAACTTTTAATAATGACTTGTTTAATTTTGACGACAAATATATCAGCGACGGCGGCTCGCAGACTGGGAAAGCTACCAATAATCTGATAATCCCGGCGCGCTTGGACGAAGCCACAACATTGGCAATTCAAAATTCTGCCAAAAAAGTTTACAAAGCTTTGGGCTGTTTTGGCATAGCTCGCGTGGACTTTTTGTACAACAAACAAACCAAGGAATTTTTTGCCAATGAAGTGAATCCGCTTCCGGGGACTTTGTATCATCATCTTTGGAAAGCCAGCGGGTTGGAGCTGGATGAATTATTAAAGGAGCTCATACGGTTGGCGGAAGAAAAATCCGAGCAAAAAAAAGAAATTACGTTTACGTTTGAATCCAGCGTGCTGACGAATTTGGGAAAAGGGAAGCTGGGAGGGAGTAAGTTAAAATAAAGTAGTTAGCCCATTTATGGGCTGTTAAATAATTACAGACAGCCGATGAATCGGCTAACTACAGACACTGTTTCATCCATAATTGGTCTTATGTTGGTGAAACGATGATTTTGCCGTGGGGTTTGATATCAAACAAATGAATTTTCGATACGAGAACCAAAAATATAAACAAGGTTTTAATTGCGTCATTGGCTGCGATGAAGTCGGCAGGGGATGTTTGGCGGGACCGGTCGCCGCCGCCGCGGTTGTATTGCCATTAGGCGGCGGCGAGTTGAAAGTAGAAAGTGAAAAGTATAAAGTTATCAAGTCCGCGGGAATCAAGGATAGCAAACTGTTAAGCCCGGAGAAACGGGAAGAATTATCGGCAATGATCAAAAATAACTGTCTGGCTTGGGGGATTGGGGTGGTTGATGAGAAAGTTATTGATAAAATAAACATCCACAACGCAACCCTGCTGGCAATGAAACAGGCCGTGGAAATGCTGCTTAAGGCATATTCGTACGAATATGCGCATAGGGATGTAGCGCAGGCCCTCGGCCTGCCCAAGCGGGAAAAGCAGGCCAGGGGTCTGCGCTACAAAGGCAGGCATCTTCTTGCCATAGATGGAAAATTTACCATTCCCGATTTAAATATAGAGCAGGAAGCGGTGGTGGACGGTGACAATAAAATCCTTTCAATAGCCGCGGCATCAATAATTGCTAAAGTTTATCGTGACGACTTAATGCGAAAGCTCCATCAGCAATATCCAATCTACAACTTCGCCCGGCACAAAGGCTACGGCACGTTATTCCATCGCACGATGATTTTGCAAAATGGTTTATCCAAAGTCCATCGCAAAAGTTTTTGCCAAAATTTGTCAGCAATTTAAAACCCCCAAATTGGGGGTTTAATTTTTTGGCTGCGCCATGACAGCCGAGCTTTTGGCGAATGGTTCATGGCGGTGACGGCTGGTGGAACTTTGAACCGATGGTATTCCACAAAACCGTTAGCTTTACCCGAATAAATGAGATTGTGCCCGAATTGCGCCGAATTTACAAAGAAAATCCAGAATATTTCGATGTGCCAAGTTTTGTAGTCAAAGTTTATTGAAAATGATTTACAGGGAAAGGCCAGGATGATTCGAAATTCCAAAATCGGAATCGCTACTTCTCAAGTATCTTTCTTAGTTCGTCTATAACTGCCTTTTCCCAAGCCTTCATCGAATACCATTTGATAAGTGGCGTTGCAATTATACGTAGCCATGCCTTATGAATAGTAACTTGATAGACGTAGTCAATTAGTGTTCCTCCTTGATGTTCGGAAAGCAACAATTCTTCATGTCCAGAAGTCCCAAACTGATAACTATCATTGTCCGAAATGAAACCTTTCCCAGGGAGGATTTTGGTTTTCATTTTTACTTTAAATTTTTTACCGAATGATTTTATGGTTGCTTCCATCTCTAAATTATTTCCATCTCGTTTATTAATTTGTACTGATTCTGCAACTTTGGGGAAATACTCTGGTAGTTTTTCAAAGTCGGTCATTATTCTAGAAACATCCCCGATTGGGGCTTTGACAATCCATTGTTTGTGAAGTGTTATTTCTTTCATATGTGTAGTTCTATTCTATCCAGCTCAAATTTGCCAATTTGGCGGAGAGGGTGGGATTTGAACCCACGAGGAGCTTGCGCCCCTACCGGTTTTCGAGACCAGCGCACTAGACCACTATGCGACCTCTCCACGGCAAGTTGCAGCTGGTATTTATTATAGCCGAAAAATGGTCTATAATACAACTGTTTTATGTATCCAACCTCAAGCGACGGGTTAAATAAGGAAACGGACAAGGCGGTGTATTTTTTTACCCCGGCTTTTCATCCGTTTGATAGTTTTTCGGCTCACCGGGTAAATATCTGGGGAATTAAATTTCCAACTGCCGAACACGCGTTCCAATGGAAAAAGTTTTCGGCGGCCAGACCTGACATCAGCGCGCAAATATTGGAGGCTCCCAGCCCCGAAGCGGCCAAGCAGATTTCGATTGAAAATAAACAACATATGCCCGAAAATTGGCATCAGGAAAAAGTCGCGGTAATGGAAGAAATATTTAGAGCCAAGGCCGAACAAAATATAGATGTGAGGGAAGCATTAAAAAGATCCGGCAACCGTCAAATCATCGAAAATTCCCCGATAGACGGTTTTTGGGGAATCGGGCCAAACGGCAACGGGCAGAATATGGTAGGAAAAATCTGGATGAAAATTCGCGACGAAATTATTTGACGATTCCAAATATGAAATCATTACTATCAATAAACTATATTTTTTGGCTAATTCTCTCGGCTTTGTTTTTCGCGGTCGGCGAATATTTTTCAAAAAAATTTTCTATAAACCCAAGGCCGGGCACGGTCGGCTTAATCCTCTGCGCTTACGCGCTGGGAACATTTGCCTGGCTACCGGCGATTTTGCAAAAAAATCAGCTCTCCATTGTCGGCGTAATTTGGTCGGTGATGAGTCTTATGGCCACAGTGCTGATTGGGGTTATAATTTTCAGTGAAAAACTAAATTTAATCGGCATGCTCGGAATCCTCACGGCCATAATTTCCATCTTGCTTTTGTCGCACGGATAAATTTTTATGAGTGATCAAATAATCAGTGCGCTAATCTTAGGGTTAATTGGAGGGGTGATTCCCGGTCCGGTTTTGGCTGCGACCTTTACCCAAATATTGCAGGCGGGATTTTTGCGAAGTTTTAGGATTATTTTGTGGGCGATGTTTACCGAAACTATGGTGGCGCTCGTGAGTTTGTTGGTCTTGTCATCTTTTGGTCTTTCACAGTCATTTTTTATGGGTCTTTCTCTTATCGGCGCCGGCATTTTAATTTGGATATCCTGGTCTATTTGGAAAATTCGCAGAATTGATACCGACGAAAAAGTTTATTTCGGGCTGGGAAAAATTTCAGCAATGATTTTGGCCAACGGAGTGTTGTGGACATTTTGGATAACCGTGTGCGTCCCCAAAGCGATTTTGTTGGGCCAAAAAATCCATTACGGACAATTTTTGTTTTTGTTGCTGGTGGAAATCGGGTGGTTGATTTCTACAGTAATCGTGGCATTTTTATTCTCCGGCTTCAGGAAATTACTTTCCAATCCGCGCGTAGTTCCAATAATATTTAAAGTTTTTTCCCTTGTTTTTTTATATTTTGCGGTAAGCATGTTTTATCAAAGTGTAAATTTTTTCATTAACAAATAATTTTATGCTCAAAAAATACTACGGTGAGGAGACGGAAAAAGCTTTAAAGAATTTTCCTTTTGACGTTTATAAAGTGCATAAGGAATTTATTTCGGCCTTGGTTAAGGTAAAAAAAGCCGCGGCGATTGCCAATTGCGAGGCTGGGAATTTTAGCCGCGGGATAAAAAATGCTATTGTTAAAGCTTGTGATGAAATTTTAGCTGGGAAATTGAAAGATCAGTTCCCGCTTCGGGCGCTTCAGGGCGGGGCGGGAACATCCACCAATATGAATGTCAATGAGGTGATTGCAAGCAGGGCGACGGAGATATTAAATGGAGGCAAAACCCTCTCCCTAACCCTCCCCCAGAGGGGGAGGGAAGTTGTAGTTCACCCCAACGACCATGTAAACTGCAGTATGTCCACGAATGACGCCAACCCATCGGCCATTAAAATTGCCTCTTTATCGTTGATCCAGGATTTAACAGTGACTTTAGAGAAACTCGCGGCCGCTTTAGAAAAAAAATCCAAAAGTTTTGCGGGTGTGGTAAAATTGGCGCGTACACATTTGCAGGACGCCATCCCCACTACCCTGGGAGCAGAGTTTGCCTCGTATGCCGCCATAATACGCTGGCACGGGGAAAAAATCAAATTGGTATCAGGCTTCAGCAAAACCTTAAATTTAGGCGGCACCGCAATTGGCAACTCGGTAAATGCCAAGCCAAAATATATTAAAGCGGTTTATCGGGAATTAAATAAAATTACCGGCCAGCAGTTTAAGCCCGCGGCAAATTTAATGTCCCAAACCAGCAGCCAGACGGATTTTTTGGCGATTTCACAGGCAGTAACGGCGTTGTGTTTGGATTGTTCCAAAATCGCCAGCGATTTAAGACTTCTTTCCAGCGGCCCGCGCGGCGGATTTGGGGAAATTCAGCTTGCCGAACTGCAAAAAGGATCTTCCATAATGCCGGGGAAGGTTAATCCAATTTTGCCGGAAACCGTAAATCAGCTGTACTTTTTGATCTCCGGAAACAATTTGAGTATTGAGCATTCCGCCCACGCCGCCCAGTTGGAATTGGGCGTAATGTTCCCGACCATTGCCGACCGCCTACTGCAAAGTTTAAAGCTCACCAGCGAAGTATTGGAGCAGTTTACCAAACGTTGCGTGGTTTCCATTAAAGCCAACCGCGCGCGCTGTAAAGAACTTTTGGAGAAATCCACGGCTTATGCCACTTTGCTGACTCCCAAGCTGGGTTATGATGCCGTAAGTGTTTTGGTTAAAGAATTCGTCAAAACCAACAAAACCATCCGTGAAATAGTTTTAGAAAAAAAACTGATGAGTAATAAAGAGCTTGACGCTTTAGTAAAATCGTTTCGGCCTTAATGGATTATAAAATAGTTTTAAGTATAATAGCCACCTTTGTCGGTTTTGTGGGGTATTCTCCTTACTTGCGTGATTTATTCGCGCGCAGGACAAAACCGCATGCTTTTTCGTGGCTGGCCTGGGGCGTGATTGAGGCAACGGCCTGTTTCGCGCAAATTGCAAAGTTTGCCGGCTGGGGGGCTTTGGTGACGGGCGCCAGCGCGGCGGTTGCTTTGTTTATAGCTGGTATAGCATTTAGCCGGAAAGATGTGGAAATAAAAATTCTTGACTGGGCGGCTTTGCTTGGAGCGCTCCTCGGCATTATTTTATGGCGGCTTACCAATAATCCTTTGTCGGCGGTTATTCTGGTTACGGTTTCGGATGGCCTGGCCTTTGTGCCCACCTTCCGAAAATCCTATTTTTATCCCAGCCAGGAAACTTTGATGGAATATTTTTTAAGCGTTGTAAAGTGGTCCCTGGCGATTTTTGCCCTGCAATCTTTAAATCTCACTACCTGGCTATATCCGGCCTCGCTGGTTTTAACCAACGCGACTTTTGTTATTATGGTTGCGGTTAGAAGAAATTCCTTAAATATTTCAAAGTCGTAGGCCGTCCATTTATGGGAAGATTTTAGTTAACAGCCGAAAATTAACGGCAGATGAATCGGCTAACTACACGGAAAACAGTAATGTTGATAAAACTCGTGGCCACGAATTTTATCAACAAAAAATTATGGTTAATCATAAAAAAATTTTAATTCTCCACACCTCCGTAGGGCTGGGACACAAAAGCATTGCCGAAAACTTCGGTTACTATTTAACCGAGGCCGGGTATGAGGCTAGGCTGGCGGATATCGGAAAAGTGCAGATGGGGGTTTTTGAAAAATATGTCACGGCCGCGCATCAGTTTATCAACCGCCGCCTGCCGTTCTTGTGGGGCTGGCTTTATCGGTGGGGACATTATCCGATTTTACCGCTTAGGACTTTTATCGCCGGGTTTAATTATAAGCTTGCCAAAAGCTACATAGATGATTTTAAACCGGATCTTATTATCAGCACGCAAACCGCCGCTTCGGCCGTGGTCGCTTATCTAAAAAAGCAAAAGTTGTACAATGGTTTATTTGGCATAGCGTTTTCGGATTTCCATCTGCATAAATATTGGCTTTACGGCCAGGCTGATTTTTATTTGGTTAACACCGATGAGCAAAAACAGGAGATGGTTGCACTTGGCATATTATCAGCCAAAATTTTTGTCTGTGGAATAACCTTAAAACCGCAAACAATTGTTGACGTATCATCGGTAAAACAAAAACTCGGCATCATGGCATCGGAAAAAGTTGTTTTGATCGGCACCGGAAGTTTGGGATTGGGTTTTAAGGAAAAAGATTTAGCGGAATTAGCCAAATTGGAAAATACAAAAATAATTTTTGTTTGCGGCAAGAACGCCGAGCTTTATCAGAAAATCAAAAATTTAAATTATGGCGATGTTTTGCCTTTAAGTTTTTATCAGCCCATGGACGAGCTATATGCCATCGCGGATATTTTTGTGGGCAAGCCCGGCGGCTTGAGCACCGCGGAATCGTTAAGATGGAATTTGCCTCTGGTAGTAACTTACACTTTGCCCGGGCAGGAAGAAAAAAATCTTGCCTATTTATCGGGACGTAAGCTGGTTATCAGCCGGCCACAGAATCTGGCGACTACAGTTGAGCAAGAACTTAAGACGTCGGCTTTTAGACAATCATTAAAACAAAATTCCGAGAGACTTAAAGTGTTTCAGGACGGCAGTGCCGTTACTTTGGCCGTAAAAAAAGCTTTCGGCGAGGTGTTTTAAAGCTGTTGCACGGAGGGTTGACGCCCGGCAAAAAATCTGATTATGGGGTTTGACGTAATTTTATCAAAGGGTTAATATAAGGATAATTGGAGAGTAATGTTTGACAAAAATTTTGACAATTATTTAACGTAAAATTTATGGCGAAGAAAGAGAAAACATCGTTTTTTGGGAAGATAATGGGGGGAAATGTGACCGACGATACGGTTTTAACCCAGCCTGTTTCACAAGTCCAGGAAGAAAGCCTGACCGAGGAATTGGCTCCGGATGACGAAGAAACCGTGGATCAGGAAATGGTAATTGAGGAAGAAGTTGTTGAGCCTGTGGTGGCGCGGGATGAAGTGCCCAGGCAAGCGCAAAACGGCGAAGCCAAAGAAGGCAACGAGGAATGGCTTAACGACTTTGAAGGCCAACTGAACATAGATATGTATCAGACCAAGGACAATGTTATTATCAAATCCACCATAGCCGGCGTCCGTCCCGAAGACATAGACATAACCGTGGCCAACGATATGGTGACTATTAAAGGGGCGCGCAGAAAAGACGAGAACATTCCGCAGGACGATTACTTTTACCAGGAATGCTACTGGGGAAATTTTTCCCGCTCGGTAATTATTCCGGTTGATATCGAGAGCGAAAGCATTGAGGCGGATTTGAAAGATGGAATTCTTACAGTTATTATTCCCAAGGCCGCTAAGGCAAAGACTAAAAAAGTTAAGGTAAAGGGCTTGTAGAGTTAAAAGTAGAAAGTGTAAAGTATAAAGTTAAATCCCGCTTCGCAAGAGGCGGGGTTTTGATTGAGATTTGACAGGCGTTTTTTTGTTTTCTATACTGACAGAGTGATTAAGGAAATTTTATGGCTGAAAAAGAACCAACAAATAGACAAATAATGACGGAAGTATCCAGCGTTAAATTGGATGTGGCTTTAATTAAGGAAAATACTGAGCAAATTTTGGAAGCGATCGGTATTTTTTCCAATAAGGTCGATTTAAGATTGGAGAAATTGGAGCATCAAATGGGCGCTTTGGATTCATCAGTAAAAAATTATCTTGAACTTTCCGATAAGCGATATTTGGAGCTCCGCCAAATTAACAAAATTATTTTTAAATATTTAAAAATTGTATCTGAAAAAGCCAAGGTGCCTTTAGACTTAAGTGAGTTAGAAGGCTTGGTCAAATAAAGTAAAAATTTTATCCCGCTTCGCAAGAGGCGGGATTTTGTATTTTTTTCCCTCCCCTTGAGGGGGAGGGTTAGGGAGGGATGAAAAAACAAAAAGAAAAGGCACGTGCGCGGCGCGTGCCTTTGTTGTTTTTTGCGATAGTTTTTCCTCCTTGTTGTATGGTTGTTTGCTACTTGGCGACGACGGCGAGCTTCCTGGGGGATCCCCACTCCAGTTCGTCGGATGCTCCAGCCGATCGGATGTAGAAAAATTTTTCGCCGTCAGCGCAGTAAACATCCAGTACCCAAAGCTTGCCGTGCTTGTCTTGCCATATGGTACTGGCAAAAAAATGGCAATAAGGCATATCGTCGCACTGGGGGCTGTTGTGATGCTGCTCAAGGATAGCCACTATGGTCAGAGGGTGGGCAAAGCGCTCGTTTTCCCTTAATGACAGGAATAAGGATTCGGTCGTGTCGTTTTCTGCGGTATCACGGAGATAAACAACCGTTTCCTGTTTGCCCGAAGGGTGTGGCGGAAGTGTGTTGTTGAGGAATGTGCGGGTGGCATGGGGGCATCTGCGGCTCAAGTTTGCTTTGGCTACAGCTTTTTTCCAGGCCAGGTCAAAGTCTGTGGTGACCGTCAGTGTGTCGCTGTGTTGCGACACAAAGTATTGGAGGAATTTTTCGTATCTATCCTGGTATGCTTCTGGATCAGCCAGAATAATGTCCAAAGAAGATGCGCTGGCGTGTTGTAGCGTGACGGCGGAGAGATCTTGGACCTTCCGCAGTTGTTCGGCGGTTTCGGCTGATGTTAGCCTTGTCATAGTTGTTCCTTTACGGACGGATTCCGAGTACGCGAGGGTAGCGCGATTCGCCATAGTGCCAGATGATGGCGCTGCGAAATTCGGTGTCGACCGCGGCCGGCAGGCCCAGTTTAACTGTCAGAATCATGTCGATCGGCAGTTTTTGCAGAAAATTTTCAATCGGCATCTGGAATTTATGGCCGTCCACTCGCAGGATTTTGCGGGCGCCGTAAGTCCGGACAGCTGATTCCAGGTGCTCTCTTGAGTCAAGCGTAAAGTGTTCGTTCCTCGGAAAGAGTTCGGTAACCATTTGCTCAAATGGAATGAGTTGTCCAGGAGCAATCAGCCATTTTCCGTTGTGCTTGACCTGCTTGAAGTAGTCGCGGTGCTGGTAGCCGAAGCATAGCAGCGGCCAGTAGGTTGCTGGCAGGCAACCATTCTGTTCGATGGTTGTCATAGCTTCGTCGTCGGTAAAATGACTAAGCCGATAGTATCGGTCTAAGTCATCAAGAGCCGAATTATTTGTCGGCTTGTTTTTCCAGTAGTGTTCATGCCGGTCAAAGATTACCGCTTCGACCGTGTGCTCCTCATCGGTGGCAGGATGAGGATTTTTGCCGAGCCAGTTTTCCCGGTCGTTTGCGATGGCCGTATTGTTGCCCTGGATATCGTTTTTGTAGAAGTCCAGGATGACAGCCAGTGCGTAGCCGAGATAAAGTTTGAGCGTCGTCGTTATCATAATTATCTCCGTTGTTCGCCTACTTGATGAAGAATATCTCGCCTATTCTGCGGCCTCCGTAGGTGCCGACTCCGAAAGCGAGCAAGCCCATTTGCGGGTTTGGCCATTTTTCCCACATATCCCGGAAGAGCACCAAGACGTTGGCAAGCTCGCCATGGCAGAGGTTCAATGAGTCGAGCAATTGTTTGAAAGTTCCGATGGTCTCCTCCCTGCCTTCGTTGATGGTAGCGAAGGTAAAGAGAGCGAACGTGCGTCGACTTTCTAATTCCTTGCTCTTGGTGCGTACCATGATGCATTGCTTGATGTGTTCCAGGATGAATCTGATTTCGTCAGGAGTAGCCCCCTTGGTCAGTTCGGGGCATTTCTGAATCAGGTAATCCGCTGTTTCTAAGGCATTCTTTAAGCCTTGCGGCGTGTCCAACATGAATGCCAAAACCATGGTTTCTCCTTTCTGTCCCGTATTGGAACTTAGGAGTATATCAAAATGTATTAAAACGTAAATATTAAGTATCAAAATTATATGCTAGCTAGCCCATAAAAAGGGCATTTATGCAAAAAAATATATGAGTGTAAGTAATTATTGACAAAAAGTGGAAATAGCATTATAATGGCGTCATCCTGAGCCCATCATCAGTAAAACTTAGCGGGCGAAGGATCTCATCATGGGTAGAAAGAGATTCTTCGGCCTCGGATGCACTCGGCCTCAGAATGACGCCGTATAGGATGGTTATGCCGCCCATAAAGAAATTATGCAAAACCCTTTGTTAAATTTAGGTTTAGACAAGCATGAAGCCTCCATCTATCACGCGCTTTTGGAGTTGGGGCCGGCTACGGTGACGGAAATTACCAGGAAGGCTGGGTTGACGCGGACGTTTGGCTATCCGATTTTGGAAAAATTGAGCGAGCAGGGTTTGGTTTTGCGCGCTTCGGGTGAGGGAAAAAAAATTAAATACACGGTCCAGCATCCGCGCCGGCTGGTGCAATATATCCAAAACCGCAAAAACCAATGGGAGCGGAGGTTAAAAGACGCCGAGGCAATTTTGCCCGATTTGGTGTCACTTTATAAAGTCGCGGAAAAGCCGGTAGTTCGTTTTCAGGAAGGCGTGGCCGGGGTAAAAGTTATTTATGAAGAAACTCTTGAATCCAAAGAAGAAATTTTATCCATACTTGATATTGAAGGCTGGGATATTCCCGAATTCCGCCAGTGGGGCAAAAATTATAACCGCCAGCGCAGTTTGCGCAACATCCACGAGCGAATTTTAATGCTGGACACGCCGCAAGGCAGAGACTGGATGAAAGATTATCGCGGTTCATTTAAATTTACCGATTACCGCTGGATAAAACCGGAGCAATTGCCGTTTATTAAGGACTTTGGCGGGGAAATAAACATCTACGAAAACAAAGTCGTAATGGCCCTCCTAAAACAGCCCGGCCTAATGGGAGTAATCATAGAAAGCTCCGCGCTGGCAAATATTTTAAAAGGTTTGTTTGGGCTTGCTTGGCTCCAGGGTGTTCCGGCAAAAAATTAGTTTGATGTGAAGCTAAAATATTTTTATGTTGAGATGGGCACCTTCTCGTTGCGAGAAGGTGCCCATCTTGTTGACAGGCTTTATAGGAGTTTGATACGAACCCCTACTTGGAAACCTACTTTACCGCTTATGCTGTCAAAGAATGGGTTGCCGTATAACTCCACAACTTTGGCAGGGTGGATCCTCACTTCGCCGCCTATGCGAGAGAAAGCTTCGCCGAACCGGATAACGTGCAAATCTTCCCAGCGAAACCAAAAAGAGCCTTTTCCGACCCAAACCTTACGATACCAGGTTGTCGTCTGCCTGGTTCCATTTAGAAAATTGACAATCGGTACTTTTGGATCAGAGATGCCGACAAAACTCAAACCCCCGGGAAGAGAAAAACTGCCCACGACGGCCAGCATCAGTCTTTGGTCAGTAGTCCCGCCGAGGTAAGTATTCAGGAATCCTTTTTTGAAGTGAAAGTTGGGACCCAAGCCAAATTCTCCGCGATGGACGCTGTCTTGAACGTTGGTGTATCTGCCGAGAGCAGAAAGCCCAACCGCTTTTCCCTGCACGTTATGGTCAAAAAATACGTATTGGGAAATGAAATCGTTCCCGCTGCCATCAGTGCCGGCTTCGGTTTCGGTGTTGATTTGATTGACGGTTTGCGCTTCGGCTAAAGTCCAAGCGCGGAAGATTACGAACAAGACAATCAGACCGTTTTTCATTAAACCCCCTTGCCCTTAAGCTGTTGGTATTTGTTTCTAGCCTTAGAACATAGCACCCTGTTGGGAAAAATTGAAAACCGGACTCTTAAGAATAAAAACCGGACTTTTAG
>CAZQFQ010000021.1:0-21931 GCA_964592725.1 uncultured Candidatus Saccharibacteria bacterium | reverse complement strand
TCGGCCGAGTGGTGGAATGGCAGACACAAACGACTCAAAATCGTTCGCTTAACGGCATGAGGGTTCGACTCCCTCCTCGGCCACCAAAAAACTCCAAGCGCTTTGGAGTTTTTTGTTATCTGGAAAAAACCAAAAACAGGCAATAAACTAAAACAATACCGGATAACATTCCGATAAATAAACCGCCGACCACATCCCAAATATCGTGATAACCCAAAATAATTCTGGCTATGCCAATAATTATGGCCGCGGCCATTGCCACGGCGCCCCAAACTGGACTAAACAGCCAAAACACGACGGCAATTGCCGCGGCTGTTGTAGTATGTTGTGACGGAAACGCATCACTTCTTTTATCCTGACGGGAAAACAACCATGATGTCGGAACGTTAAAATTCAAGCTTTGGTAAGGGTGAGGTTTTTTGTAAAATCGGATGATTAATTCACAAACCAGGTAGCGGGCAACTATCCCCGAAAACCCGGCCAACAAAACTATTTTCCAACCCCCGGTCCAAAATAAAAAAACCGCGCCTATCAAAAAATAAACCGCCACCCCATACAGCCCCCATAATTCCCAAAACCGCCGGTACCATTTACGGCCAGCCAGCAATTTTTGTTGTCTAAAATAAAAATCCGAATCCATCTGTGATTATGATACAACCGAGATAGTATCTCCCATACGAAAGTAGTATGGGAGTTTTAAGCTTTAAGTTTAAATTTTTTTAAAATTTTTATTACTTGCCCGTGCTTATTTATCTCGCACACAGCGACGGTGTCAGCCAAAAATTTAAAACCAAAATTACCCATCTTCTTAGTCATCCTCGATCCATCATCAACGAACTTATATTTAACCATAGTAAAATGTGGGTCAAAATTCTTGCCTGTAGACCAATAGGAGCCGTACTTTTTTATATATAGCTTGTCTAACCTTGGAAAAGGATAATCTTTGTACCACGATAATAACTCTCCTGTCCTAAACTTATGACACCTTTGGATAATATCTCTGTTTAATTTAGAAAGGGTGGCCGGCTTCGAAATCCTAAATTGCAAAACTAAATCTTTATCGTATTTGACAAAACCAACGGACTTTAATTGGAATGATTTATATTTTCCAACGACCGTTTCTACCATTTGCTCCAGCTTGTCTAACTTTGATTTTAAAATCCTTAAATGGAACAAACTTAAATGCGGAATCAGCTTAATATTATCCACGACGTAATTGTGGGGATAATTTTTTGCTACGAAGCTAATTTTTTTACCAACCTTCGCCCTTATTGATTCAGGGGGCAAAATAACAATATCAATAAGCATAATTTAACTTACTCGCTAAAACCGCGGCCGTGGTTTTAGCGAGTATTACGTTATTTTATTCAATTCCAGGAACCGGGAACTTTAGGGAAAATTCTTTGACTTGTCCGTGAATTTTGGATAACTTGTTTTCATCGGTGCGGCTCATTAAAGCAGCATCCATCAATTCAGCAACGGTTTCCATATCAACTTCCATACATCCGCGGGTCGTAAGCGCCGGCGTGCCTAACCTAATCCCCGAAGGATCCATTGGCTTGCGCGGGTCAAAAGGAATCATATTTTTGTTGATAGAAATGCCCACGTGCTCCAAAGTTTTTTCAGCTTCCTTGCCGGTAATTTGCTTACTGCCGAATAAATCTACCAGCATCAAATGGTTATCCGTGCCGCCGGAAACTATGCGATATCCCCTGCTTTGTAATGCCGATGATAATGCCTGCGCGTTTTTTATTATTTGTTTGGCATAATTGGCAAACTCCGGCTTTAAGGCTTCACCGTAAGCAATGGCTTTGGCCGCGTTAATGTGGTCATGCGGGCCGCCTTGAACGCCGGGGAAAACGGCTTTGTCAATCGCGGAAGCGAATTTTTCCTTGCACATTATCATAGCCCCGCGAGGGCCGCGCAAAGTTTTGTGGGTGGTGGTGGAAACCACGTCGCAAATCGGTACAGGATTTTCCAATTGCTTGCCGGCGATTAAACCCGCAATGTGGGCAATGTCGGCAAACAAAAACGCGCCGACTTTATCGGAAATTTCACGGAATCTTTTCCAGTCCAAATCCCGGCTGTAGGCGGAAAAACCCGCTAAAATCATTTTTGGTTTTTCGCGCATTGCAATTTCTTCGACTTCATCCATATCTATAATTTCCGTGCCTTTTTTGGCAAAATACGGAATTATAGTGTAAAGTTTACCGGAAAAATTTAAAGGATGCCCGTGCGACAAATGCCCGCCCTGATCCAAAGAAAAACCGAGGACTTTATCACCGGGATTTAACAAACCCATATAAACCGCCAAGTTAGCGGGCGAGCCGGAAAGCGGCTGGACATTAACGTGTTCGGCATCAAAAAGTTTCTTGGCGCGATTGACTGCCAAAGTTTCCGCCTGGTCAATAACCTCATTGCCCCCATAATATCTTTTACCAGGGTAACCCTCGGAATATTTGTTTGTTAAGACGGAACCCATGGCTTCCAGCACTGCCCTTGAAACATAATTTTCGCTGGCGATGAGTTCTATCCCCTCTTTTTGCCTCTGCTCCTCGCGCTTAATAATTTCGTAAACTGCCAAGTCTTCGGCTTGAATGTTTGGGTAGTTCATTTTTTTGTGATTAATAAATTAAGTTGCATTAATTAGTCAAGTGGCGTCATTCTGAGGAGTGCATCCGACGAAGAATCTCTTAACCCTTGACTAGATCCTTCACCCGCTTTGTTTTACTGATAACGGGTTCAGGATGACGCCAAAAAAAGACATCTGATAAACCTGTGCGCTACTTTTTATAAATTCAGGCTCTGATATTTAATTTGTGGTTTTTGCTTTTGCATTGGTTTAAACAATCTGATAAATGAAAAGTTTTTGGAAATCCGGCCTGCGCTTGTTCGTGATTAAAATTTCGCTTGGCTCCAGGCCGGGGAAACTTACTGAGTTGCTGATAATTAGGCTTCCGGGTTTTAATTCTTTTCGCAATTTAATTTGCAGGGCCGGCATCAGCTCCTGCGGCAAATATAGATAAATGATATCGGCGGATGAAATGTCGGCACTAAAAATATCCTGTTTCTTAAATTTTAAATTTTTCAAAAATACCGACCTGGTTTTTGAACAAAAAACCCTAAACCAGCTATCATCAAAACCGTAAATTTTCAGCCCGGAAAATTTTCGGGCAATCCGGACGGCGAATTTTCCCCTGGCGCTTCCTAAATCGTAAAAACTTCCGCTCTCCAAAGATCGCCGTTTAATAATATCAACCACTTGATTTACGGCAAGCTTACTGCTTGCAAAATCAAAATTGCCAACGGTAGAATCCAACAAAATTACAAAATAGAAAAGTAACGCGATAAAAATAACAGAAATCAACCCATATCCGAGCACTAAAACAGCTATTAACATATTAAATCGCTATATGTACATATAAAGCAAACTGTAACCCGCGGCTACTATGAATAATACCATAAAATTGCCGGTAAGATAAAACAATAGGGCGCCGAGCAGGCAGGCGCTAAGTTTACCGATGGCCAGGGACTGCTCAAAAAATACCGCGTACGGCACCACGTGAGTCTGTTCGGCGCGGAGATAAGTTAAAGTAGATAGTGGAATAAACAGAGTTTCGCGGCTCGTTCGCGATAAACTGTCGGCGGTAAAAGTGGTAATAAAGTTGGAGCAAAAAAACCGTCCAAGCCAGAAGATGGCGTTAAAAAACGCGCCGATTTTTACCATCACCCTTTTTGTGTACGTGTCGCTGATTTTACCCAAAAAAAGCGCAATTACCGTGGCCACCAAACTTGCCCCCGCCGCGAGCAAACCGGTATCTTTATAATCCGTTGCAATCAAATAAATAAAAATCGGCCAGATTGTTAAAACCAAAAGCTCATCGCCAAAACCCAAATAGCCCAGAAATTTTTTGGGAGATGTTTTGTAAAGTTCCCAGGTCTGCCTGAAAGTGTAATTCCTTGGCGCAAAAACTTCGGCGGCAAGCAGTATCGGCACCGCTGAAAAACAATAAATAATCGCGGCCAATAAAAACACCGACGGCATGCCAAAATACTGGGCAAAAATCCCGCCGATTAACGGGCCGCCCACCAAAGAGAGATTTTCCAAAGAATATATGGCGCCGAATTCCCGCCCAACCTGCTCGGTCTGCCCGTAATAGGCCATCACCGAATGAAAGCCCGGCCAATAAAAAGATTTTTGTAAAGCTAAAATCGGCGCGGCTAAAAATGCGGCCATCGGGTGCCCGATGCTGGCCAAAAGCGCCAGCCAATAAAAAATCTGGAAGGGCACGGACAAAGCGATGCTGTGCCGGTAGCCGTAGGCGCTGGCAAACTTTCCGCCAAACGGAATCATCACAATATAAACGGCGTAGACCACGGCCATAAAAAGCAAAACCTGGGGCACTGTAAATCCGAGGACGTGGTATAAAAAAATCGGTTCAAACAGGCTGGTTACCGCCAGCGCGAAATTGGAAATGGTTGACGACGCGTAAAGCTCGCCCATTTCCTTGCGCAGGCTTTTGGAAAAATATTTGGGGAGATGGAAGTTTAGGAGCTCTGACATAAAGATTCTACTAAATACGAAAGGATACTAAACATACGAAATACTAAACTTAAGTTTCGTATTTAGTAGAGATTTTATTTGTTTTTCACTAATGGGACCGCGGCGCAAAATTTTTATTTCGCCATTGACGATGCGGACCATGGTGGAAGGCTTGCGTTTGGGCAGTTTACCGGCGTTGATAATAATGTCGGGCTTGTATGTTTGGTTTTTAAATTGCGCGATGATATCGCCAACAGAATAACAATCAATCTGACCCGATAAATTAGCGCTGGTCGCGGTTATTGGGCGGCCGAGAAATTTTGCCAAATCCATCGCGATTTGATTTTTTGGCATGCGCAGACCGATTGTCCCGGTGTTGGCCGACAATTTCTTCATCGTAGGGGAGGGTTTTAAACCCTCCCCTACCAAAGGTAATATTAATGTTAATGCTCCCGGCCAAAATGTATGTGATAACTTTTCCGCGACCGGATTCCACCGCGCAATTTTTTTCGCGTACGGCGCCGAAGGCACCACAATATGCACGGGTTTATTAAAACCCCGCTTTTTTATTTGAAAAAGTTTTTTTACGGCTTTAATGTTGCAGGCATCCGCGGCCAAGCCATAACTTGTATCCGTGGGATAAGCCACGGTTTTCCCTTTTCTTAAAGCCAAAACACAGGCATCAATTATTTTTTTATGATGCTTTTTTTTATAGTCAATTATAAGCATAATATTACTTGACAAAATTCAAATTTAGGTTCAAGTTTAAGGTGCCAAAAGGAGGGCGCCGTGGAAAAAAGACCGGTAAGCTACTTCGGGTTCTTTAAATATCTTAAAGAGACAGTTAACCCCAACGTCGAAATCGTTAATGAAATCAGGTCCAAAATCGACCACCGCACACAGACCGATAAAGCGAAAAAGGACGCGGTCGGAGTGGAACTGATGGATGAAGCCATGGACGCTTTACAGCCGCAGAAGATTAGAGCTATACTCTACGTCCTAGAAAACGACCTCGGGATGCCTCTGTATCAGATAGTGCAAGTTCTAAAAGATAAAAGCTCGAAGTAAAGGCTGGGCCGATTCCCGCTAATTGCAGTCCCAGCCTTTTTCCTTTAGATAACTAAATTTATCAGCCTGTCCGGCACAAAAATCGTGCGCTTTATGGTTTCGTTGATTAAAGCCTGCTTTACCGGATCCAATTCCAAAATTTTTGCGCTTACCTGTTGCTGGCTGCTTCCGGCATCCACGGCCAGTTTGCCTTTTACCCTACCGTTAATCTGAACCACGATTTCTACGGTTTTATCAACTACGAATTTTGGATCATACAACGGCCATTTTTCATCCTGCAATGATTGTTGACTTTTCGCGTGGCCACGCGTTTTATCAACAAGCTGGTTTAACTCTTCCGATATGTGCGGCGCGAACGGGTAAAGGAGCTTTAAAAACGTCTTAACCGATTCTGTAGACACCGTCTCGTCTTTAACTTCGTTGTAAAATTCCATAAAC
Organism: uncultured Candidatus Saccharibacteria bacterium; assembly: GCA_964592725.1. Lineage (GTDB taxonomy): Bacteria > Patescibacteriota > Doudnabacteria > UBA920 > UBA920 > PALSA-1336. The sequence continues at coordinate 15,882 of CAZQFQ010000021.1, read as the reverse complement.
GCCGAAATACTGGTGTTAAAATGGAAATTTTCAATGTCTTCGGTAATTTTTTTGATAAGCTTATTTAACGCGCGTTCAACTTTTTCCGAGGGTAACCCTCGGCTTTGGGGCTCCCCGAGGGTTACCCTCGGAACTGCCCAATTCCACACGCGATCCAAAAATCTCTTCACTCCTACAACGCTCTTGTCATTCCAGGCAATGGTGTCTTCGTGCGGGCCCAAAAACAATTCAAACATACGCAAAGTGTCGGCGCCGTGCGAAGCGACGATATCTTGCGGATTGACAACGTTTCCGCGGCTCTTGGACATTTTATCGCCGTCCGGACCCAAAATAATTCCGTGCGGTTTGCGCAAATTATAAGGCTCGAGCGATGTAACCAATCCTTGATCATACAAAAACAAATTCCAAAACCGGCTGTAAAGCAAATGCAATGTTGTATGCTCCATCCCGCCAAAATATACATCCACGGGCGTCCAGTATTTTTGCTTTTTCAAATCGGCAAACACTTTTTTGTCTTTCGGGTCGGTATACCTTAACCAATACCAACTTGAACCCGCCCAATTCGGCATAGTGTTGGCTTCCCGCTTGGCCGACGATTTACAAACCGGACATTTTACATTTACCCATTTGCTGACCGCGGCCAAAGGCGACTCCCCAGTTCCCGTAGGCTGATAATTTTTGACCATCGGCAATTTTACCGGCAAATCTTTGTCCGGCACCGGCACAATTCCGCATTTTTCACAATGAATAATCGGAATCGGCTCGCCCCAATACCTCTGTCTGGAAAAAACCCAATCGCGAAGTTTGTAATTTATTCTCTTTTTAGCCGAGCCCTTCTGTTCCAGCCATTCCAAAATTTTGTCGCGGGCTTCAGCGGAAGTAAGACCGTCAAATTGTCCGGAATTTACCAATGTCCCTTCGTCGGAAAAACAAGTTTCAAGTTTTTTTACTTGCTCCCACAATGCCTCGTCTTTTGGCTTAATTGAAACTTTCAAAGGAATGTTAAATTTTTTTGCCATTTCAAAATCACGTTCATCGTGCGCGTCGGCAAACACGGCGCCGGTTCCGTAACTGCCTATTACAAAATCGGAAATCCAAATAGGCATTTTTCCCCCGCTGGCCGAGTTTATAGCGTATGATCCGGTAAACACCCCTGTCTTTTCCAAATTTACGTCCTGCCTCTGCTGGTCGGACAGTTTTTTTGTTTTCTCAATGTATTGCTCTACCGCATTTTTTCTTTCGGGGGCGGTGATAAATTTTACCAGCGGATGCTCCGGGGCTAATACTATAAAAGTCCCGGAAAAAATCGTGTCCAAGCGGGTGGTAAAAACTTTAATCATATAATCGGACAACAACGCTCGCAAAACTTCCGGTTCCGTTTTACCGCTCAAATGCGGTTTTTGACCTTTTAATTTTAACAAATTTGCATTCAATTTTTCCGCAAATGCTTCGCCGTCGGACATCGGCACTACATAGTCGCCTGTGTCATAAAGCAACATAAAATTTTTGGCATTGGTTTTGATTTTGTTAAAATCAAAACCTTTTTGGCATGCCCTGGTCACGGACGGCCTGGACTTTTTATCCAAAAATTTTCCGTAAAATGGCGTACACATTAAAACCACCTGTTTGGCTTTAATCCCCTTTTCTAACAGGCGCAAGGCTACGATTCCGCCAAAAGAATGGCCGATGATAACAGTATTTTCATCGATAACGCAATTTTTTAACACAAACTCCGTTTGTTCAATATCGTTTGGCTCGTCTGTATTCGGCAACATCGGTGCCTGGACTTTATAGCCTTTGGATTCTAATTGCGATTTTAGCCAGGGAAATGTGTGGCTGTTTGGCGAGCCGTTGCGGCCGTGTAAAATCAAAAAATTTGGTTTTAGAGATTCCTCGGTTGCACTCGGAATGACTCCGAAAGAAATTTCCGCGCCAACCGATTTTCCAATCCAGTTTTCCTGCTGGAGCTTAACCGCTTCCGGCCACTGGGGAAGATTTTTTAGGCCTTCCAAAAGTTTTTCCGCGTACGCGGTAATTTTTAAATACCACTGGCGGAGTTCTTTTTTTTCTACGACAGTTCCGCAGCGCTCGCATTTGCCGTCTATTACCTCTTCGTTGGCCAAACCGGTTTTATCTTTTGGGCACCAGTTGATAAGACCGGTCGCCTCGTAAGCCAGTCCCGCTTTGTAAAACTGCAAAAACAGCCACTGCGTCCATTTATAATAGTCAGGATCGGTGGTGTTAATTTCCCGGCTCCAATCAAACGACAGCCCCCAAGACTGCATTTGTTTTTTTGCATTGCTGATATTTTTTTTGGTGGTAACGGATGGATGGATGCCTTTTTTTATGGCATAATTTTCCGCGGGCAAACCAAAAGCATCCCAACCCATTGGGTATAACACTTCATTACCCTGCATCCGCTTAAAACGGCTGTAAACGTCTCCGGCCACATAAGGCCTTAAATGCCCCATATGCAACCCCTCGCCGCTGGGATAAGGAAATTCCGCCAAAACATACTTCTTGGGCTTCTTAGCAAAGTCCTTGGCCTGAAAAATCTTTTTCTTTGCCCAATAGGCTTGCCACTTGGCTTCTATTTTTTTATGATTATACTTTTGCATAAATATGCTGGCTTATTAAACGCACGGCCGTGCGTTTAATAAGTATCGAAGATTAAATCTGAAATAATTTTTTTGCGTTATTGGTCGTAAATTCCGCCGCTTCATCGAATAAAACATTTTTTATCTGCGCCAATTTTTCCGCTGTAAATTTAACGAACGAGGGCTCATTTCTTTTGCCGCGATTGGGAACCGGCGTAAGATAAGGGCAGTCGGTTTCCAATATTATTCTATCAACCGGCGCCAATTTTACCAACTTTTCCATATTGCCGGTTTTGTCAAAGGTAATAATGCCGTTAAACGACACATACGCGCCGCGGTCAAGGAATTTTTGCAAGTATTCAGGACTGCCCGTGTAACTATGGACTTCAAATCTCAAGCCGGCTCCAACCCCCTCCCCCCGCTTCGCTGGGTACTCCCCCCAAGCTCGGGGGAGAGGCTCCGCGGTTTTGCCCGTATCGCGGACATCCACGGAGTTCTCCCCTATTGAGGGGAGATGCCCCGAATGCAGCTGAGGGGCAGAGAGGTTGGTTTCTTCATCAAGGATCTCAAGCAAATCATCATACAATGACTCATCGTCCTTTGCCGGTCGGCTGTGGACGACCAAAACTTTATTTAATTCTTTTGCCAGCTTAACCTGCAAACGGAACGCTGCTTTTTGCTTTTCTTTGACGACATGCTGATCAACGTCAACCGGTAAACGATAATAATCCAATCCGCACTCGCCTATGCCCACAACTTTGGGATTTTTTGCCAGCTCTCGATAAGCCTCGTAATCAAAATTTTCTTCGCGGCTTTTAAAATGCGTTTCTTCCTCGTCCACAAACTGCGAATGCGTGTGCTCGGGGTGCAGTCCGACAACCGCGTAAACCCCTTCGCTAAATTCATTTGCCAGCTCCACGGCCTGCCGCGAAGTATCAATCTGCGATCCCACATTAATTACCCAAGTCCCACTATCCAAAGCCCTCCGCAAAGTTTCCTTTGTGTCGTCCTTAAAAGCCTGAAAATTAACGTGGGCGTGGGTGTCTATTAGCATTTTGGATTGAAGATTGAAGATTGAACCATAGGCATATTCGTACGAATATGCCTATGGTAATTTATAGCTCAATGCGCGGGAACAATCTTGGAATATTTTCCAATTTTGGATCATTTAGCACCGCTAAAATCTTGTTACTGGTTTGGGGAAGGAACGAGATTAAATCTGCCGCGATCTGATGAATTTCCGATAACAGATATTGAATATCTTTTACCGCTTTTTCTTTGTCGATTTTTATGACTTTGAACGGTTCGTTTTTTTGAATAAACTCGTCGCAAGATTTTATTTTTTGCCAAATTGCGTCCGCGGCTTTTTGGAGCTCGTAGGTGTCCAAAAATCGATTCGACCGATAGGACAAAATAGGACGGATAGGGCTGATTCCCGCGTTTACCGCCATCTTCAAAATCCGGGACGTTAAATTACCAAGGCCATTGGCCAAGCCCGCATTGTAGCTTTCCACGAATTTTTCCCAGGTGTAATCTCCGTCTTCAAAGGTGGAAATTTCGCGAAGAAGATAATAACGCAGGGCGTCGGTCGCCTGCTCTTTAGTTAAGCCGAGTGATTGTAATTTATCCATTATCTGATAAGGGTCGGCCACGTTGCCCAAAGATTTGGACATTTTTTGTCCGCCGCTGTTTATAAAACCGTGGATGATAATTTGTTTGGAATTCGGCAAGCCCGCGGACATTAGCATGGCCTGCCACATAGCCGACTGCTGGCGGAGGTTGTCTTTGCCCGCGATTTGGATGCAATTCGGATGCTCGTGAGTTCCCCAAAAATCGTCGAACAAAGAACCCTCACCCCGACCCTCTCCCAAAGGGAGAGGGTGCAACGCAGAAGGCCAGCCGAGCGTTGAAACGTAATTTATCAGCGCGTCAAACCAGACGTACATTACATGGGCGCCGTCGTCCGGCACCGGCACGCCCCACGGCATTTTTGATTTTAAGCGGGAAATGGAAAAATCCTGGAGTCCCGATTTTACAAACTGTTTAATTTCGTTAAAGCGGAAATCCGGCACCACAAATTCGGGATTTTTTGCGTAAAATTCCAAAAGCGGCTTTTCATATTTGGAAAATCGGAAAAAATAATTTTCTTCGTCTATCAGCTCAATTTTTAAATGCGGATGGATTAAACATTGTCCTTCGCTGTTTAAGTCGCTCTCCGTTTTTTCCAGCTCACAGCCCACGCAATATTTAACCCTGTAAACTTTTTTATAGATGTCTCCACCGTCAAAACATCGGCGCCAAAATTCCTGCGCTGCGAAAATGTGGCTGGGGTCCGTGGTGCGAATAAAATGGATGTCCGGCAATATGCCCAGAGCCGGCATTAAATGCCTGAATTTTTCGGCATACTCATCGCAATACTCTTTTGGGTTGCGGTTTTGCGCTTTGGCTTTTTCATAAATCTTCTGACCATGCTCATCGGTGCCGGTATTAAAAAACACTTCCTGTTTTAAAATTTCTTTGTGATAACGGGCAATAACATCGGCCTGCACCATTTCCAAAGCAAACCCCAAATGCGGATCGGAGTTTACGTAAGGCAGGGTGGTGGTGATGTAGAATTTTTCCATAAAGGTGATACTAATATACTAATTCATACTAATGATACCGATTATACGAATTGCGCATTAGTATTATTCGTATCATTCGCATGCATTCGTATATTAGTATCGCTTTCAAAACAAAAAGGCTATTTCTAGCCCTTTTATTATACAATTTATCGGGATTTTAAACAAATGCTAAAGCCCTAAACCCCGCCTTGATTCCAGCCTTCTATCAGCTCTTTACGATAAGCCGCTTTTATTCTTCTGCCAAAGCGTATTGTTTCAACAGAAATAAACCAGCCTTCGCCTTGCTCGTCAAAACCCCTATGGACAAGTCCGGAAACTTTCCATTTCTTGGCTTGCCCTGCAATTATCACTTCCATGCCCGGTTTTAAAAAAGTCTCCGGCGGGGTGTCTCCCATTCCTTCTTGCTTGGGGCTTCTAAAATTCCTTTTCTCCGGATCTCGTTCTGCCGGAAGCTCATCGTCAAACCCAAACGGGTCCGGCCTGTCAGGATCTTTCATATTTATCCTTTCTCGTTCGGCCATAATTCTTTAACCGCCACCGTCAATGCCGTGGCAATCGGGATGGAAATAACCAGGCCGATTATGCCGGCCAACTCATAGCCCACCATCAACGCCACCAAAGTGAGCAGGGGCGAAGTATCGGTAGTTTTTTCCATAATCTTAGGCACCAAAATATACCCTTCCACCTCGTGCACCAGCAAATAGAGAACGGCTACCCAAATGGCCAGGGAAGGAGCCTGAATAAAGCCGATAAACATCGCCGGAATGGCGGAAATAAACGGGCCGATGTAGGGAACCACTTCAAACAATCCCGAAAGCAGGGCTAAGACCAAAGCGTATTGGACATGCAACAGCAACAGGCCGATGTAAGTAAATAAGAATATCCCGAAACTGATAATTATCTGCCCCAAAACCCAACCGCCCATTTTTTTTTGGATTTTGATAATTAAATTCAAGGCAAATTCCTGATGCTGTGCCGGCAACAGCGACGACACAAAAGTTTTCATCCCTTTTTCTTCGGCCACCAAATAGACCGATATAATTACCACGGCGATGGCATTAAGCGCGCCGTTAAAGACGCCAAAAGTGCTCTGCACCACGTTGCCTCCGCTAAAACCGGAAAGCAAGTTTTGCAAAAAACTCTGGACATCCAAACCCCCGAACTGCGCCTGCAGAGCCTGGCCGTACCGCGGCAGATTGTCCTGTAATATTTTTACCTGCTGAATTACCGGCGGAATCATCAAATAAATAACCAGCGCGGCCACGCCCAAAAAAACCACGTAAACCACAAACACGCTTAGCACCCGCGGCACTTTTTTTTCGTGCAATGCGTCCACCAAAGGCTCCATAGCCGAAGCCAAAATAAGGGAGATTATTAAAAGCAGAATAATGTCCCTAATTACCCACAAAAACGCCAAAGCCAAAAATACAAATACAACCTGCAAAATTACTTTGGTGGATTGGTCTAAGTCGTTGTATTTCATATGGTTATTTTACAAAATTTCCCATAAAAAAGCAAAAACCAGCCTGGTTAGGCTGGATCTGCTGGCTGACTTGGCTGTTCTAATATCTTTTGTGCTTTTTCTAACTCATCCAGCTGTTTAATTCCCTCTAGGCAATAAACTTTGATTTGCTCTCGTAAAAATTCAGTTAACCCTTCGTTCTGCAAATCCCTGACTAAAATAGTCTTGATTGTATCATCTAAAGCTGACTGATTGATCAAGTCGATAATATTTTTAATATTTTCGTCCATAAAATTATTTTTTTTCTGTTTTGGCGAAGAGGTCTTTAAAAACCCTTTTTAAATTGGGGATATCCATTTGATTAACACCCCTTGATAGAATTTCGCGATTAAGACTACCCTGCTTCGCTCTCCTGACATCGCCAATCGGATCCGCGCCTATCATGGCTTCGGATGTGCGATGTTCGCTGTCTTTAAATGACATAAATTTCCTTTCTTTTTATTTCACTTTATTTCTTAATTTCTTCAATATTTCAATATCTTCTTTTACCTTATCATGCTCGGTTTCAAAAATCAAGGGCATAGCGCCGAAGGCAACATTATTATTCTCCCCCTTTGGGGGAGATGTCGCGTTTGACGCGACAGAGAGGGTGTGTTTAGCGCCGAAGGCAACATTATTCCCCTCCCCAAGTAATGGGGAGGGTGCCCCGAGTGCACCCGAGGGGCGGGAGAGGTTGCTAAAATAACGGACAAGCGCCCCAAACCCCTTTTCCCCAATTTTCCCGTCTCCAATATGCTCGTGCCGGTCCTTTTTGCCGCCCAGGTCAATTTTGGAATCGTTAATATGCGACATTTTTAGCCATTTTAGGCCTATTACCTTATCAAATTGTTTAAAAGTTTCCACGACCGCTTTTTCGTCGCGAAGATCATAACCCGATGCAAACGCGTGTTGGGTATCAAAACAAATGCCGCCAAAAATCTTGAACTTAATGAGCGGCTCCATCAATTCGGCCAACTGCTCAAACGTGCCACCAAGCGTCTCCCCGGCTCCGGCCGCGATTTCAAGCAAAAACTGCGTTCTCCCTTCATATTTTTCCAGCACATCTAATAAACCTTTTTTCGCCTGCTTGACCGCGGCCGCCTGACCCAGGTCCTTACCGCTTCCCAAGTGCGTCATCACATATTTCGCGCCCAGCATATTTGCCCGCTTCATTTCCTCGCCGACCACGGAAATTGACCCATGATATATCCGCGGCTCCTTGGAGCCAAAATTTACAAAGTATGGGCAGTGAACGACAAAAGTATCAAATTTGTACTTTTGCATTTCAATCTTAAATCTTTCAATCATTAAATCTTCAATTACCGGCGCCTTCCCGCCCATCGGCGGCCGGGTAAAAATTTGGAAAGTTTCGCACCCCAAATCCACGGCATTTTTAGGCGCGTTAAAAACCCCTCCCGCGGCGCTAACGTGACAACCAATTGCTAATTTTGCCATAAATATTTTTTAATTTAACCAAAAAAGTTACTCCCTCTTTACGCACTTTTCGTAAAGATTTTTAAATTTCCCCTGCGGGTCGTATTTTTGTTTGAGCGCGTCATAAGCCGGTTTGTCGTAAATTTTCCAAAATTCTTCTTCCGAATAAAAAGAATAGGAATACAAACCTTTCCTTCCGGCAAGCTCCGCCACTTTGGCCTCCACTACTTTATTATAATACCCTTTTTCTTTTTTGGATAAAACGGCATCCCAAAATCCAAAATTTATATAAAGTTTTTTTGGGTCAAGCGGAAATAAACTAAATTTTACCGCTGGATCATAAGCACGAACGGGGCAAATCCAGACCGGCTTTATGCCGATTTCCCGGAAGAAAAACTCCGCAAATTTCACTGCATTTTCTATAGGGATATCCACGTCCTGAATGACCCATTCTTGGGGGCCGCCAAATAACGAAGAAAACCTTTCGGAAAAACGCCATTTATTATTCCACCGCATCATTTTGCCGTAAAATTTGGAGTTCAAATGCTTTTTGCCAAACAGCCGGCGCAAAAAAAAGTTTTGGGCTCCAATGTTTTTGGAACACCAAAACCAGTCCGTGTCCCATCGCCAAAGATAATTATAGACGGATAAATAATCTTCTTTTTTACTTCTGATAGATTTGTAGTAAATATCCAAATAAGTATAGTCGCTGGTAAAAGGCGCCTTTTCTACAAATCTGCCGGTAGTAACATACATTTCATCGGGGCCGAAAATTACGCCGTCGGCAAAATCAACGTCAGAATTACAAACATTTTGCAAAGTTTGAAAGTACCCTTGATAATTATCGTACCGTTCGTGCTCCAATTTTACAAAAGGTTTCACCGGAATCAATTTAACCTTTAACTTAAGCGCGTATCCAAAAGTCCCGTAAGAATTCGGGAAACCGTAAAATAAATCGGCATTTTGGATTTTATTGCAAATAATAGTTTCCCCCGAAGGAAGCAAAATTTCCATCTCGAGGACAGTTTCGTGGACCAAGCCATAGCGGAACGACGAAGACTCAATACCCACTCCGGTTGCGGCGCCACCTATAGTTATGGTTTTAAGCTGAGGCACGACAGCAGGCATAAAGCCGTATCTCAACGTCTTGTTCACAAAATCTTCATAGGTGGTCATGCCTTCCGCTTCCGCCCACGCCTCATCCGGATTTATGGTTAAAACGTGGTTAAAGTCCCGCACGCTTAAAGAATTTTGTTTTATTTCCTGCCGGGAGCGAAATAAATTTGACGTATCTTTGCCCAAACGAACAGAACCCGCTTTGACGATTTGCCCCGCCAGCCGGTTTTTTTTGGTTTGATAGTCGGGCCCGGAAAATTTTATTAAAACAGTTTGCGGCATAGTTTAAACTTTAGCGTACTGACGTATAACCCCCCACAATCCCCTTTTTTGATAAAACCATCTGCCAAAGCTGGATGGTCCTTGCCCTAAAGCCGCCGGCGCAGGACAATAAATAATAGCTCCACATCCGGTAGAACCTGTCGCCGTAGTCTTTCCGCAGAGCAGGCCAATTGGCGTTAAAATTGTCAAACCAGGCCATAAGGGTTTTGTCGTAATCGGCCCCAAAATTATGCAAGTCTTCCAAAACAAACACGCCTTCCATGGCGCCTGTCAGCTGTTTTAACGAAGGCAGCATGCCGTTGGGGAACACATACTTATCAAGCCAAGGGTCCGTCCTGGTCGTAGATTTGTTATCGCCGATGGTATGAAATAAAAATAAACCGTCGTCATCCAGCCTCTCGGAGGCCAGCTTAAACAGCGTTTTATAATTTTTATAGCCGACATGTTCGGCCAGCCCAATGCTAACCACGCGGTCAAACCTGCCGGTTGCCTCCCGGTAATCAGCTAACAGAAATTCCACCGGCAAGCCACGGCACCACTGTTTGGCATACTTAATTTGTTCCCCCGAAATATTTATCCCGACGCCGCTGATTTTATATTTTTCCGCGGCGTATTTTAAAAATCCCCCAAACCCGCAGCCCAAATCCAAAACTTTCATTCCGGCTTTTAACCCGATTTTTCTGCAAACCAAATCATATTTTGCCTCTTGGGCCTGGTCCAAATTTTGCGCGTCCTTCCAGTAGGCGCAGGTATAAGCCATGCTCTTGCCGAGCATTAACTGATACAAATTATTGCCTATATCATAATGCTTCTGCGCGACTTCCGCGGCTCTGGATTTTTTTTGGTAATTAAAAACAGAAGCCTTTAAATAATGCAGAACCAGGCTCCAACTTTTAAGTTCGTATTCCAAATGCACCCTAAGAATTTTAAAAAAGAACTCGTCCGGTTTGGCGCAGTCCCACCAGCCGTCCATGTAAGATTCGCCGAGGCCTAAATGAGGGTGCTTGATTATCCTGGCGTAGATATCTTCATTATGAACCTGGATGTCCCAGGGGTTAGACCCATCGACTTTAACTCCGGCTTTATCCAATAAATTTACAATTAGCTCTTTTTGCTTATTCATATGATAAAATTTAATTTTGATAATTTTTGTTAAAGTGGCTGCCGGTTATTAATTTTGACTCTTTAGCCATTCCGTTATTTTTAAATAATTTTCGTCCGATAAAGGGGCACACCATTTTTGAGGATTTTTTTCCACGTCTTTTTTATAAGCGTCAAACGCGTACCATTTGGCTTCTACTGTCTCGCTGTCCAAAAATTTTAAATCTTTAAGGCCGCCGTCAAATAAAAAAACGTAATTTTCTTGCACATGCATGCTACTTTCATTTTTCGTCTTTTCGATTAGATGTAAATCTTCCGGTTTGGCCTTAATACCAAGCTCTTCGTATAATTCGCTTACCGCGGTTTGTAAAAATGTCTCCCCTGCCTTAACATGGCCGCCCTCGCGGGTCTGCCATTTATTTGGGTCGTTTTGCTTACTAATAGAACGCTGGGTGCATAAAATCATTCCATCCCTGTTTACTACCCAAATATCAGCCGTTGCATGCCACCGGCGCGTGCCTTCCGTGCAAACTTCGCTCCTGTATCGCGGATGCGCCCTTGTTGTCCCGTCCTCGTCAAAACATTCCACCAGCTCGTCTTTAAATTTTGCGGTAAAAGCCATGAATTACAAGCTTAATACAGGATAAAATGCCTCGTTTGATCACAATAACCAATGTTTACAGGCCTCTCCGAGGGTAACCCTCGTTAAACATTTAAAACCTTTTTAAATTGACTTTCGGTTTTGTATGGGCCGATGACGGCCAGGGTCATTTTTTGGTTTTGGAACAGATAGCGCGCGGCTTTTTGGATATCGGATGGAGTGACGGCATCGATTTTTTTAAAGATTTCTTCCGGGGTTGCTATTTTTTTATAAAAAGCGGCGCGCTCCAAAAACCAATCAAGCCTGACCTGGTTGTCTTCCAAAGCCAAAACGGTTTTGCCTTTTATGTATTCTTTGGCTTTTTGAATTTCCTTACTTTCAACTTTATAACTTTTAACTTTTAACAATTCCCCAATAATTACTTGAATTGCTTCTTTTATTTTGTCCACCTGCACGCCGGCCGAAACCGTAAACGATCCGGTGTCCTGATAACTGCCGGGGCTGGAACGAACGTAATAGCCAAGCCCACGCTTTTCGCGGACTTCGGTAAACAGCCGGCTAGACATTCCGCCGCCGAGTACAGAGGCCAAAACCGAAACTACGGAGTTGCGTTTGTCGCCGTAGGCAAAACCCTTAAAGCCCAAAGCCAAATGCGCCTGCTGGGTGTCTTTGAAATCTATTTTCATTCTCGATCGCGTTTGCTTGTCGCGCGCTTTGTCCCACCCGTAAAAACGTTTTTTGGGATACGCCTGCCAATATTTTTTTATCAATTGACCTAATTGCCCCTTATTATACTTTCCCGAAACCCCCAAAATCATATTTGATGTTTGATAGTGCCTGCCTATGTAATCGGCAAACATTTCGCGCGTAAATTTGATAACGGTCTTTTTTGTGCCGGCAATATCGCGGCCCAAGGCATCATGAGGCCACATAGTGCGCTCCAAAACGTTGTCTATTTCCGCCATGGGCATATCTTTGTACATATTTATTTCTTCCACAATGACGCCTTTTTCACGTTCCATTTCTGTTTTATCAAGCAACGGATTTTGGATCATGTCCGTAAGAATTTCAAAAATCAGGCCCAAGTGTTTGGACGCGGCCTTAATGTAAAACTGCGTGTGCTCCTTGCCGGTGTTGGCGTTCATTTCCCCGCCAATGGCGTCTACAACTTCGGAAATCGCCATAGCGGATGGGTATTTTTTTGATCCTTTAAACAAAAAGTGTTCCAAAAAATGCGAAATGCCGTTTTCCTTGGCAGTTTCCGACCGGCTCCCGGTTTTTACAAAAAAATCCACCACCACGCTTTCGGCGTCATGGCTAGGAACTTCTATAATGGTTAAACCGTTTGAAAGTATTCTTTTTGTGTAATTCATTTACAATTCCCTTGACTCTTTACTTTTTAAGTCAGCTTGTTCGATATGAGTCCTAATATCATCAATATAAATTTGAGCCTGTCCTAACCTCACCAGTTGCGGACAGCTCCGCAAAATATCCAAAATATTTTTTATAATTTCCAGATAACGTTCGGCGAAATTTTTGTACTTCGGATCGCCCAAGGTAGCTTGCAAACTCACAAATTGTTCTCTAAGGGAGGATAATCTCAACTCTCTCTCGGCTTGCGGAATCTGTTCTCCTTCTCGTGTCATAAAATTGTTAGTTAATGATGTTTTCTTTTAACAAAGCCGGCACATTAATAAATTTTTTTACTTTTCCGTTCTCCAAATATACCAAATCCTCAATCCTGATGCCGCCAAACTTGGGAATGTAAACGCCAGGTTCTATGGAAAAAACCATTCCGTCTTTTAAAATATCTTTTGATCCCGGCGACAAGTTCGGCAGTTCGTGGATTTCCAGGCCGGTGCCGTGGCCTAAGGAGTGGATAAAATATTTGTCCAGGCGTTTTTCGGCTAGGACATCAACGGATTTACGATACACCTGCTCCCCTGTAGGGTAGGGTCTAGACCCTACCCTACAGCTAATAAATTCCATTGATTGATTATACGCCTTCTCCACCTGATTATAAGCCATTTCCAGACGTTTGGGAACTTTTTTTAAAAATACCGTTCTGGTAAAATCACTGCAATAATTTTTGTATTTAAAGCCAAAATCCAAGATAATTGATTCATCCGGTTTTAATCGTTTGCCAGATGGTACATGGTGAGGCACCGCGGCATTTTTGCCCGAAGCGACAATGGGCGGGAAGCTGACATCTTCGGCTCCAAATTTTAAACCGGAATCCCTGATAAATTTTGCCAACCTGATTTCCGTCATCCCCGGCCTTTTAATCTCTTTTTTGACCAAATTAAATACCTTTTCCACCATGCGCATATTCGTACGAATAAGCGCTACCTCATCCGGCTCTTTTATCATCCTTAAATAATCCACCGGATCGCGCTTTACGATAACCCTAATTTTTAATTTAGGGTTTTTTGTCTTGATATATTCCACCTCGGCATAAGTAAACTCGCTAAAAACCTCCAGCGTCTGATTTTTTGGCACATACATTCCGACATTCTTGAGAAAGTCAGAATGCACTCCCTCAATTTTTTCCAGCCCATCTCCCAGAAAAACCACGTCCGTGTTTATCCGTCTGCCCCGATCCGTGTCAATCCGTTTTGGTTTAACCAGCAAATATCCGTTCAAAAAAGAACGACCTGTCAAATACAACAGGTTTTCTTTTTTCTTGATGAGCAGAGGCCTTTGCAAAGACATCCGCAATTTTTTTATTCGGTCATTAAACATACCTGCGCTATTTCCCAGCCAGCCCATTTAAATAAAGGCGGTATATTTCCAAAATATTTTTTAGTTCTTCCAGCCTCTTATCGTTTATTCCCCTAACCTCATAAGCCGTCATAAAACCAAGATTGTCCCGCAAATCTGAAACCAACGGAGCCATTAAATCCAATTTCTCGGCCGATGTTTTTACCTCATCGTTTTGCAAATTCTGCAGTTTTGGAAGAATTTCAGTCTCAACCTTTTTATAAAAAACATCAAACTGCAACATCTTTTCCATTGGCCCCTGTTCGGGCAACAACCTCCTTAAATACCTTCCTTGTCCTTCATCTTCCATTTAGTTTTACCCTTCCATTTATTTAGCCTGTCGATTTAGTCCCAAGAATAATATATTAACCAAAAAATTCATTGCTTTACGGAGTCAATAAAAGATTGAATTTGCTTTCGGCGGTCGTCAAGAATGTCATTTAAAGCATCAACAAACTCCGGCTCAAGCAATTCTTCATCTAAATCCAACATTGCCAAAAGAGCTTCGTACTTCTCCTGAATATCCGCCGTCCACGTATTCTTTTGGCGCAATTGCTTACTCGCCAACGTTAAACTGTCCTTCAAAAAACTAATGCGTTTTTTGAAATGGTCGAGCTGTTCTTGGGGATTAATGGAACCTTCCGGCGTTTCAGCCATAATTTATATTAATTTTGATTGTAAATAGTTTTGCAACTCTTCGATCTTTACCCTCACCTGCTGCTTGCTGTCGCGGTCGCGGACGGTGACATCGCCTTTTTCCAGGGTGCCGAAATCAACCGTAATACAAAACGGCGTGCCAATTTCGTCTTGCGAATAATACCGCTTGCCGACATTCCCCCGTTCGTCCCATGCCACGTTAAACGATTTCCGCAAATCATCGTAAATCTCTTTTGCCTTGGCCACCAATTCCGGTTTATTTTTTAGCAACGGGAAAACCGCTACTTTATACGGCGCCAATTTGGGCGGTAATTTTAGATAGACTCGTTCATCCTCTTCACGGTAAGCTTCACACAAAACCGCCAAGACCGAACGGTCAACTCCCCAAGTTGGCTCAATAACGTGCGGAAGATATTTTTCGTTTGTCTGCGGGTCGGCATAACGCAAGTCCTGGCCGCTCTTTTCCATATGATTTTTCAAATCAAAATCCGCGCGATAAGCCAAACCGTAAAGCTCGTCTTTGCCAAATGGGAAATCGTACTCAAAATCTATGGTACGTTTGCTGTAATGCGCACGCTCACCGTCCGGAACTTCCAAATCATGTATATGATTTATGTCTAACCCAATTTCCTTCATCCACTCCTTCATTTCCTTGTGCCAAAAATCAAAATATTTATCCCAGTCTTCCTTGGGATCAAAAAAATATTCAATCTCCATTTGTTCAAATTCCCTCGTGCGAAAAATAAAATTGCCGGGCGTGATTTCGTTGCGGAACGCCTTGCCGATTTGCGCGATGCCGAACGGCAACTGCTTTCTGGTGGTGTCCAAAACATTTTTAAACTGCACAAACATCGCCTGCGCCGTTTCGGGACGGAAATACACAACAGACTTTTCATCATCAACCGGACCCAAATTGGTTCTGAACATCATGTTAAATTGCTTGACTTCAGTAAAAGCTTTTTTACCGCAGTTTGGACAAGGCGCGTTTATGTCAATTTTGTCGGCGCGAAATCTCTCATGGCAATTTTTACATTCCACCAGCGGATCGTTGAATTCCTTTAAATGCCCGCTGGCTTCCCAGACTTTTGGGTTCATAATGAGCGCTGCGTCTATGCCGACCATGTCATCGCGTTGTTGCACAAAACGTTTCCACCACAACTGCTTGATATTATTTTTCAGCTCCACGCCCAAAGGGCCGTAGTCCCAGCT
>CAZQFQ010000020.1:0-22599 GCA_964592725.1 uncultured Candidatus Saccharibacteria bacterium | reverse complement strand
CTCTGTTTCATATAAGTATTATGAGTCAAAAATAAAAAAAAGTCAAAATGCAAAAGCTGATGACTGGGCATCGTGAACAAAGTTAGAACTGTAATTCAGAGGCAAACAGGGTATATTTATATTTTCAACCTCACACAGGGATGGATTTAGTTTGTTTATTACCAAGCTCAACCTATCTCACATCTCTGTAATATAGGTTTAAGTAACTTCATTTTCGAACCCATTTTTTTTCCTAGGCTATTAGGGTCTGTGGTTACAATATCAATAACTTGCTCTCTCTCGATTTCTGATAACTGCTTTTGTTCGACGGCTAAACCAAGTTCTGTTCGTAACATATTAAAGTTGTATTTTTTTTCTTTAACAATAGTTTTTTCGATGTCGGCTCGGCTTAAAACCCTATCCTGCTTTTTTAAGGCTTGAAGGTCATTATCTCTAATTACAGCCTTTGTGTTTAAGACAGATTGTATTAATAAATAGTTATCTCTTGAGCGCACCAAGTTTGTAAAATTTTTCAAATCTGGACGGCCATCTGTTCTTAAAGAAGCCATAGTATCAATATATGAAGCCGTCACTATCCATTTTTGCTGCTCGTCCGTATAGCCTGGAGTTACAAAATGTTCTTCATAGGTTGCGGCATTAATTTTCCCAAATTGGTAGGCAACCTCGTGTTTATCAATGGCTGTTAAAATTATCGGCGAAATATTTGGAGTTTCTTGTAACGACTTTGCTCCCTTATTGCCATGCTGCCCTTTCTCGCCCTCGCTTGGGTGATAATACGAAATTGAGGCTATCTCCGCAGCCTGTCCGTCTGGCTTAGTTACCTTATAAGGTTTGCCTTGTTTTTCTATTCCCTGCCATTGTTCCCAGGTAATTTCTATTCCCGCTTTTTCTCCCACTGCTTTGACCGTTAGAGAATCAGGCTTAGAGATGTCGTGCATAAACGTATAATCAATCATGTCTGGATTAACTTTTTGCACTCCTTTTTTAGCATCGTTAATTAAAGCTGCCTCCCTTAAAATAGCTTGGGTGGCCGGTTCAACTTCGCCAGGAAAATTACCAGATTTTATGTCATTAAGTGTGCTAATAATTAAGGCCAGATGAGAATCCATTTTTTCTCCCTCATTATGATATTCGCCAATTTGAGGGCTTTCAAGCGACCGTCGGAAAGCGGCCTCCAATTGCGGGTGACGCTCAATAACTTCAACCAATGCTTGCTGAAAATTTCTCCTTGCATCAGGCCTTTCGGAAATTGACACATCTGCTGGAGCAGAAGATTCCACGCGGTTTTCAGGAAATTTGAATTCTCTGTCTGATTGCGACGGACCTGATTTCTCATCGTCAAATGTAGCCATAAAATATAGCTTTTATATTCGCTATGAGTTCTGTTAATTTATACTTCTAAAATAAAATATTTAAATAATACAAAATATCTACAGTCCAACTTCTCTGGCATCAAATAGATCAAATAAAATAAAAGTTTTGTCTTTAGGGTCATAAAAAATATTGTAGTCCGCCATATCTACAAAATGCGCTTTGTCTCCAAAAGCCTGTCTAATGGCATGATAAATACCCGAAACCTTATTTTTAATTTCTAAAGCCTGCTCTTCTGTTGCAATATTCTCTAAGTAATCCTTTAACAACATACCGTCTTCCCATTTAGTAACAATAACATCGCGTTTATCATCACTATAGCCTATCTGGGGTTCAATAACCCTCACATTAGGAATGTCCCTCAATGCCTCTTTAAGCCGCAATGCGCTTTTCATCTCGTAAAAACCATGCGGCTTAAGGTAAAGGTCGGGATATTGCACTTGTTGTCCACTGGAATATTTTAAAAAAAACATTTCTTTTCCGATCTGAAGTTTATAGTAAGTGCTTTTATCCTTTATATCCAAACAGGTTAAAGTTAAATCCCCATTTGAACAGGTCTTATTAATTCCATCGGCCTGTGCCAAAAGATCTTTAATCCTGCTAAGGCTATTTGGATACTGGCGAATCAATGTTTTAAAATCAGGCGTACGCATCAATTTTGCCCTTTTGGTTTCATAAGCAGCAACGCCTCCTTGGCCATGGTCTTTGGTTTCCAATTTAGGCTCTTGTAAAATTTTGGTTATTTGTTCTTCTAAACTAAGATTTAAATCCGCTTCGTCTAGTCCGCTTATGTCAACCGTACTCATAAATTTAAAACGGTTCATTAATTTCTATTATTATACACCTTTTCATTTCTAACCGTCCACACTCCCTACAAAAAATCACCTACAAATATGGGCAAATTTCGTTGGCAGGCCTTATTTGACAAATTAGAACCAAAAATAGCTAAATAAGGGATCCCTCGCCCTAAAATGCCAGGACTCGGGATGACAGCTATTTTATAAATTAATGTTTGTCATTTCTTGTACCTATTCTGCGCCCACCAGTTTAGGGCGTCTTTGACTACGGGTTCAGCTACGGCGTTGCCTTCGCCGCCGGCTTCAACCAAGACGGTGATAACGATTTGGGGATTTTCGTAAGGCGCGTACGCGGTAAACCAGGCGTGGGTCAGGCTCGGGTCACTGCCGTCAAACTGCGAGGTACCGGTTTTGCCCGCCGATGTAATTGGTAAACTATTTAAAGGCTTGGCCGTGCCCGCGGTAACCGTCTGCCTCATCCCCTCCTGCACAATTTGGAAAACCGAGGACGAAGCAATATTGGAAACCAAAACTTTGGGCTGGTTTTGCCAAACCACGTTGCCGTTTTGGTCAATTGCTTTTTGGGCAATCTCCGGCACATAACCTGTGCCGCCGTCAGCCACTATCGCCGTCCATTCGGCGACCTGTAGAGGCGTAACCAAAACAAAACCCTGGCCAATGCCCATATGATAAGTATCGCCCAAATACCACTTGCCCAAAAGCGGATCGTTATTATAGTAAGCCATTTTCCAGGCCGGATCCGGCACCAGCCCGGACTTTTCCCCCGGAATGTCTATGCCCAAAGGTTTGCCCAATCCGAATTTTCTGAAATAATCAGCCAGCCTGTTGGGACCCAATCCTTGCAGAGAACCGTTGGGACTGCCTCCGGCCACCTGGTAAAAAAAGATGTCCGAACTTAAAGCAATAGCGCTTCGCACATCCATCGCGCCAAGTCCTCCCGGCTTCCAGCCGTGAAATTCGGCGGGCGCGCCGCCGAACTCGTTGGGTACTATCAAGTCGCCGTTGTCAACTATTTTTGTATATTCGTTAATTACGCCCGTTTGCAGACCGGCCGTGGCCGTCATTAATTTGGAGGTTGAACCAGGCGGATACTGGCCGGCTATGGCGCGGTTAAACATCGGCAGGTTCGGGTCGGAAATTAATTTTTGATAATCCAGCTGGCTGATGCCGCCGGCAAAAAGATTGTCGTCAAAACCCGGCAGGCTGACCAAAGCCAAAACCGCGCCGGTGCGCGGATCCAGGGCAATGGCCGCCGCTTTGGGCGATTTAACCGTAGACAAATCCTGATACAGGCGATCCTGCAAACCCTTGTCCAAATTTAAAACCAATTTATCGCCGGCAGTCGGGTCGTTTTCGCCGAGATCACTCAAAAATTTTCCCGTCGCGTCAACCTCTATAATATCCGCTCCGTTTTGGCCGTGCAAATATTTTTCATAAGACGATTCAATGCCGGTCTTGCCTATATAGTCAACGGTCGCGTATAAATTTTTGTTTTGCGCGGTTAAATCCCCGGGCGAAACCAATCCCGTAAAACCCAAAACGGCGGCAAAAGCGTCGGGATCCAAATATTGCCTTATGGGGACCTGCCGGGCCTCAAAACCCGGAAATTGGTTGGCTTCGATCTGAAATAAAATACTCTGCTCGTTTGTTAGCCCCTGCTTTATTTCAACGGGGTCAACTGAATTTTTATCTACGGGTCGGAGCTGTTTGGCGACGGCCGCCGGATCTAAAGAAAAATTTTGCGCCAGACCGGCTATTTCTTTTTGAAGATCAGGCGGGTTTTTGGGCAAATCAAACGGGATGGCCACCAGATTAAAACTGCCGGTATTTTGAGCCAAAATCTGGCCGTCGCTTGAAGCGATTATGCCGCGCGGCGCCAAAAGTACCTGACTTCTGATTTGATTGTTATCGGCCAGCTCGCGGAAACTTTGGCCCTCAATAATTTGCAAATAAAATATCCGCCCGCCGAGCAAAAAAAACGCGGCAAACAAAACCAGCCACAGCCAGCGCGGGCTTTGAGCGCCACGCTCGGAGTCATGGATATCTTCCACCGGGCTTTGCGCGTCTAAAGCCGATTCCTCCCAATCAAGAGGCTTTTTATTTTTGCCGGCGTTTAAACTGGTATAAATTTCAAAAGGATTTTTTCCGCCCCCGGCGGACATCTTGTTATTCATGCAAATAATACTTCAATAAAATCTACTTAATAATTCCCCTGCGGCGGATACTTAAATTATCCACAAAATTTCTTAAAAAAGTAAAAAATAAATAAACCGGATACAGCAGAAGCCAATTGTACAAAAAATCTATTAAAAATTGCGAGGTAAAAATTTTGATTCCGATATACTGGGGGCTGAAGCTTAGCTTAAAAACTACAAGCCCGTAAGCCCAAACAATAATATTAAAAATAACCAGCGCCGCGAGCAATGCCAAGCTTAGAGTTTTCCAGTTAATATCCACTACCAATACATTGGTCACAAACAAATGAGCGCACAAAGCCACAGTCAAAAAAGCCAAGGTAAAACCGCCGAAAAAACTCCCTGAATAAAAATCCAAAAACAGTCCGGAAATTAAGGCGATGAAAAAAAAATCATAATCTTTTTTCTCCATCGCAAAAAATAGCGTCAATAAAAATAGCAGATTGGGAATCTGGCTTTGGATTTGGAGGCTGTTGAATAATCCAAGGTTTATTCCCAGAAGGATTATGATTGCTATAAGATAAATTAGGTATTTCATATGCCACTGATTGGTCGCTGATAATCACGCTGATTGGTCGCTGAGCTGACATTGACGTTTCAGCGTCTTATTCAGCGTGATTATCAGCGACGGTTCAGCGGGTTTACTGCTTAACCACGAACACGAATTGCAAATTATTAAAATCTATGGGGCTAAGCAGGGCGGCCCGCTTAAAAAGATCGTTGTCCGACGACAAGATATCGCTGACCTGCCCGATTAAAATATTCTTGGGGATTTGCGCGTTAATGCCCGCCGTAACCACCAACCAGCCTTTTTGCAAATCGGATGTCTGCTGAACCTGGTCTAAAATCAATCCCGAGCCGAACGAGCCCCGGACCAGGGCCGTGACGTTGGTCTGGCTTATGCGCGCGTCCGTGGAAAAATTGGAATCGGTAATTAAAAGCGCGGTTGAGGAATCGGGGCCGGCGTAAATAATTTTTCCCACCAAATAGCCCTGCGAAATAACCGCCTGGCCCGTGGCCACGCCGTCGTTTGCGCCGCAATTCAGTACCAGGGCGTCCGTTTGCCCGAAAGGATTTTCCGACAGCACTGTGCAAGCGGCTAAAGATAGCGCGGTATTTTTGGCAAACCCCAACTCCGCCCGAAGCGCCTGGTTCTCCAAGTTCTGTTGGTTTTCATCCACCAACTCCTGCTGTAATTCTAAAACCCGAGTTTTAAGCTGGCCGTTTTCCTTATTTATTTTATCCAATTGATAAATAGTGAGAAAAAAATTCTTTACCGGAGAAGTTACGCCGCTGATTAAAGCTACAACCGGCCGGGGAGCCTCCAAAAACGCAATCTTTATGGGATCCAGCCAGCCTTTTACCTGCAAGAATACCAAAAACGCGAGCCCTAAAAGGCAAGCCGCGAATATCGCGAAAGCTTTGGTGTAGATAAATCTCATATTATAGAAGCGAACGTAAACGCGAAGCCAGCAAGCGAATGTAAACGCGAATTCGCGATTTTTTTCGCGCTACCGTGTTCGCGTCTACTTTCGCTTCTATCTAGGTATTTTAGCGAACTCCGTGGGCACCAGGACATCCTTTAAAACTTCCAAATCTTCCACCACCACGCCGGCGCCGCGGACAACGCAGGTAAGCGGGTCTTCGGCAATGCTTACGGGCATAGCCGTAACTTCGTGGACCAATTTATCAAGACCGCGAAGCAAAGAGCCGCCGCCGGCCATAATTATGCCTTTGTCCAAAATATCGGAAATCAGCTCCGGCGGAATTTCCTCTATTACGGATTTAATACTGTTAACAATTATTCTCAAACTGTGCATTAGCGCTTCCCGAACTTGCGTGTCGGAGATGGTAACTTCTTTGGGCAAGCCGGAAACCAGGTCGCGGCCGCGCATTTGCGCGTAAAGCGGCTGGCCGAGCGGGTAGGCGCTGCCGATTTTTATTTTCACGTCTTCGGCGCTGCGCTCGCCCAAAAGCAAATTAAAATTGTCGCGAGCGTACTGGATAATGTTCTCGTCCATTTCGTGCCCGGCAATGCGGATGCTTTTGGAAATTACAATCCCGCCCAAAGAAATTACGGCAATCTCCGTGGTGCCGCCGCCAATGTCTACAATCATTGAGCCTGATGCGTCTTGGACGTTCAACCTTGCGCCAATGGCCGCGGCCATGGGCTCTTCTATAAGATAGGCGCGGGCGGCGCCGGCGTTAATGGCCGCGTCCTGCACAGCGCGGCGCTCCACTTCGGTAACGCCCGAAGGGATGCCAATGACCACGCGCGGGCGGCGCAAAAAAGTGTAAGTTTGCGCGTGAACTTTGTCTATAAAATACCGGAGCATGGCTTCGGTAACTTCAAAATCGGAAATGACGCCGTCAACCAGCGGCCTGGTGGCGACAATGTGCGGCGGCGTCCGGCCGACCATCAGCCTGGCCTCGTTGCCGATGGCGAGTATTTGTTTTGTTCGTTGATTCACCGCCACCACGCTCGGTTCGTTAATCACAATCCCCTTGCCTTTAACGTATACCAGCGTATTGGCCGTTCCCAAATCTATGCCGATGTCTTTGCTGAATTTTTTGTAAAAATTTTCTAACATTATTGAAAGTTGAAAAGTTATATCAAAGTTACATTATAGCGGCGTCATTCTGAATCCCGAGTGCCGCCGAGGGATGAAGGATCTCTTAATGAGATTCCTCGCTCGGATGCACTCGCTCGGAATGACGCCTGTGTGTTTGTGTTGATATTTTTATTTTAGGGCTGAACCCAATTCTGATTTCTTAACCAATCCCGCTTCTGTTTCCGCCCGTTTTTTTACTTCCACCGATTCCTTTTCCAAAGTTTTTGCTGAAACCACAACACGATATGGGATGCCGATTAAATCCGAGTCCGCGAATTTTACGCCCGGGCTGACATCCCTGTCATCATACAGTACCTCAACGCCTTCATCAAGGAGTTGCTGATAAATTTTGTCCGCCTGTTTTTCCACGCCGTTAAGCGCCAAAAGATGCACCTTAAACGGCGCCACGGCCTCCGGCCAAATTATGCCTTTGTCGTCATGGAATTTTTCCACAATCACGCCCATTACCCGGGTGGTGCCCAGCCCGTAGCATCCCATAAGCACGGATTTTTTACTGCCGTCTTTTGCGGTATACTGCAAATTAAAAGCTTTGGAATATTTGTCCTGAAGCTTAAAAATATTTCCGACTTCCGATCCTTTTGCCTCGCGCCAGGTAGTTTTCCCGCAATTAGTGCATAGGATTTCTCCCCCCCTGCCCGACTTGTCCGCCGAAGCTTTAGCGAAGGTGGAGGGGGGGTTAGGGGGGGTGGGAGAAAAAATTTCCTTATTCTTTGCCAATCCGCATTTTTCACAAATATAAATTATGTCCTCGCCATTTTCGGTTTCCACCTGGTACTCGTGGGAATATTTGCTAAATGTCCCGCCGCTGGCTTCGGTTAAAAGCGCGTTTAAATCAAGACGCTTATAAATATCCCGGTAAGCCGGCATGGCTTTATTGTTATAATAATTTTCCAAATCTTCGGCCGTGGCATGGAAGCTGTATAAATCCTTCATTCTAAATTCTCGGCCCCTAAGCAATCCGGATTTCGCGCGCGGCTCATCGCGAAACTTTGTTTGGATTTGATAAACCGCCATAGGCAAATCTTTATAGCTGTTGATGATTGATTGAGCCGCGGGCGTAATAATTTCCTCGTGCGTCGGCCCAAGCGCGTATTCGTTGCCGTGCCGGGATTTAACCTTAAACAAAACATCAAGGGAATTCCAGCGTCCGGTTTTTTCCCAATTCTCTTTGGGGTGCAGTACCGGCATAAACATTTCACTGCCGATTTTATCCATTTCTTCACGGACGATATTTTCAATTTTCGATAATACCCTCAACCCCAGCGGCAAAAAATCATAAACCCCGGCCATCACCTTTTGCACAAACCCGCCCTGCTCCAGCAAAATTGCATTAACCGAAGTGTCTTCCGCGGGCTTGGTTTTTGACGTCTTCAAAAAATATTTTGATTGTCTCATACTTGACAAAAATTAATAATTTGATATTATTGTATTGTATCACCAACGGGAAAGATTACCCTATAAGGTTCCGTCCTTATGGGGCCTTTTTTATAAGCCATGAATTATTTTCTAATAATATCATGCACCGTGACCGCCACCATCAACAAAATTAAAAATATAAATCCGGCGGTATTGACGATTTGTTCAACTTTTTGGTTGTTGCGTTTTCTGCGGACGGTTTCTATCAACAAAAATAATACTCGGCCGCCGTCCAGTGCCGGAAAAGGAAGGATGTTGAGTACGGCTAAATTTAAAGACAAAAACGCCGTAAACTGCATCAAAAATACAAACCCCAAACCCGCGACCTGGCCGGTGAGCTTGGCAATTTGTACCGGACCGCCGAGCGAGGAAAATCCTAAATGCAGGGCAAATAAACTATACAGGCCGTAAACAATTCCCGCAATGCCGGTGAACGTGGACGCGCCGCCTTCCCAAATTGCCATATACCAGGTGTATTTTAACCTGCCCAAAAACGAAATTTCAATGCCCGTGGCGCCCTGGCCGGCCGGCGGATTAACGTCCGGGGTAATTGGAATATTTAGATGCTGGCCGCCTCTTTGAATTTGGAAATTAATCGCGCGGCCTTCATGGCTGTCTATATATTGTTGGAAATCGCCAACGGAACTGAATGTTTTACCGTTTAGCGACTCAATTACGTCATTCGGCTTGATGCCGGCTTTGTCCGCGGGCAGGTTTGGCACAACATCCAAAACCGCGGTTTGCGGATTGGTTAGGGTCGCGTGCGCCGGAACATCGGCAAGACTGTCAATTGCCACGGGCAAACCTATCATATAACCGGCCGAAAGAATTACCCAGGCCAAAATTACGTTCATTAAAACTCCCGCGACCAAAGTAAAAAACCGCGGCCAAAAACCTTTGTTGATAAAACTTCCGGGGCGGTCTTCGTTGTCGTTATTCTCCCCAAGAATTCGCACAAATCCTCCAAGGGGAATCCAATTAATGGAATAAACAGTTTGATTAAGGTCGCTCGCCGCTTTATGCCCCCACACCCATCGCCACTTGCCGCTGACTTTTTGTATCCCGGCAATTCGTGGCGGAAATCCAAACCCAAACTCCTCCACCTGCATCCCGCTTTTTTTTGCCACGATAAAATGGCCAAACTCGTGGACGAACACGAGAATGCCGAGGATGATTATGAAAATGATAATAGTTATAAGCATAAATTAGCTACAAAAGTACGGCGTCATTCTGAACGAGTGCATCCGAGTGAAGAATCTCTAAATTTGAAGAGATCCTTCGCCCGCTTGTTTTGCCGATGACGGGCTCAGGATGACGCCAAAGGCTACACTGTCATAACTTCCTTCTCTTTCGCTTCCGCGTGCTTTTTAATTTCTTCGTTATATTTATCCACGACTTCCTGGAGTTTTTTTTGGCCGACCTGCAAATCGTCTTTGCTGATTTTGCCGTCGCCCTCGGCTTTCTTCATTTCCTTGTGAGCGGTTTCGCGCGCGTTGCGGATGCCGATTTTCCCTTTTTCCGCGAGCTGGCCCACGAGCTTAACCATTTCTTTTCTTCTTTCTTCATTAAGCGCCGGCAAATTTATGCGAATAACTACACCGTCATTGGAAGGGTTAAAACCCAAGTTAGCCAGCTGAATGCCTTTTTCAATGGCGGAAATTTGGCCTTTGTCCCAAGGGCTGATTACCAAAGTCCTGGCATCGCTAACCGTTACCGAGGCCATGTGCTCCAGCGGCATTTTGGCACCGTACGATTCCACTACAACGCTGTTAAGTAAAGCCGGATTGGCCCGCCCCGTGCGCACGCCCGAAAGTTCGTGCAAAAAATGCTCCATCGCTTTTTCAAAATGCTGCTTATTCGAATTCAATATTTGATCTATCATAAATGTATCGAATCTACGAATCCAAACGAATCTGCGAATCTCTACGAACTACGAATTCGTTATTCGTAGGGATTCGTGGATTCGTTCCATTCGTGGATTCAATTGATGCTAATTAATTACTGGGATTAATATATATCCCAGTATAAGCTATTTGCGGCAGATAAGGATCTATCAAAATATAATTCACAAACCCTGCTGTTACTATGCCCTGCGTCTGCCAGGTTTGACCCCCGTCCAGGGATTTATAAACCGTGCCGCCGACGCTGGCATAAACAATGTTGCTCGATGAGTTGGCTACCGAAACGGCGCGCGCCGCCGTTTGGCCCGGCTGAACCGGCAACGTCTGCGCCTTCCAGGTTTGCCCGCCGTCCGTACTTTTATAGAGGCCCTCATCAGTCGTAAAATAAATTAAATTCGGATCGGTGGCATCCACATAAGCCTGATGGTAAGTTCCCACTCCCGAAGTGTTGGTTGTATAATCAATGCTTCCGACGCTGTAAGACGTTTTTAAGCTCGCCGTCAGCTCCGTAAAGGTGGCTCCCAAATCCGTGCTCTTAAACATCCCCTTGTCTTTTAATAAAACATAAATGTTGTCCTGCCATAAAACTTCGTTAACCTGGTCGTTAAAATTGTCGGCCAACTGCCAGGACGCGGCCGCATCGGAACTTTTCACCACGCTGCCCAAAGTGGTGCCAATGGCCATCTGATTGGGATTTTGGGGATTAATGGAGACCGTACGTACCGGGTTGGAAGCGGCGCCTTCGTGATAAACTTCGTTCCAGCTACCCCCACCGTCCGTGGTTTTTAACACACAGCCGTGGTCCACGCACAAGCCCGCGGCATAAATTATTTTGGAATTTTCCGGATTAATCGCGAAGTCGTAAACCTGGATGTTTGATAAAACGTTAGACCAAGTCGCGGCGGCATCGCCCGATTTAAACAACCCACCGCTGTAACTGCCGGCAAAAACCGTCTGGTTATTACCCGGATCAAATGCCAATTTGGAAATATAGGTTTGAGACAAGCTTCCGGTTCCGGTTTTTAAGGCGTCCGCCGGCCTCCAGTCCGCGCCGCCGTTGACTGTTTTATATATACCGGCCTGCTGCGGCGCGGCAAATGGATTGCATGAGGCGGACAATAGCACCAGACCAATTAATAAACCAAGTTTTTTGTTTTTTCCCGCGGAGCGGGATCCCGCTCCGCGGGACATTCTTTTAATCATATTATTAAATCCGCAATAGTAACCCCTGCAAAATTAATTTTTTATTTTTATTCATCTTTAAACCCATTAAACCTTCGCCGAGCGCGCGGACTTTTGGGTAATCTCCGGGGTTTTCCGAAAGCCGTCCTTTCTGCCACATAAGCCAGGTCAACAAATTTGTTGCCAAATCTTGAGTCTCCAGTTCCGCCAGGCCGGTTAGGGAAATCAGTTTTTCCCCAAGCCGCATTTTTTTAAAACTCTTATACTGCTCAACCGTTTTTCCCTCATTGCTTAAAAATTCCTTATCCCCTGCCAATTTTTTTAAGCGCGCCGGCCGGCCGAAACTTAAATCCTCTATGGCCGGGTTCATTGTTAGACCCGCGCTTTTGGCAAACTCGGCCAGCTGGTTTTTGCCAAATGCGCTGAAATTTAAAACCTGGCATCGGGAAACGATGGTCGGCAAAAGACGGGCGGAGTCTGCAATCAAAATTATCACGGTGCTGGGAGAAGCTTCTTCCAGGGTTTTTAAAAGGGCATTTGAGCTTTGTAGATTCAGATTCTGGGCGTTATTGATTACGGCGACTTTCTTTTGACCAAAAAAGGGTTTGTAGGAGAGTCGGCTGATAAAATCCAAAATCAATTCCATTGTAATTTCGCCCGGCTGGTCCAAAATCGCAAAATCGGGATGATTGTTTAAATTTTCCGCGCCCAAAACCCTCTGCGCAAATTCCAAAGCCAGGGTTTTTTTGCCGACGCCCTCGGGGCCGAAAAACAAATAAGCGTGTGGAAACTTTTTTGCGTCAATTTGCTTATTTAAAATGGATTTTACGTTCGGATGCCCAAAAGTCCGCCAATTTTCCGGAGCTGAAGTTTGCATAAAATCTTAATGAATTTGCCGATTTTAATGTTTAAATTATAACATCAAACCGCAAAAAAAACAAAAAAAGATAAAATACCTCCCAAAATAGTGATATACTTTATATACAAGCCTAAATACGCCCATATGAGAAAAAAAATCGCAGATGAATTTACGACCAAAGCCAAAAAACGCGAACTTAAAAAACGCCCGAGAATGAAACTGCACGGGGCAAGTTTGAAAAAGATGAGCCACGCGGGGAAAAAAATAATCGCGCGATGAACCGGATGCTTATACGACCAATAAGTCGTATTTGTCCTATCCGTCCTATTTAACCATGAACAAACTTTTAATTATTGTCGGTCCAACCTCCTCCGGCAAATCCGAACTGGCGGTTAAACTTGCCAAGCGCTACAACGGCGAAATTATCTCAGCAGACAGCCGGCAAATATATCGCGGAATGGATTTAGGTACGGGCAAGGTTCAGGGCAAATGGAAGGAGAGCTTTTTTCTCGGCCGAGAAAAAAGCTCTCCTTCTTCTCCTGCTTACATTTACAAAAATGTTCCCCATTATTGCATCGATTTTGTAAATCCAAAAAAACAATATTCCGCAGCCTTATTCCAGCGTGACGCGAAAAAAACCATTGCCGATATTTTGGCGCGGGGAAAATTGCCGATACTTTGCGGCGGCACGGCGCACTGGATAGATGCCGTGGCTTATAATCAACGCCTCCCCGACGTTAAACCCGACCCCAAGCTTCGCCGCCGACTGGAAAAACTTTCCACCGAGTGCTTATTCGCACGAATAAGCACTCGTGATCCACAAAGGGCAAAAACGATTGATAAGCACAACAGGAGACGGCTTATTCGGGCTTTGGAAATTATAATTACAACTGGAAAACCGGTGCCTCAAAACGGCGTCATCCTGAGTGCATCCGAAGGATCTCTTAAAAATCGAGTCGTTGGAGATTCTTCGCCCTCGGATGCACTCGGGCTCAGAATGACGCCGTATAAAATGTTATGGCTCGGCATTAATCCCCCGCAGTCCGTCCTATTCTCCAAAATCAAAACCCGCCTCAATCAAAGGCTTAAAGCGGGAATGATAAAAGAAGTCCGACAACTGCATTCCCCTCTCCCTATGGGAGAGGGTAGGGTGAGGGTTCGCAAGCCAAAAACAGGTTTATCCTGGCACCGCCTGGAATCCTTTGGCCTGGAATACAAATTCGTCAGCCTCTACCTCCAAAAAAAAATTACTTACGATGAAATGTTTGACCAACTTTTCACCGCCATCAAACAATACACCAAGCGCCAAATGACCTGGTGGAAAAGAAATAAAAAGATTAGATGGATTGCCAGTCCAAATCAAGTCATCAAACCAGTTGAAAAATTCCTCAAATGATATATACTGCCTCCTAGAAGGAGGCTTATGGCCCAAGATTTTGATAACGCTTTAAAAGATGCCATTCTTCGTGCGGGAGATCCCGATGCTCCCGATGGCCCTGAGGTTGACCCTTTACTCGCCAAGTTCGTCTGCGGGAATCCGCCTGTTACCGCGAAACATGAACTCGCAATGGCCGCGGCAATGCCAATTCCCGGGATTTCCGACGAAGGGGCGGAGTACACCGGGGATTCGGCCGACAGCCGGCGGTACGACCCACCTGTGGGTACGCCGGTGGCGCATCATTACAAGTATCCAAGACGGGTCGGACGGTAAGCCGTCATTAACAGCACAGAACGCCGCGGGGACTGCAGAAAGAGAAAACTTTTCTGCCAGATCCCCCGCGGCGGTTGATTTTTTTATATTAAATTATCAAGTTTCGTTTCACTAGCGTACTAGTACATCAATAAATATGATGCCTAAAATCAACCCCTCCCAGACTGGCGGCTATTTTTTTGACATTTTACCCATTTTAGAATAAGATACTTTTCCTACCTGATCCGCCGGGAGCAGGTCGGGCTGCTCGGTAAACCGGGCAGCAACCAAAAAACAGGCAAAATTTAATAAGGAGAAAAACGAGTGGGAGAGCTTAAAACGTTTCGGGTACGCGATCCCCTTCCTCGAAGCAAGCCAAAAGCTGACTTTGAATATGTACGCGTACGCCGGAGACCGAACTCGGCCAAAAAGCATAAAGCAAGGTTTACGGAAAAGAAGGGAACCAAACACATACGCACTCTGGCGCGCGGTGAGATTACCGCCTACATCGCCATAGCCATTGAATTCCTTTTCGCGGAATGCATACCTGTCGGCGACCAGCACAATCCCTACACGGCCAAAAACGTCCGCAATATGATACGAGGCGGGGTAGAGCCTTGGGTTCGCCGCTACGGCCGTGATAAGGAATTCAAACTTATGCCGTCGATGGTCACGCGAGCCATGAAGAACATGACGGCGAGCCCTGACAATAAGCTCGCCTTCCGCATAGACGGTAACGTTATTCAACTCATCGGTCGCAGAGAACGGCTGACAGTTCACCACGAACTCGTTCCGCCGCGCTCCTGGGAGTAACAAAAACCAACACTCAAGGAGGGTGCGAGATGAAAGTCCCTGACATGAGAGGGCAAAACGAAAAAGCGGCCGGAGAGGGTAACTTGCAAGACCCATCTTCCGCCGCTTTTAGATTTAGTTGTCATGTTTCGTTGCACTAGTGTACTAGTACGCTAGTGCAAAAGGATACCTATAAATCGGCACGCTACATTAGCTTCTTTTTCAAAATCTCATTTATCACCTGCGGGTTGCCTTTGCCTTTTAGCTGTTTCATTGTTTGGCCGACCAAAAAGCCAAAACTTTTTTGCTGGCCGGATTTGTAGTCGGCAACGGCTTTGGCATTGGCTGATATAACTTTGCCTATCGCCGATTCAATCGCGCTTTCGTCGCTTACCTGATGCAGACCCAAATCATCGATGATTGACAGCGGCTCGCCGCCTTTTTCAAACATTTCTTTAAACACGATTTTAGCGGCCGAACCGGAAATTTTTCCGGAGCCGATTAGCCTGATTAATTCGGCGAGATTTTCCGGCGCCACGCGCGAATCGGCAGGATTAATTAATTGCGCGTTCAGCATCGCTGAAAAATCCTGCAGGCACCAATTGGCGGCTTGCTTGATTAGGGTGTTGCGTCCAAGAACTCCCCCTACCCCCTCTTTAGATAAAGAGGGGGGTTCCTGCTCAATCCATTCGTCAATTTCGCTCACAACCTCTTCAAAATACCCGGCCAGCTCTTTCCAGTTTATTAAATTTTCCACGTCAGCCGTGGGCAAGCTAAACTCTTGGGTAAATCGCGCACGCTTTTGCGCCGGCAGTTCCGGCATCTCGTTGCGCAATTTATCCAAATATTCTTTGGTAAATTGCAACACCGGCAAATCCGGTTCTGGAAAATAACGGTAGTCATCGGCTTCCTCCTTTGACCTCTGTTCAACCGTCACGCCGTCCTTTTCATTCCATCCCATAGTCACCTGTTTGGGGATTTTACCTTCTTTTAAAATTTCCGTCTGCCGGGCGATTTCATAATTAATGGCCGCTTCGGCGAATTTAAAGGAATTGATATTTTTGACTTCCACTTTATAATTTGGTAAGCCGGTTTCGCCGGGCTTGCGCACGGAAATGTTAGGCTCACAGCGCATAGTCCCCTTTTCCATATCACAATCGGACGCGCCAAGATAGCGGACAATGTTCCTCAACTCCTGCAAAAATATATGCGCTTCTTCACCACTTTCTATTTCCGGCTCCGTGACAATTTCCAAAAGAGCGCAACCGGCGCGGTTATAATCTACCAATGAATAAGACAACCCTTCGGGATGGATATTTTTCCCGGCGTCTTCTTCCAAATGAGCGCGGGTAATTCCGATGCGCTTGATGTGTTTTTCTCCCTCTCCCTTTGGGAGAGGGTCGGGGTGAGGGTTCATCGGCATTTCAATATCCAAATATCCCTCTCTTGAAATTGGCTTGTCATATTGTGAAATTTGATAGCCCTTGGGCAAATCCGGATAAAAATAATGCTTGCGGTCAAACTTGGACCACTCATCAATTGTGCAGTTTAAAGCCAGCCCCACCATCGCGGCCAATCTTATCGCCTCTTTATTCGCCACCGGCAAAGTCCCCGGCTGTGCCGTGACAATTTCATCTATATTTACATTCGGCGTCTTCTCATCCGGATTATTCGGCGCAGGAGAAAACATCTTGCTCTTAGTAGCAAGTTCTACATGAATTTCAAAGCCGATAACGGGTTTGTATTCGGTTGATGATGGAAATGATTTCATAAAATAAAAATTTCTTATTCAACTTATTATCCCTGCGCGGATCGTGATAAAACATCCATGATTAAAACAAAGGTTGGCTTGGTGCTCTGCGTGCGTTTTCTCAAACTTCCCGCAAAAAATACCATAATCGATACATCGAAAATTAAAATGGCTGAAATTATTATTAACCCCAAAGCCCAATCCCAATAATTCAAAAGGAAAAAACCCATTAAACCTAACACGAGAAAAAAAATCGCGCTGACTAAAGAAAATTTCCTTTCATTCTTATATGTCACCATATAATCTTCTTGCTTTTCTCCAGCGGCCTTTCTAATTAAATAGCGGTAAATGAAAATACCCAAAACTGAACCAACTATAAACTCCGCTTGGCCAACAATCCAACTGACCCTGCCCGCGTTGTCAAGGACAAGCAATGCAAATGGAACAATCACAATCACTTGCATTGCTACATACCACAAAATTGAAGATAGTATTTTTTTCATATTTTTCAATATATCGCCACGTTACACTTTATGTGTCATTGCGAGGAGGCCGAGGCTTTGTCCGGCCGACGCGGCAATCTATTCCGTGATAAGACTGCTTCGGTCGGATGCACTCCCTCGCAATGACACGGATGCTTAAATGTTTAAATGCTTATACGCTAGGATGCTTGGTATGCCAGTCCGTAACCTGCTGGTACGCGTAGCCGACGTTAAAAATTTTCTGCTCCCTCCATTGACTTAAGAATAAGGCAAAATTTTGACCTTGACAAATTCTTCATCATGATATATTATAATAATACATTTGGGATTTTCCCACGTTCCCCTGGCGAAAGCCAGGGGCATATTTTTTATGTAAAAAATTCCTTAAATTTCTGCTTGAGCCTCTCCCAATCTTCTCCGTCCATAGTTCCCAATTTAGTAAAAATTCTTCGACTGTCAAAAATCCGCATTTGGCTTAACACGGCTCGATTCTCTTTTCCTTCCTGCTTAAACGGCACATACCAACTGCCTTCTTTTAATTTAGAAGTTAGTGGTATCCCATAAAAAGAATGCCTGGTCAATTTTCTAAAAACTATTACCGGACGGGAAAATCTATTGCCTTTTCCGTTTGATTCCTCACCGACATTGCACCCGATGGCCGCCCACCAAATTTCACCTTCATTAAACAGCACTTCTGTGGGAAGGTTGTCTAATTTTTCCTTTAGTCCCATCCAACTTTTAAAATCTTTTTCCATATTTACATGTTCGGATGCTTAAGGTGCCAGTCCGTAACCTGCTGGTACGCGTAGCCGACGTTAAAAATTTTCTGCTCGCCCCATTGCGGGCCGATAATTTGCAAACCGACCGGAAGGCCGTCCATAGAAGGCAAATCCAACCTCTCCTCATCCAACTTCGCCAAGGCTTCGTCGGACCTTCGGGAAGGAGAGGGAGACTGCGACGGGCGGGCAAAACCGCACGGGACGGATATTGCCGGCAGGCCGGCTAAATTGCAGTTGACCGCCAAACGGTCGGCAATGTAGGCAAAAATCGGATCGTCTTGGGCAATGCCGGATTTGGGAGCCACATTGGGCTGGGTCGGCGTAAGCAAGACATCAACTTTTTTAAACACTTCGGCAAATTCGTTAACCAGCAGGCGGCGGACTTTTTGCGCCCGCTTATAATACGCGTCATAATATCCCGCTGACAAAACGTATGTGCCGGTCAATATGCGGCGTTTGGCTTCGTCGCCAAAACCTTCGGCGCGCGATTTAGTGTAAACCTCCATCAAATCTTTGGCATTTTTTGTGGAGTGGCCAAAACGGATGCCGTCGTATTTTGCCAAATTGGAAGAAATTTCCGAAGGACAAATTATCGCGTAAACCATTTGCCCGTAATGGGTGTTCGGCAAACTGACTTCTATAATTTGCGCTCCGAGGCTTTCAACTTCTTTAATAGCCTCGCGCACCCGTTTTTCCACTTCCGGTTCCATCCCCTGCAAAAAATATTCTTTGGGGATGCCGACTTTTATTCCTTTTAAATTTGAAGATAAATTTTTGCCGTAATCCGGCACTTGGGTCGCTCCCGTTGTGGAATCCCTTTCGTCAAATCCGGAAATATATTTCGCGATGTGAGCCGTGTCTTCCGC
Source organism: uncultured Candidatus Saccharibacteria bacterium (assembly GCA_964592725.1). Taxonomy (GTDB): domain Bacteria; phylum Patescibacteriota; class Doudnabacteria; order UBA920; family UBA920; genus PALSA-1336. The sequence goes on along the minus strand of CAZQFQ010000020.1, from coordinate 3,865 downwards.
GGACAGGCATAAAAAACCCTGGGTGTCCATGCTGGACGCCATGGAAATAACACCGTAGCGCGAAACGCGGCCGTAGGTTGGTTTGTAGCCGGTAATGCCGCACATGCTTGCCGGGCCGCGGATGCTTCCGCCAGTGTCCGTCCCCAACGCGAACGGAATAAGCCCGGCCGACACCGCGGCGCCGCTGCCGGACGATGAGCCTGCCGGCGTCCTGGTTTTGTCCCAAGGATTTTTGGTAAATCCGTAAGCCGAGCTCTCGCCGCTGGAGCCGTGCGCAAATTGGTCCTGGTTTGTTTTGCCGACGAGAACGGCTTTCTGCTCTTTTAATTTTTTGATGGCGGTCGCGTCGTAAGGCGGAATGTAATTATCCAAAATTTTGGAGGCAGCCGTTGTTCTAATGCCCTTTGTACAGAACATATCTTTAGCCGCGTAAGGGATACCGCACAAAAACGGATTCTCGCCCGGGCTAGCGATAAAATCATCCGCTTTTTTGGCTTCGGCCAAAGCTTCTTGTTCACAAACCGTGATAAAAGCGTTTAAATCGCTTTTTTTTATCCGCGCCAAAAAATACTTCGTCAGCTCAACCGAAGAAACCTTCTTTTCGTCAAGAAGCTTACGTAATTCAGTTAGGGATAAATACGCAAAATCCATAGGGCATCAATCGAATCAACGAATCCAGACGAATCAACGAATCTCTACGAAGTACGAATTCGTTATTCGTAGGGATTCGCAGATTCGTTCCATTCGTAGATTCGATTCATTTATAAAATCGCTTTCACCTTATAAAACCCGTCCTTCATTTCCGGCGCCTGGGAAAAAATTTCCTGCTGATTCTCCGCCAAAATAGGCTTATCGTCCCGCTGGACATTTATCAAGCCGGTAACCTCAAAAACCTCGTCCACGCCGGAGACGTCAACCTTTTTTAATTCATCGACAAATTCCAAAACCGTGGAAAGTTGTTTTTGAAACCTTTCCACTTCCTCGTCCGTTAGCTCAATCCTCGCTAATTTGGCGATTTTTATGACTTCGTCACGGGTTAACATGCAACTATTATATAAAAAAACCTGCCTGATAGCAATAGGGAAGGAAATGAGGAAATGAGGAAATGAGGAAATATTTTGACCCCAATTTCTCCATTTCCCTATTTCATAATTTCTATTCTAAAAGTCCCTTTTGTTCCAAATGCAAAAAAATCGCGGTTAAAAATTGTTTTTTTATATCCAGTTTCAAAGCCTCAAACAATTTGCGGGCGTCTAAGACATAATCAATGAGGGGATCTTCCGAGGCGTAGGAAAACAGGCCGGCTTCCTCTTTAAGCGAATCCATTAAATCCAGCTGACTGCTCCAGTTATTGTCGATAATCTGCAAAATTAAATTCTGCCCCGCCTTGTAAACTTCCGGCTCTTTTTGGATTTTTAAGGCCAGGCCTTCCAAAACATCTGCAAGCTTTTGCGCCGCCGGGTTTAAACCGGTCGGCAGTTCGGCCGGCTTGTAAAACGGATTCAGCCATTCATTAAAAGAATTGTTTTTGGCGCCTATCCCCAACGACCGCTCTATCTCTTCGGACTTGGCATCCACGTGAAAAACTTTAAACATTTCCGCGGCAATCAGCTTGGCGTCGCCGATTTTCAAAATCTCCTCCAAAACTTCGCGAATGGATTTTTTCAAAAAATCCAAAAAGTTCGCTTCGTTTTCCAAAAGCGAATCGCGGAGCGCGTAAATATATTTTCTTTGGAACTTGGTGACGCTGTCATATTTGTACAAATAAAGGCGCGAGTCCAAATTTTTGCTTTCCACAAAATCCTGGGCTTTTTTAAAGGCCTCGTTCAGGCTTTTTCCGGAAATATATTCGTCCTCGGGAATGTCATAGGCTTCCATGGTATTGATGATTTTTTCGCTGCCGAACAGCTGCATTATTTCGTCTTCCATGGAAATTAAAAATTGCGTCTCGCCCGGCTCGCCCTGGCGGCCGCTGCGGCCGACCAGCTGGTCGTCAATTCGCCGGCTTTCGTGCCGCTCCGTGCCCAAAACGTACAGCCCGCCTAACGCCTGCACGCCCGGCCCAAGCAAAATGTCCGTGCCACGGCCGGCCATATTGGTGGCCACGGTTATCATCCCCTCCTGTCCGGCTTTGGCGATTTTTTCCGCCTCGGCGCGATGGTCTTCCGCGGTCAACAGCTGGAAGGGATAACCGGCCGTATTCAAAATCTCCGCCACCGCGTGAGCGGTTTCCACGTTGCGCGTGCCAATCAGCAGGGGCTGGCCTTTGCGCCTTATCTCGTCTATTTTTTTTACCAAACCCAAAAATTTCCCCTTTTGGGTTTTAAAAAACAGGTCGTCGTGGTCCACGCGGATTAACGGCCGGTTGGGCGGAATTTGAATGACATCCAGCTTGTAAACTTTGCTGAATTCGTCGCGCGCGCGCATTACGGTGCCGCTCATGCCGGAAATTTTTTCGTACATCGGAAAAAAATTTTGGAAAGTGATGCTGGCCTGGGTCTTGTCCGCCTCTTTTACTTTCACGCGCTCTTTGGCTTCTATGGCCTGGTGCACGCCGTCGGTAAAGCGCCGGCCCGGCATAACGCGGCCGGTGAATTCGTCCACAATTTCCACGCCTTCGCTGTCTACAATATAGTCGCGGTCCTTTTCAAAAACCACTTTGGCTTTTAAGCAGACATCCAAATAAAACACGTACATCGGATTGTCTTTGGAAAATACCGAACTGCCCAAAAGTTTTTCCACCTTGTTTAAGCCGGCGTCGGTCATGTTGACCTGTTTTTGCTGGTAATCCACCTTATAGTCTTCATCTTCGATTAATTTTTCCGCGATTTTCGTGAACAAATCGTAAAACTGGCGCTCTTCTTTTACCGGTTCGGCGATGATTAGCGGAGTCCGCGATTCATCTATTAAAATGCTGTCGATTTCATCCACTATACCAAAATATAGTGGATGCTCGGCGCGCAAAACTCTTTCCGCTCTGGAAAAAACCAGATTATCGCGCAAATAATCAAAACCGACTTCCTGGTTGGTTACGTAAGTAATGTCGCAGGCGTAGGCTTTACGACGCTCGGCGCTTTCCATTGTTGAAGTTACATACCCCACGCTTAACCCCAAAAAATTATAAAGTTTGCCCATCCACTTGGCGTCGCGCTCGGCCAGATAATCATTCGTTGTAATCAAATGGACTCCGTTGCCCATAAGCGCGTTGGCGTAAACCGGCATTGTTTCGGTCAGGGTTTTGCCTTCGCCGGCGTTCATTTCCGCCACTTTTCCTTCATTTATAACCAGCCCGGCCAAAATTTGCACCGGGAAAGGCGACTGCTTTAATACCCGGCGCGCGGCTTCGTTGGCCACTGCAAAAGCCTGGACCACCAAAGTGTCCAGGCGCTTGCCCTTTTTTAAATCATCCTTAAACGCCAAAGTCGCAAGCTTGAGCTCTTTGTCGCTCCAACCTTTTAACTCCTCGCGCTCTTTTAAAACCAATTTTACCCTGAACTCCAAATCTTCCAAAGCTCGGTTATCTATATACCTATTAGCGCCATTTTTTAAACTTTCCAAAATGTCCATTTTTGTTTCGGCTGTCCCCTTCTCCCCTTTTGAGGGGAGATGTCGCGAATGCATCTGAGCGACAGAGAGGTTGCTTTAATTTAAGTTAATCGGATTTTTTGTTTCAACCGCAGAATTCCGTAGTTTTCCGTAGTGTCTCTATCAATTTTCTGTAGCTATTATACCACATTTCCCCTCCAAAACAAAACCGGCGGATATTCCAAGTTTTCACATAATAAAAGCCGCTACGCGCCAGAGAGGGCGCGCAGCGGCACAGCGTTTTTGATTGTTTAGCGGAAGGACAGGTGGCCGGTCAAGC
>CAZQFQ010000019.1:0-27252 GCA_964592725.1 uncultured Candidatus Saccharibacteria bacterium | reverse complement strand
TATCTAAAAGTCCGGTTTTTATTCTTAAGAGTCCGGTTTTCAATTTTTCCCAACATACTGGGTTTTGTACCAAATGGCTTATATGTTAAAATGTTTATATGCTCAAACTTTACAATACTTTGTCTAGAAAAATTGAGGATTTTAGACCAATTAAAAAGGGTTGGGTTTCGTTATATACTTGCGGGCCGACGGTTTACAATTATGCCCACATCGGCAACTTAAGGACTTATATTTTTGAGGATTTGCTCAAGCGAGTTTTGGAATATGACGGCTACAAAGTTAACCACGCGATGAATATTACCGATGTCGGCCATCTTGTCGGCGACGGCGATGAAGGCGAAGATAAACTGGAAGTCGGCGCTAAACGCGAGGGTAAAAATCCTTTGGATATAGCGAAATTTTATACTGAAAAGTTTTTTGCCGACATTGACGCCTTAAATATCATTCGGCCAAATCAAATAATTTCCGCAACCTCTACTATTTCCGAGCAGATTGAAATGATTAGAATTTTGGAGCAAAAAGGATTTACCTACAAAGGTGAGCAGGCAATTTATTTTGATACGTCAAAGTTTCCGGACTACGGAAAATTATCAGGCCAGAAATTATCGGAAAAACAAACCTCGCGGCAGGAAGTCGTAATTGACAAAGACAAAAAACATCCTGCCGATTTTGCTTTATGGTTCTTTTTAACAGGTCGTTATCAAAATCACATTTTGCAGTGGGATTCCCCCTGGGGCAAAGGTTTTCCGGGTTGGCACATAGAATGTTCCGCTATTTCTCGAAAGGCTTTGGGTCAGCCTTTTGACATTCATTGCGGCGGCGTAGACCATATTGGCACCCATCATACAAACGAGATAGCACAGTCCGAAGCGGCCTTTGGAGTCCCGCTAGCCAACGTCTGGATGCACGGCGAATTTTTGCAAATAAATTCCTTGCGAATGGGAAAAAGCGAGGGCAATTTTATTACTCTTGATACTTTAAGAGAAAAAGGCTTCTCCCCCTTGGATTATCGCTACATGTGCCTGCAAGCGCATTACAGAACGCAACTGAATTTTACTTGGGACGGATTAGAAGCGGCTCATAACGCTGTGGAAAATTTTTATAATCGTTTTTCTGAATTCCGTGAGAAAATTTCAGAAATAAAAGATATTAACCAGAAAACAGTTTTGGAGTTTAAAGAAAAATTTAAAATGCAAATAGAAAACGATTTGAATATACCGGAAGCTTTGGGGACTGCATGGGAAGTCATAAAAGATAGGACTTTAACCGCAAGGGATAGGTCGGTTTTACTAGATATATTTGATGCAGTTTTTGGTTTAGGTCTTACTGATTATTTTGTCCGTCATGAATCAGCTATCCCTGAAAACGTTCTTCAGCTAAAGAATGACAGAGAGTTTGCCAAAAATAAAAAAGACTTCCAAAAATCCGACGAACTTAGAAAGCAAATAGAAGCCTTGGGCTATGAGGTAATGGACACTCCGGAAGGACAAAAAGTCAAGAAAAAGCTGCAAATTTAGCTATTCACCTATATTCCCCATCATAGCCACAAAATAGGCCAAAAGAGGCCTATTTTTGGGCTTTTACAAAGGTTTAAAAGGGGTTATAATGATATCAATCTTAAACCTTCCCTAGCCCCTCCTTTGAAAAAGAGGGGGATAAAACATAATGCCGGATAATAACACAATTCAACGAGTGCCGCCGCAAAATTTGGACGCGGAGATGTCGGTTTTGGGGTGTTTAATGCTGGACAAAGACGCCATTATCAAAATCGGAGATATTGTCAGCAGCGACCATTTTTACGACGAAAAAAATAAACAGATTTTTGAGGCCATTTTGGATTTGTATACCAAAAATACTTCGGTTGATATTCTAACGGTTACCAATTGGCTGGAAGAAAAAAAGTTGTTGGACAAAGTCGGCGGCAGTTCTTATTTAACGCAATTGGTTAACGCGGTGCCGTCCGCGGCGCACGTGACCCACTACGCTTATATTGTCCGCAAAAAGGGCACGTTAAGAAAACTAATTACCGCGGCCGGGGAAATTTCCAACATCGCTTTTAAAGAAGAAGGCGAAATGGAAGATATCTTAGATGTCGCGGAGCAAAAATTATTCAGCATTTCTCAAAAACATTTAAAGCAGAATTTTGTTTCGATTGGCAATATTTTACACACTACTTTTGAAAGAATAGACGAACTGCACCGCGAAAAAGGTAAATTGCGCGGCCTTCCGACCGGCTATGTGGATTTGGACAACTTGCTCGGCGGTTTGCAAAAATCCGACCTTGTGGTTTTGGCGGCGCGGCCTTCAATGGGTAAAACTTCCCTGGCTTTGGATATTATGCGGAACGTCGCGGTAAACGCCAAAGTGCCGGTCGGGATTTTTTCTTTGGAAATGAGCAAAGACCAGTTGGTTGACCGTTTGCTTTCTTCGCAAAGTGACGTCAACCTATGGAAAATTCGCACCGGTCATTTGAACGAAGATGACTTTGACCACATTGGCAAGGCCATGGGTGAGCTTAGCGAATCCCCTATTTTTATTGATGACGCGGCCGGAAGCAACATTATGGAAATACGAACTAAAGCGCGAAGGTTGCAATCGGAACACGGTGTAGGTTTAATCGTTGTGGATTATTTGCAGTTGATGGAAGGGCGAAACCAGGAAAACCGCGTGCAGGAAGTTTCCGAAATTTCCCGCGCTTTAAAACTTTTGGCCCGCGAGTTAAATGTGCCGGTTTTGGCTTTATCGCAATTGTCGCGCGGCGTGGAAAGCCGCCCCGACAAAATTCCCCAGCTGGCGGATTTGCGCGAATCCGGTTCCATTGAACAGGACGCCGATGTGGTAATGTTTATTTACCGCGAAGAAATGTATAAGGGCAAAGACGCCAAACGCCCCCACATTGCCGAAATCCATATTAAAAAACACAGAAACGGCCCAACCGGCCAGGTGGAATTGTTCTTTGACCAGGAAAAAACTTCGTTCAAAAATCTGGACCGGACTTTTGACGTTTCCCCGCAAACGGTAATGGAAAGCATGGCGCCGGCGGAAGAGCCCGTTTAAGTAATTAGTGGCGTCATTCTGAGTACCGAGTGCAGCCGAGGGCGAAGAATCCCATTATTTTGATTGAGATCCTTCGGATGCACTCAGGATGACGCCGAGAAAAATCTAATGACAAAATTACCCACATCATTGCAAAAACTAATAAACGAGCTTGGCCGACTCCCAGGCATAGGACCCAAAACCGCTCAGCGGTTGGCTTTTTATTTATTGAAAGAAGATAATATAGATTTAGATAGTTTGTCACAATCAATCGCCAAAGTTAAAGAAGGAATTGTCTTTTGCTCTGTTTGCCACAATATGGGCGAAAGCGACCCGTGTATTACCTGCACTGACCCAAAGCGAGACCAATCGATTATTTGCGTTGTCGAGGAACCTCTTGATGCCCAGGCGATTGATAAATCCGGACAATTTAACGGCATTTTCCATGTCCTTGGCGGAGTGTTAAATCCGCTGGAAGGAATCGGGCCGGAAAATTTGGAAGTGGAATCTTTGTTGAACCGCATCGTAGGGGAGGGTTTCAAACCCTCCCCTACCAAGGAACATACAGAGATTAAAGAAATCATCATCGCCACCAACCCCTCCCTTGAAGGTGAAACCACGGCCATGCATCTTTCAAAAGTCATTAGGGAAGCCAATAAGCAAATAAGCGGGTCGGCGGATAAGCCTGTCAAAATCACCCGCATAGCCCGCGGCCTCCCCATGGGCGGCGATTTGGAATACGCGGATGATATTACTTTAATGAGGGCGATGGAAGGAAGAAGGGAATATTAAATATGAACCAACAAGAAAATCCCATTAAACCTGAAAATGCGATTGGCCACGATTTATCGGCGGCAGAGCGGGACACCTATGAGGTGGTTGACCGGAGTCAAAAGGAGCAATTGTCGGCACAAGATGTAAAAGAGCATTGGATAGCTAGGGCTAAGCGCGAAGGAGTTCAGGCTGTTATGTCCGCTCGTCATACAGTCGAAGAAAATGAAAGGGCAACCGCGGAGCTTCAAAAAGAAATTTTAGAATTTATTTCAGGATTATTTGAAGATAAAAGAGTCTTTGAATTTGGTGTTGGCGTGGGCAGGATGACGGCAGTTTTAGCAGAGAAGGCAAAGGAAGTTCTTGGCATAGATATGACGCCGGAAATGATTGAAAAAGCCAAGAAAAATTTGGAGAATCTTAAAAATATACAACTGCTGGTGGGTAAAATAACAGAAGCGGATTTACCAGCAGGAAATTATGATTTGGTTTTTGAATCAATAGTTTTATTGCACATAACCAACCCACAAGAGCTAAAAGAAACCGTTGAGAAACTAAAAACTTTATCGGGCAGAATTTTTATTGTTGAGCATACATTTGATCCGCAAAATCCCGATTTACCAAGTTCAAAATTTTCTATATTTCGAAAGCCGGAAGAATATGCTGAGCTATTTAAACCTTATCAAATGGTAAAGCAAAAGGACACACGCTGTGCGGGAGATAGATTTACGATGATGCTGTTTGAAAAAGTTTGATAAAAAGACCGCCTTATTGGCGGTCTTAATTTTATGCTTTTGTTATTTCAACTTCAGTGTAAGCCTGTCTAGCGCCGATTTTTCGGCGGTATTTGCTTTTAGCGTGGTATTTGAGGACGTGGACTTTGGCTCCCCGGCCTTGCTTTAGGATTTTGGCGATAACGGTGCTTCCGGAAACATAGGGTTTGCCCACTTTGCCGTCGCTAAACAAAACTTTATCAAAAGTAATAGTGGCTCCGGCTTCGCCTGCCAATTTTTCTACCTGGACTTTATCGCCGGCTTTGACCAAATATTGTTTTCCGCCGGATTCAAATATAGAGAGCATAGTGATTAGTGCTAAGTGCTTAGTGAATAGTTTTATGAGTTACTTGGATATTTTATCAGCTTTCGGGATTTTCGTCAATGCGCCCAAATCGATCAGGACTTAAACCGGTTTGCGCGTAGGGTTCTGTCCGAGGGTAACCCTCGGCTTAAGTACTACTTTTGTCCGAGGGTTACCCTCGGGAGGGTCTAGACTGCCCCTACAGGGACGACGCAGATTCCGAAGGAATATGAGGGTGCTTCTGTTTGTAGAGAATGACCACTGTTAAAGCCAAAACCAGCATTACCAGGACTAAAATGATAAGGGCAATTAGTTTGCCCATACTTTGTAAAAACACGGCTACGGTGCCAAAAATTGCCGAGATTAGGTATAAAACTAGCACTGCCTGGCGTTGGGTCAGTCCGATATCGAGCAGTCTAAAATGCAGGTGCTGGCGATCGCCTTTAAAGGGACTTTGGTGATAGATTATTCTTCTGATAATGGCCCAGGCCACATCCAAAATCGGAATGCCCATAACCAGCAAAGCGGTAGCAATTTTGGCACCCAAAATTATAGCCAAAACGCCGAGCATAAAACCAATTAGTGTGCTCCCCGCTTCGCCCAAAAAAATTGAGGCGGGATTAAAGTTGTAAAATAAAAATCCCAATATCGCGCCGGCAAAAATAATCGCGATGCTGGCGGTAATCGGCTGGTTGACTTTTGGCGTAAAAGTTAAGGCAAACATTGTCAGCGCGCCAATCAAGCCGATGCCACTGCATAGACCATCCAAACCGTCCAAAAGTTTGGTAGTGAAAATCATTCCCATAAGCCACAGCCAGACGAGCAAAACCGGAAGTGAAAAGTTAAAAGTAAAAAGGTAAAAGTGGTAACCGATAAAAATCGGATTGCCAAAAGGGTTGCTGATTTTGGAAATTCCGATTCCGATGCCCGACCAAACTACAATAAGCGAGGCCAAAGCCGGGAATAGCCAGAGAATTTTTGGCGGAAAATTAAATTTATCATCTAAAACCCCGCCAATTACTAATACCAGACCGCCGAAAATTATCCCCAAAAAGAATTTGACAGGAACAATGTTTAAATCGGGGTGCCCCAGTAGTAAATAAAAAATCAGGCAGATTAAAAAACTTAAATATACCGCCAGTCCGCCCAACAGCGGGGTTGGCGCTTTGTGGGTTTTGCGCGGCGCTTTTGGCATATCCAAAATATTCAGTCCAAAGGCCAGTTTTTTTACTGCGGGCGTAATTGCCGCGGCAAGGGCGGTTGTTATTAGAAAGAAAAATAGATAGGTCATGAAAATTATTGTGTGAAATCGTAAAACGTTTTAACCGCGGAGCTCCCCTCCCCAATTGATGGGGAGGGTCAGGGAGAGGTTAATGCTAGTATATAACCTCTCTGTCACTCGGATGCACTCGTGACATCTCCCCATTGAATGGGGAGAAACTGCACCCCTTTATCCTCGCCGGATGGTTGTCCTTAATCTGTTTAAATCAATATTATCAACGCTCCCCAAATTACCAAAGACGCGATGCTGATTTCCAATCCAAGCTTAAAACTTTGTGGCTGATAGGAAATTGTCATGCTACCGGCCCCGGGAGATAAACTTACAGCCCTAAGTCCGAAAGCATCTTGGACTTTTTCCGTCTCGCCTGACGAGAATTTTGCCGTCCAGTCGGGGTAATAATTATCAGTTGTAATAAGATAGTTGTCCCCTGTCATATTATAGGCTATTTTTTCCGTGCCGTCTTGGGAGATTTGGTAACTGGCCGCGGGCGCTATCGGGTGCGACTTGGGATTTTTGATGAGGTCGGCTAACTGATTATCTAAATCTGCTAAACTGTCAGCGTTAAGCGTATATGCTCTGGGAAAACTGCTGTTTAAACTCAAAACCGAATAATTTTGATCTTCAAAAGCCAGGCTTAAATCATGGGGAAATTTTTGCAGCATTATTTTACCCTGAGCCGGCGGGTATAAAAGATACTTGACCGATAAAAAGCGCAAAGCGTTTAAATTCGGCTCGTCAAAAGTGTACTCCGGAGAATAATTATAATTGGCCACGTAAGTTTTGAGCTGTTTGTTTGAAGTTAAATAAATTGTATCGTGGTCGTTAAGCTCATTAATTCTGTACCATGTGCCAATGTTGGGCAACAGATTATCGCCATAAGTAAAAACCCGGCCTTGATTAATTTGATATTGTTTTGCCAGATATGTTAAAGCGGGCTCATTGGGGTAAAAATTAGCCGGAGTGGAAGTTTTCATAAAAATTATGCCGTGGATAGCGGTTTCAGCAATAACTATGAAGAACAATAATAATACGACTGATTTTTTTGGCAAGTATTTAAAAATAAAATAAGTAATAATTAAGTTGCCAAAAAAAGCGGCTATCAATACATCTTGCCACAAACTTACCGTGCGCCAGTCAAGATTATGGGCGAATTGCCAGCCGTGGGTTATCTGACGGTTTATGATTATCAGTAGAACCGAGAATGCGGCGAAGCCGGCGAATGTCCAATTTAATCTCTTGCGGCTGATTTTGTCATCAAGGATATTTTCCAAACCAAAAGCTGCCATTACGGAGCCACAAAACGCCCACAGGTAGAGTAATCGGTTATTGTAGTTCAGGTTAAACCCGGGCAGTTTATTAATAAGCTGGTAAATAATCGGCGCGTGGTATACAAGGGCGAGACAAAATAACGCCGTAATAATAAAAAACCAAATTTGTTTCTTCATTTTCTTGCCAAAAGCGCACAGCGCCAAAATCAGACCGCTGATGCCAATATATCCCAGCGCCAGCTCGCCGTAATTTGGCACCAGCAGGTAGCTGAAATTTTTTACGCCGGTGTTGCCATAAAAATCCGGGATTAGGTTGGCCAGGAACATCAGCGGCTGTAAATAAAAAGGGTTTTCCGCAAACCCGGCGCGGTAGTTTAGGTTGGCGCTAAGTTTTAAATATTCCAAAAATGGCAGGACCGCGACGGCGGACATAATAAAGCCAAGAAAAAAAATGGATGTTAAAATCAGAAGATTTTTAAATGCGCGCCTTGTAGGGGAGGGTTTGAAACCCTCCCCTACATCGATAAAACATTTGAATATTGTATATCCGTAAATCGCGCAAAAAATATAAAAAAATGTTTGCGGGTGTCCGGCGAATAACCCCAAAGCGGTTACCGGCGCCAGCCAAAGGGCGTATTTAATCCCGTTTTTGGATTTAACTGTATCCTTTTTTGTGTCATCCCGACCGACGAGGAGTGCATCCGACGAGGAGCGGAGGGATCCCTTAACGGTGGATGGAATGTTCAAGTTAAGGGATTCCTCGCCCGTTGCGCCAGGGCTCAGAATGGCACAGGGTACACTGTTAAAATATTTTTCTATCAAAAAAAATGACAGGGGCAAAATTAGAATGACTGATGTTAACGGCCACAGAAACCAAATTACGTTGGCGTTGCAAAAAGCAAATAAAATCGCGCCAAGCAGGCTTGAAGAAAATTTAAGTTTAAGTTCACGCAGGTAAAGAAACGTGAACATTCCCATCATCAGCAATTTCAAAAAAGCGTAAGCGTCAAGGGCAAATCTTACGGAAAAAATGTAGAATAACCAAGTCAGAGGGAAAAATATAGCGGACTGCATATTAGCCATAAGTGGCAAGCCGTTGCCGGAAAATATGTTCCAGAACGGAAAATGGCCACTCTGAATAATATCCTTGGACAAATTCCACCACGGCAGCATCTGCGTAGTTATATCCAAATAAGGCGCCACAAAATGCGTGGTATCCACCGGCGCCAAATATCGCCCCTGAAAAAACGAAGGTGAGATAAAAGTTAGTACTAACAAACCCAAAATAATCGCTGCAGACCAATTTGGCCGTAGCCTGATTTTTTCTTTGATTTGTAATAAAAATTTTTTCACGTTTTATGTATCTGTTGAGTGCATTTCCTTCATTGCCAGGCCGGTGTTCTCGCCCAGGCGCGCTTTGGGGGTGACCCAGAATTCCAGATAGCGGCCGAACATCAGGCGCGTTTGGGCTTCCACCGCGGGAAGACTGCCAAAGATAACCGATACGAACGGCACAAAAACCCATTGTACATACATCATCACCGAGCGCCAGACGCTGTATTTTTTCGGCCGCGGCGGGAGTAAAACCATATTTATATAAACGCTGAAGATCAAAAATACCAAAGCGATATTTAAAAGTATAACAGTTATTTTTGGCAAATTGTAGCCGACCACGCTTTGGTTAAAAGCGTCGCCTCCCAAATACAGCGGCAGCCGCCCGAGCAGCGTAATAAGTATGCTGGCCGTGGCCCAGTTAAAATTTCCTTCCGCGTATTGGTAAAGTTTGTAAGTTTTATCCCAAAATTTAGCTTTGGATTTTAAGAGCAACGGGATTAGGCGCGGATAATATTCCACATTGTAAGCCCAGCGGCGCTTTTGTTTATATTGGTTAATTAAAGTTTGCCAGGTGCTTTTTGCCAGGCAAGTATCCAGAGAAATCGGGATAAACAGCGGCACCACCTGGTAATCGCCGTTGTAATGCAAATAGCATTGCCAATAAATATAGCCGTCTTCATTAACAATGTCTTTTGCCCAAAAGCCCACGTCTATTAGAGCTTTTAGCGTCATGGTGTGGGAAGAAAAAGTCCGCAGGCGGTCGGGCCTGCTGCTTTCCGTAAACTGCCAAAAAGAATTGGAAACCGAAACCACGCGGATTATTGCCGGGCTGTCCCAAATGTTGTTGTTGTAAATCGCAATCGGTTGGTAACTTTTTTGGTACGGCTTGTCCACGGTCAAAAATTCATACATAACCCGCGCAAAATATTGGGGATGGATAATTGTGTCGGAGTCAAAGTTTGAAACCAAAACTTGATCAATGTTGATTCCCAATTTTTCCAGTTCCGGCAAAACTGATTTTACGGCAAAACTGGCGTTGGCGCTTTTTCCTTTAATTTCGCCTTCTATTCCGTCGGGATGGATTGTGATAAAAAATTTAAAAAATTGGTTTTGGTATTTTTCCTTAATTTGAGCGGCAACTTTTTGTGCCTCATCTCCCGCGCGCTCTTCGCTGGCCAAGAGCATTATCATTTTGTCTTTTGGGTAGTTACTGGCTGACAATGCGGCAAAAGTTGAATTTAAAACCTCAAAGCTTTCATCAATAAAAGGAATTAAAATTATCTGGTAGTAGTTTAAATAATTGCCTCCGGTTTTGCCTTGAGCCTTTAAGCCTCGGATTTTTTTAATTTCCTCGTCAAAGAAGGTTCTTGCCAAAGAGCTTTTGGCCCCGATTTTTTGCGCCGTTAAAAATTCGCCAAAGCTTTGAAAATTTTCCAGCCTGGCCGCGTAATCCTGCCAGTTTATGGTTACTATAAACTTAAATTTTTTGTAGCTTGCCAGCAAATGGACCGCGACGTTTATCGCTTTTAACACCCAGTATAAATCAAAACAAATAATAAAAACCGCCGCCCATACCGGCAAATAAAATGAAAGCAAAATGGAACCGAAAAAAACGACCCAAAACTGGAGTCCGGGCAAAATTTCCCACAGTCTTTCCTGAAATGTGCGTTTACGAAACATAAGAAATCGAATCTACGAATGGAACGAATCAACGAATCCCTACGAAGTACGAATTCATTAACTCGCAGTCATTCGCAGATTCGTCTAATTCGTAGATTCGATTTGTTTAATTGACCCTTGCCAAAAACAAAGCCGCGGCGAGCAAAATTATTTGCGCGCAGAGGCTGACAAAAATCGTCAACTGCGATAAAAAAAATTTGTCGTCGCGGAGGGCTTTATAAAGAGTAAAATTTACCGCCGATATTGCCAGCCCTACGGCCGGAATAAAGTATAAATTTTTTCCTTTGCCGTACCATTGCACCCCAACCAAAACGTTGTAATGCAGGGCAAGCGTCTTGTCGCCCGGGTGGATTTTGAAAAAAATAAATAAAAATGTTATAATATTAAAAATCAGGCACAAGCCCCATAGAAACCAAACATTTGATATCCAAGTTTTAACTTTTTCCGCCCAGTTAAGCGTCATTTGATTCAATAGGGAAAGTGTTAAAGTTGCTTTTCAATTATAGCAAAAAGCAGCCGTAAAATCCATGACCGTAAGTTGTTGCCTACAAAATAAAAATCTTAATTAAGCCAAAAATCATAATTTATGGACCGTAGACAAAAGGTTTATTTGACGCTGATAATTCTTTTAGCAGTTTTTTTTAGGTTTTACCAGATTGCTACCATGCCCGGGGGTTTGTTTCCCGACGAGGCCGCCAACGGACTCGATATTAATTTAATGCAGCAAGGCCATTTACAGCCTTTTTATGAACGGGGCAACGGGCGCGAGGCTTTGTTTTTTTATATGGAATGGGCTTCTACGGCAATGTTCGGCAAAGGCCAGTGGCAGATGCACATAGTTTCGTCGCTGGTCGGGGTTTTGGCTGTGCTGATGGTTTATTTTGTGGCTTATAGGTTATTTATGACGGATGTTTTTGCCGCCGACGCCAATCCTGTCCGGGACGACGATGTTTTCAGGCGCAAAAAAAAGCGGGCAATTAACATTGGCTTGCTCTCGTCTTTTTTAATGGCCGTCTCCACCTGGCACGTAGTTTTATCGCGCACCGCATTGAGAGCCAACCTCACTCCCCTTTTTGGCGCGCTGACTTTGTATTTTTTGCTGAGGGTTTACCAGGCGCAAAGCCAAAAAGCTAAATATTGGTTTTCGATTTTACTCGGAACGAGTTTCGCTTTGGGTTTTTATACATATATCGCTTTCCGGATTATGGCGCCGATTTTGTTTATGATTTTGGCGTGGCCGCTTTTGGCTTCCATAAAAAATCACGATTTTGGGGCAACAATAAAAAAATATTGGAAGATGTTTTTGGTTTTTTTGGCGGCATTCGCGGTTTTTGTGTCCTGGATAGCGGATTATTTTTATCACAACTTTAGCTATTTCCTCGGCCGTAGCGGGCAGGTTAGCGTTTTTAACCAATCACTCTATTTAGTAAACGGCCAACAGCTTACAAGCAAACCTTCAATTTTTGTGGTGCTTGCGGTTGTGTGGACTGTTTTAAAAACCGCTGTTGTCGGATTTTTTACTCACGGCGATTTAAACTGGCGGCAAAATATTTCCGGCTATCCGTTTTTGTCGCCGCTGATTAGCCCATTTTTTGGGATCGGGCTGGTAATTGTCAGCTTACTTGGAATTTGGTATTTTTTTGCCCCGCTTAAGCGTTCAAAATACTGGAAATATTTTTTGTTGACAGGATGGTTTTGGGGGATGCTTTTACCGGAAGTCGCCACAGCCGAAGGCATACCGCACGGATTGCGCAGTGCCGGAGCCATTGCGCCGGTGTTTATAATTACCGCTTGGGCTCTGTACGAATTTGTGCGGATAATTGTCAGGCTCCATAAAAAACTTTGGGATTATGCCTTGCATTATTACAAAGACCCGGCTTGGGTTAAAGAAAGCGGTTTTATCCCGCCGCGTATGCGCGTGGTAAATTTTTCCTTCCAGATTCTTTGCGCTTGTTTTTTTGTGGCGTTGACTTTACAGACTTATTTTTTGTATTTTGTCTATGCGGCCAACAGTCCGGAATATTTTTATTCTTTCCGCGCGGATTTAACGCCGGTTAGCCAGTATCTTGTTAACCGTTGTAATCAATCCGTGGCCGCGGGACTCGGCTCAACCAAAGAGCATACTTACTTGGTTTTGGACGGCTACTCCGTCCAAACAACCGACTATTTGACTTCCGATCCCAAAGGTAATTTTAGCCAGCCCTGCAATGTGCCCTACCATCAGGTTGACCCGGAACATGCCTGGCAACTTTCTGGCCTGACATCGGCCGATCAAGTAGTATTTACCCAAAGTAGTATGTTTGATACCGTAAAATTCAAACAATATCACCCAAACGCTCATCTTTATCTTGAATATCGAAATCAATTTAACCAGGCCGTGCTGGCGGTGTACAAAATTAACGATTAACGATTAACGATTAACGATTAACCGCTTGCGGCGTCATTCTGAGGCCGTAAATAGTAATATCCTGCGGCCGAAGAATCTCAAAATAAGAGATCCTTCGCTCGGCTCAGGATGACGCCATTGTGCTAATCCTATGAAACCAAAATATTGGGCAACCCTAATTTTAGCAACCATAGCCGCTTGCGCCTGCGTGTTTTACTATCTAAACCAACCAGCGCCGGGCTTTGGGCCGGTTCCGGTGCATCACGTAAATAAAGCCGCCGCCATTCCCCAATCACCTACTTTATCGCCGGTAGTTCAATCGCAGATTAACCCAAGCGGGACATCAACAACGAGCTCAGTCGAAGGATGGAAGACTTATACAAATAGCCAGTATGGGTTTAGCTTTGAGTACCCGACATTTACCCCCAAAGACTATATCAATTACATTCGGACTGAACCAGATAACGCTTCATTATCAGAGTTTGATTTTGATAGTTGGAATCAGTCTGAAGGTGCTTTTGATTCAGATTTTATTTTTTTCTTGTCACCTAACGATGAAAACCTGCCCTTGAAGAGCTGGTTTGAAAAAAATGTGGATTATAAGGGTCTACTCCTTTCCGATAATGTATTCGGTTCAAAAATTTTAGCTTCCGGCATACCCGCAATAGTAGAGGCCAATAATAATTCAATCCCTCAATCATATATTGATAATGAAGGCCCAATAAGTGATGTGGCTTATATCGAATCTCCGGATGGGAAGTATGTTTTTAGTTTGTTAATCGACGGTCAAGATAATAATTTTGATGAATTTGGTTACGGTAATCAGAATGAGCTCTGGTTAGCAGTCCAAGTCCTTTCAACTTTTAAATTTACCAAATAAAAATTAACAAAACTAGCATAACGCACGGCCGTGATTTATGCCAGTAATTAACCTTTCTGTCCCGCCTTTGGCGGGACATCTCCGCCAACTGCACCCTCATCCGGCCTTCGGCCACCTTCCCCCAAAGGTGGAAGGAAATAATGAATAGTGCTTTGGGGGAGAAAAATAATGAAAAATCTATCTATGAAAAAATATTGGGTGCTTATTACAATTTTAGTTGTCGGGACATTGCTACGGTTTTATCATAACTTAGACATCAGCTTGTGGCATGATGAGGCATTTTCGGCGCTGATGATTAGGTATAGCTGGCCGGAAATGTTTAGAAGGTTGGCACTTGACGTGCATCCGCCGATGTATTATATTTTTCTAAAAGTTTGGCATGGAATTTTCGGTGACAAACTTTTATCGCTCCGCGGATTCTCCATATTTTTTGGCGTTTTGACTGTTTGGGCAACCTGGTTATTGGTCAAATATTCTTTCAAAAACGAAAAAACAGCCCTGTGGGCGGCTTTTTTGGTGGCCATTAGCACTTTCCAGCTCCAGTATGTTACCGAAGCCAGAATGTATACCATGGGCGCATTTTTCTCCGTTTTGGGCGCTTACTTTTTGGTTCGGGCTTTACGCGAACAAAAGGAATTTTACGATGATGCGAAGTTAAATATGCCGAACCTGCCTCAGGATATCAAACTAAAAAAATCGTACCTTTGGCACTATTTATGGTTCGCCGTTTGCGCCGGGATAATGGATTTTACACATTACTATCTTTTGTTCACGATGTCAGCGCTTTGCTTGTACGCGCTGATATACCACATTTACCACTACCGATCAAATTATAAACGATATCGGGCGTTATTGTTATCGTATATTGTTATCGTTATTTTCTTTCTCCCCTGGTTTAAGCAATTTCTTATCCAGTATAAATCGGTCCAGGCAAGCTACTGGATTCCGCCAATGGACATTTGGAGCATTCCCGGAACTTTGTGGACCATGCTTTTGGGCATTGGCCACGATAATACAAACTCCTTCACGTTAAAGATGATGGTGGTTGTGGTTCTGTTTGTTATATTTTTCTTTTGGCAATTTTTACGCAAGACGCAGTATTTTGAAAAATGGCTTGTGCTATTGGCCACCATTGCGCCATTTTGCGGCGCGATTTTGTTCGTCCTGCTGGCCCGTTTAAAAGGAAGTTCGTCTTCCGTTTACGAAGAACGCTACTTTCTGTTTTCCAGTACATTTTTCATTATCGCGTTTGCCGTTTGGATTTCCGAAATCAGAATCAAATGGCTTTCCTTCTTATTGTTTACCCTATACTGTGTATTCAGTTTCTACGCATTTTTTAATTACTGGAACGGGCTGAACATTGCGACCAAGCCTGGGATGAACGGCGCGGCAAAATTTTTAGGATCAAGCGTTGCGGCCGGCGACCATGTTTTTGTGGGGTCGTCTTATGAATTTTTTAACTATAAATATTACGATTTTACTTACTATCCTCTGCCTAAAGGTGTTGCTCCCCTGCTTTATACCGGCGGACGTGCTGACATCAGCCAAATTTCGTCCGTGGAAGGCGTGGCTTTACTCACTAATCAAGATTTATTGCCGAGTTTTTCCGCCGCCGTGCATCCGGCGGACACGGTCTGGCTGCTTTGGACTGATGGTTTTGGCTCAAGCAAACCCCAAGTCCCGGCCAACTGGACGCAGGTTGACGAGCGCGATTTCCCCGACGTCCGCCCCTGGGTGGGCACTAACATTTACGTGACGGAATACAAGGTTAATTAGTGAGAAATTAAAATTATAAAGTTAAAAGCCTTCTTTTTTAGGGAGGCTTTTGTAAATTGAGATTAATTTTGTTGGAGAGCTTTTTTCTCGGCCGAGAAAAAAGCTCTCCAAGGCAAAAACCATTTATTAGTTTATAACTGTTCCTTTAAATTTTTTGCCTTCCAAAATATCTTTTAAATTTTTTAAATTTTTTCCGTTGGCAACAATCACGCGCAGGCGGTTTTTTTGCGCCAATTTTGCCGCTATCGGATCAAAAGGCGCGTTTTTGCCCGGATTCCATTTACTGCCGACGATTTTGCGAAATTCTTTCCAGGGAAGTTTTTTTATTATTTTCGCGTCCGGATATTTGCGAGGGTCTTTGTTGTAGACGAAATCCTGATCAAATAGATTGATTACGCTGGCCGCTCCATAGGCTTTGGCAAGTCTTACGGCATCGTCGTCCGTGCTCCGCCCGGGCATCCAGCCGCCGGCAACCAGAATTTTCTCCGCGAAAGGAACTTTTTTATTTGGGTCCTTTATTATGTTGGGATTCGCCAATTTTCCGAACATCAGCCTAACTAAATCGGCGTGAAGCCAAGTTGAGGAAATGCCTATCCAATCAACCTCATCGGGAGTAGGGCTTGAGATTTGTTTGAGGGCTGATTGAAAATCCCGGCATAATCTGCCTCCGCCGGTAATCAAAATAAATCGTCGACCTTTTTTGATTTGGCTTAAAATTAAAGCGCGAAATTTTTTCAGGAAATTTGTATCTATGTGACCGGGGTTAATTCGCGACCCGCCCAACGAAATAACAAAAAGTTTTGTCATAATTGTATGCGCTAGCATAAAATGCTATAGCATTTTATGCTAGCGGGGTAAATAAAGCTAAATTAATTTGTAAGATTTGTTGGCGAAGTGCTGGCGGCGGTGTTTGGAATGACCGTATTTTGGGCGCACGGCGCGCTTCTCTTGCATACGTATCCGTTATCCCCGAAGCGCATATCCACGTAATATAAATTTTTGATATCGGATGCGGAAAATTGTGAAAACAAAAGGCTTAAACGGCTTAAAATTTGCTCGGCATCGGAGTTGAAAGTAACCATAATCTTTGGGCCTGTTTTAAAATCCGCGGTAAAGTCTGGGGTTTGCAGACTCTCCATTTCAAAATAAATTATGGGAGATTTTACAACGCCCGGCAGTTGGTTTTGCATTTGATTTAAAAATTTAATTTGGTTTTGGCTAAGCGCCTGGTTGCCGATAATTATCCCGTCGCTGTCGCCGATTTTAATTAAAGCCAAGCCCCCGGGCAAAGTGCCGGAAGAGTCGGGAAATATTTCGTTTGTAATTAACCCGTCATTGGCAACCGAAAAGTCCGTTGAGCTTGCGGTTTGGATAATAAATTGATTAACTCTTGGCGTGACATTAATGGTCAAAGATGACGGAAATTTTTTACTGATACTGTTTACGGAAAGAATTTTTTGATCGTTTTTAACAAGAAAATTTTTAAGGCCTTTTTTAGACAGCAAAATAAGATTTTTTTGTGGCCAGGGCAAAGTTTTAGACAAATAGGAATCGGTTAAAGTTTTAATAACCGAGCTTTCGTCGCCCACCGAGCCGTTAACGGAAATATCTTTTACAAAAAAAATGTTTGGTATAAAAACTATGTAAATTAAAACCAAAAAAATTAGCAGCGTCGCAAACCTGGAAAACCACGAGCCCAAACCAATTTTGGACAAAAAAATTTCACCGGACCCCATCGGTGCAATTCTCTTTGCCCTTTTGTATCCCCTAGCCTGCTCAAGTTTATGCTTAAACCGGCTGTTTTGAAAGCGAATGCGGGAGTCAGTTTTCCTTTTATTTTGGAACATTCTTTACTATTGACAAAATTGACATAATTTAAATAATTGAAAAAAATATTAGCCTGAAAATTATGTTCAATTTTATTTAATTTTGTTCAATTATGTCAATCCCTTTATTACATCCTTGCCGACATACGGACGTAAAACTTCCGGCACAATAACCGAGCCGTCTTTTTGCTGGTAGTTTTCCAAAATCGCGATTAAAATGCGCGGGCTGGCAATGACCGTATTGTTGAGGGTAAAGACAAATTTGGTTTTTCCGTCAGCCACTTTGTATTTAATATTCAGCCGGCGCGCCTGCCAGTCGGTCAGATTTGAATCGGAGTGAGTCTCGCCATAGTTATTTCGTGAAGGCATCCAGGTTTCAATGTCATACATTTTATATTTGCCCGCGCCCATATCGCCGGTGCAAATGTTAAGCACTCGATAGGGAAGTTTTAAATCCTGGAGCATACTTTCGGCAATTTCACGCATATCTTCCAGCCACTTTTCACTCTCTATTATATCCGCCTTGCATAAAACCACCTGTTCAACCTTCATAAACTCGTGGACCCGGTAAACGCCTTTGGTGTCTTTGCCGTAGCTTCCGATTTCTCCCCGGAAACAGGAGCTTACGCCGCAAATCTTTACCGGTAATTTCTTTTCATCAAAAGTTTTGCCCGCATAATACGCCAAGAGCGCCGGTTCCGAGGTCCCTGCCAAATAAGTTTCTTCCACGGCCGTTCCCGCCTGGATTTTTTCCAGATCTTCACCGTTTAACACCTGGTACTGGTCGGCTTTACCGGCCGGAAAATGCCCGCTGCCGTAAAAAGCAAACGACTTATCCAAAATCGGCGGCACCATTAAAGTAAAACCCTTTTCCCGCATTTTTTTCAGCGCCAGCCATAGAAGGCCGTACTGCATAAGCACCGCTTCATTTTTTAAATAGTAGCCGCGGAAACCCGAGGTTTTTACGCCGGCTTCGGTGTCTATCAAATCCAAATTTTTTCCCAAAGCTACGTGGTCTTTAATTTCAAAATCAAACTTTGGAGGGATTTGTTGAGCCTTGTCCGGGTCTTTTGTCGGGTCAATAATTCCCAGGGTTGAATTCCAGTAGCGCCAGGGAACGTTTCCCGACTCGTCCGCCGCCACCGGAGTTTCCGGGCTGGGGATATTGGGCACCAAATACATAAGTTGTTGGTATTCTTCTTCCACTTCGCGAAGCTGTACCTTTAAAGCGCCGGATTTTTCATCAACTTCCTTCATTTCCAAAAGCTTAACTTTTTTTTCTTCCGCGGAAAGTTTTGGAATTTCCTTTGATGCCTGGTTTTTTGCCGCCTGCATGCTTTCCAGCTCGGTAATCAAGTCACGGCGCCTGGTATCTACGTCCAAAAGCCGTTCTACGTCCAAATCAACCCGTTTATTTTTAGCGGTTTCCTTAATTTTGTCGGCGTTGTCGCGGATAAATTTTATATCGAGCATATTGGTTTTGTAGCGTGCCCATCCCGTGGCGTAGCACGGGACAAGTTTATGGGCTGACTTAAATAACACAGCCGATAAATTGGCACGCTGCACTTACAATTAAGTTTTAAGCAATTCTATAGTTTCGTAAATATTTTGGAACGCATCTAGTTTGGGAATTTTATCAAGCGGAAAGAATTTGACTTCTCCGACTTCCGCGTCGGTAGATTTGGGAATGCCGGAGATAATTTTGCATTCATAAGATAAAACCAAAACTTGCAGTTCGTCGCCGTTGTCAAATTTTTGCATGTCGCTGATAACCTTTGGCAGCAGCCTTACAACCTCCACTTCCACTCCTATTTCTTCGCGTGCTTCACGCTTTATTGAATCTATGGGATCTTCCCCAAAATCCACTCCCCCGCCCACAAACTCCCATTTGCCGTGGATTTCCGGAGTGTCAGGCTGTCTTCTTTGTGCCAGCAAAACCTCGCCTTTCTCATTTCTAACGATGGCAACGGCTATGGTAGCTTGTTTTTGGATCATAGGGTATAAGAATTTGATTCGACAAATAGGTCGAATAGGACTTAGCGTACTAATTTTTCAGATTTCATAGGCGGGAAAATTACAGTTTCGCGGATGGACTTATCCATTAAAACAGAAAATAATCGTTCAGAGACTCCAAAACCCGCGGCAGGCGGCATGCCGTATTCCATGGCTTCAACGTAATCTTCATCCAGCATTTGCGCTTCGCTGTCGCCTTGCTCGCGCAGTTTCATCTGGTCTTCAAATCTGGCGCGCTGATCAATCGGATCGTTAAGTTCCCCAAAACCTTTGCCAAGCTCGGTGCCGTAAGCCAAAATTTGCAGCCTTTGGACAATTTTTGGGTTTTTAGGATCGCGCTTTGCCAATGGCTCCAACTCCAAGGGCTGATTGATTAAAAAGACGGGTTTGCCTGTTGGAAGTTTGGGCCGAATCCATTTAAAAATTGTGTCAATTAGCCTGCCGCGTCCAATTCCGGGTTTGTACGCGATAGATTTGGAATTGATAAATTTTTCCAGTTCCTCATCGGTAGCCGACAAAACATCAAGGCCTGTTTGGTTTTTGAATAAATCAACATAGCTGGCCCTGTCCCAATTTCCGCTCCAGTCGCAAGTGATTCCGTTGCTTTCGATTTTGAGCGTGCCAAATGTTTCCTTAATTACATATTGGTACATTTCCTGCAAAAATTCCATCATTTTTTCGAAATCTCCGTAAGCCCAGTAAAATTCCAATTGCGTGTAATCCTGCAAATGCTCGGGCGAAATTCCCTCGTTGCGGAAAATTCTGCCAATTTCAAAAACGTTTTCAAACCCGGCCACCAGCATTTTTTTTAGCGGGAGCTCAAGGCTTATTCGTAAATAGAAATCACGATCCAAAGCGTTGTGATGGGTAATAAATGGCTCGGCTTCGGCCCCTCCGGGAACGGCTTCCAAAACCGGCATTTCCAGTTCCAAAAAACCTTTCATAACCAAAAATTCGCGCATTGCGGACCAGAAGCGGTTCTTCTTAATAAAGATTTCCTTGATTTGGGGGTTTGTTAAAATATCCAAATAGCGCTTGCGTAGTTTTATTTCTTCGTCAGCCAATCCGTAATGCTGGTCGGGCAAAGGGCGGAGGGATTTTGCAAGTAATTTATACGCTTGCCCTTGTAGAGAATGGTCTCGGCCATTCCCTACAGCGAGCGTTTTTTCACCCGTCTTGGTTTTAAATAAAGTTCCTGTTACTTGTATAAAATCGCCAATATCGGTATAGTCGCTGATAAATTTGTAGGCGTCGGTTCCAATCGCTTCTTCTTTAAATAACACCTGGATTTTGCCCGTTCCGTCTTCAATTTGCGCAAACGTAATTTTTCCCATATCGCGCCAATTGCGAATTCTGCCGACTAAGGTGATTTCTTTGTCAGTCAACTGGTCAAAACCATCCACAGCCTGTTTGTTGGTGTGGGTGCGTGAAGTCGACGAAGGATATGGGTCAACCCCGGCTTTTTTAATCGCCTCTAACTTATTGCGCCTCGCGGCTAAAATATCTTCAAATCTTTCTGACATAAGGTTTCTGTGGAAATTTTAATGACTTTATTATAACAAAAACCGCCCTGTTTGACAAAAACACGGATGCAAAACCGCGCATTCGTGTTAATTCGTCTCTAATTTGTGAGAATTCGTTTGTTCCTATTCAATCGACACAATCTCGTAATCCATTTCTCCCGCCGGAGCGGTGATTTTAAATTTTTCGTGGGCTTTGCGGCCTAACAGGGCATTGCCGACTAAAGATTCATTGGAAATTTTACCTTCTTTGGGATTGGCCTCGTTACTGCCGACAATGGTATATTTTTTTTCATTGCCGTTGATTTTTACGGCAACCGTGGAACCGATGGTTACGGTACTGCCGTGGCTGCTTTGGGTAATAATTTCCGCGTTTTTGATTATGTCCTCAATTTCCAAAACCCGGCCTTCAATAAAGCTTTGCTCTTCGCGGGCTTGGGCGTAATCGGCGTTTTCCGACAAATCGCCGTGGCTGGCGGCCTCGCGGATGCGCTCAATAACTTCGGGCCGTTTTTGGTTGATTAGTTCCTTTAATTCGTCGTTCAGTTTTTGCAAGCCTTCCTGCGTGAGTAAATATTTTTTGGACATTTTTTTATAGAAGCGAATTTAGACGCGAAGACTGCAACGCGAAGATAAACGCTGTGTAGTCCGAGGGTAACCCTCGGACTTGAGTGATTCTTCCGCCGAGGGTTACCCTCGGCAGTTAAACCGTCAATTATTTAATAAGCTGGGTATATGATACTTGAGATTTGTGTTTGTGTCAATTTGTCCGAGGGTAACCCTCGGGCATAAGTGGTTCTTCAGCCGAGGGTTACCCTCGGCTAGAGAAGCGCCAATTAAATATCCAGGTTTTTCACCGTCTTGGCGTGTGTTGTGATAAAGCGCTTGCGGGGGGCGACTTCGTCGCCCATGAGAACTTCAAAAATTTCGGAAACTTTTTCGGCGTCGCCGAGTTTGACCTGGAGCATCACTCGATTTGTCGGGTCCATTGTGGTTTCCCAGAGTTGTTCCGCGTTCATTTCCCCAAGACCTTTGTAGCGCTGGATACCGTATTTAATGCCGTCAATATTGCCGCCCGTGGTTTCTTCTACCGTTGATATTTCGCCCTCATCAGGTTGGAGGCCAGTGGCCTCCGCTACACCTGATTTTTTTGTACCTTTGGCAGATTTTTTTTCTTTGACCTGAGCAATTAATTCCTTTAAAACCTTATCGCGTTCGTCTTCGGAAAAAGCGTATTTGGAATCACGGCCAACCTGGACTTTAAACAAAGGCGGTTGAGCTATATATACATAGCCGTTTTTGATAATGTCAGGAAAGTAGCGATAAAATAGCGTTAGTAAAAGAGTGCGGATGTGCGAGCCGTCAACGTCGGCATCGGTCATTATTACTATGCGATGATAACGCAGTTTAGCCACGTCAAACATATCTCCAATCCCCGCCCCCAAAGCAATAATAATGTTTTTTATTTCCTGGTTGCCCAGCATTCTGTCCAGCCGCGCGCGTTCCACGTTTAAAATTTTTCCTCTCATCGATAAAATTGCCTGAAACCGCCTGTCGCGCCCCTGTTTGGCCGTACCGCCGGCGCTTTCACCCTCTACAATATACATTTCACATTTGGTAGGATCCGATTCGCTGCAATCAGCAAGCTTGCCCGGCAATGCCAAACCTTCCAAAACTCCTTTGCGGATTACGGAATCGCGAGCCGCGCGCGCCGCCATCCTGGCCTTAGCCGCCAAAATAACTTTTTCTATAACCTTGCCGGCTTCCTGCGGATGCTCTTCCAAATAAATTTCCATTGATTCGTTAACCACCGTTTCCACCGCGGTCCTGACTTCCGGATTTCCCAGCTTTGCTTTAGTCTGTCCCTCAAACTGCGGGTTTGGGAGTTTTACGGATATAATGGCTACCAAACCCTCGCGCATATCTTCACCTGTAAGTTTTTCCGCCTCTTTAACGTAGCCGTTTTTTGTGGCGTAGTTATTTATGGAGCGCGTTAAAGCCGTGCGGAAGCCCGTGACGTGCATTCCGCCTTCGGGGTTGTACTCGTTATTGGCGTAAGCCAAAATCCGCTCGTCGTAATCGTCCGTATACTGAATGGCCAACTCCACCATTATATCGTCAACCGTTTTATTTATATAGATGGGGACGTTTTTAACTTTTTTGTTGCGGTTAATTTGTTTAATGTAGCTTAAAATTCCGCCTTCAAAATAATATTGATAGGTTAGCCCGACTCTTTCGTCGGTGATAATAAAATGCAGACCCTTGGTTAAATAGGCCTGGCTGCGCAAATGTTCCAGGACTGTTTTAAATTTAAATTCCGTGGTTTCAAAAATACTCGCGTCGGGATAAAAAGTTATGGCGGTGCCGGTTTGGTCCGGGTCGTCTTTGTCCACTTTGCCCACGACTTTTACCGCTCCCTGCGGTTTGCCGATTTTATATTTTTGTTCGTAAATTTTGCCGTCGCGCTTAACTTGCGCAATCATATTGGTGGACAGTGCGTTAACCACAGCCGCGCCGACGCCATGAAGACCGCCGGAAACTTTATAGCCGCTGGCCTCGCCGCCGAATTTTCCGCCAGCGTGCAAAACCGTTAACACAGTTTCCAACGCAGACTTTTTTGTAGTTTTATGTACATCAACCGGAATACCTCTGCCGTTGTCCACCACCATAACTCCGCCGTCTTTTTGCAACAGCACGCCGATTTTTGTGGCATTGCCGCCCATAGCCTCGTCCACAGAGTTATCCACGACTTCCCAAACCAAATGATGAAGTCCGCTCTCGCTGGTTGACCCAATATACATTCCCGGGCGTTTTCTTACCGGTTCAAGACCTTCCAAAACTGTAATATTTTCGGCGGTATATCCGCCGGATGATTTTTTCACTTTGTCCGATGTTTTTGCCATTGATTGAAATTGATTAATAATTTGCCATTAACCTTACTTTTCCATTCCCGCTAACCCATACAGTTATTGTCGCGTTACCTTTGGCTTCGTAATCTTTTTGGACTGATGAGTCTAAATCCGCTTTGGAAAATTGCGGATGTTGGGCATTCCAAGTATCAACAAAATTACTAATAGCTTTTTGATCAAAAAATTGATTATTTAATGATTGGAAAAAAGCTTGCAGCTCTGAATTTTTTCCTATAGCGTTTTGAATTCTTGCCTCTCTTTGTCTGGCCCATTCTTCCGCCGGGGATGGCATAAACATCCTTTCAAAAGCAGGGATTTGCATAGAATCCCTACCTTAATTTCTAACTAAATTTTAGCATAATTTTAGCAAAAATACCAGCCCTAAAATATAAAATATTCCTCTTATTTAAAAGGAATATTGAAAAGAAAAGTTATCAACATTTTGTTAGGTACGCGGGCTTGTAAGAACCCAAAAAATTCGGCGTCATCCTGAGGAGTGCAGCCGACGAAGGATCTCTTATTTTGATAGAGATTCTTCGCCGTCGGATGCACTCCGGCTCAGAATGACGCCGATAAAAATCGCTACCTCAACTGCGCGTTGTATTGCTCTTTGGTCTGCTCGTAAAGTTTATTTTGCAACGGTTCTACTTCATCGGTTTTCAAAGTCCGGTCGGCACTGCGATAAACAACGCGGTAGGTGTAGCTAATTTTTCCGGCGCCGAATTTTTTTTCATTCTCAAATTTGTCGAGCAGCTCAACCTGCTCCACTAAATCGCCGCCGATGTCGCGGATTAAATCAAAATAATTATTTGGCACAAAATCGTCATTAACGATAAAAGATATATCGCGGGTAATCGGCGGGTATTTGCTGACTTCCACGAATTTTTGGCCAAGATGTAATTGCTTGGTCACGCGCGGATCAGCTGACCACAGCAGCCGGATGTCCGGCAAGTCCATGCTTAAAATTGCCAACCTTTCCAGACCGAAACCAAACGCCCAGCCTGTCCAGCGCGAGCTGTCTATCCCGAATTTTTCAAGGACGCTTCCTTTGACTACTCCACAGCCGTTGCCTTCCACCCATTTTCCGTACATTTGGATTTCCATTTCCAAACTTGGGTCCGTGTAAGGGAACGTGTCCGGGTTGAATCTGTATTTTACATCCTGCCCAAAAATGGCTTTGGCAATATCCGATAAAACCTTTTTTAAATCTTCTTCGCCGATTATCCGTTTTTCTTTTGGGGCAAGATACCAGCCGTCAATTTGGTGGAAGACGTTCATATGCCGGCGGTCAATTTCGTCTTTACGGTAGACTTTTCCGTAGCT
This sequence comes from uncultured Candidatus Saccharibacteria bacterium, assembly GCA_964592725.1. Classification (GTDB taxonomy): domain Bacteria; phylum Patescibacteriota; class Doudnabacteria; order UBA920; family UBA920; genus PALSA-1336. Next base: position 2,170 of record CAZQFQ010000019.1, on the reverse strand, counting down.
AAACGCGCCAACAGGCTCTCCGGCCGCCATTCTTTTTTTCACAGACTCGTCGAGCATGTGATAATACCACATAACGGTCGTATGAGTGCGTAATATATTTTTGTCATCAACATAGTAAGTGTCAGATTTGCCCCGAGCCGGGTGGTCGGCAGGAAAGTCAAATAAATCGAAGCTGATGTCGGCCGGCACAATTTCCGGCGTTTGAATTACGTCCAGGCTCTGAAAATCCGGGATTGCTAAAATTCTCTGCACCATTTCCTTAATCGGACTGCCTTCGGTGCGCGATAAATCCGGCATCGCCAAATACCGCCTAATTCGCGCGGCTTCCGCGTCGGTGCGTTTTTCCAGTTCTTTTTTTAAACGGTTTTCTTCGTCGGTTGAAATAACAATATTTTGTGGCATAAATTTTTGCCGCGCTATCCTATATTTGCTATTAATGCTTAATCCCCGGCTGTTTTTACGGTTGTGTTAGACCCGCTGCCTCCGTACTGGTAGATTCTGTTAGTATTTGAAACCTCGCCCCCAATAAAGTAGGAACACGGAGGGGCGAATCCGGGGTCAGGCCCGTTTGCCGTCTCAAGCTGGTAAACTATTATATACCACGATCCTGTACAGCCCGCGTCGCCTATATCGGCGTAATATGAATAAACATAGTTACCGTTTCCCCAGCCGGCGGGATCCTGCTTTGGGTCTTTGGGCAGTTTGGAAATATAATTTGACAGAGCCGATTGCAGAGTCGCCCAACTGTTGTCATCACTGCTAGTCCATGCACCATTTGGGCTGGTAGCGCCGCCACTGGTTGGATACTGGCCATTATCATTATAATATAATCCGAGGGCAGTTTGTAGCTGGGTAATGTCGGAGACCCTCCGCGCGTCCCTCGCCCTTACTCTCGCATTATTTAATCCTACTAAAACTATGCTGGCCAAAAGACCGATAATCGCCATAACAACCAGCAATTCAATTAAAGTAAAACCTATTCGATTTTCATTTGGTTTGAGCCGCATCTTTTACTCTATGATTTTTTAGCATTGAATTTTCCTTGCGCTGAAGGTTAATCTATATTTTATTTTATTATTTCAGGTTTAAATTTGCTCCCGGGATTTACATCGGTTTTCAAAATTATAATTCCCTCCCCGGGTTCATCGGCAAGTCCAAGTTCAAATGCCGCGCAAATCATTCCCCGGCTTTCTATGCCGCGGATTTTAGCTTTTTCCAAGACAAACGGTTTGTGCTCCGGAGAATGAATGTCCCGCGCGATTTTTGCTCCCGGTAAAGCCAGCGCCACCGCATCGCCGACTCCAAAATTAAACGCTCCGCAAACTATCGGTTCAATAATTTTATCGCCGATATCAACTTTAACAATCCGCAACCGGTCGGCGTTGGGATGTTTTTGCACTTCCAAAACTTTGGCGGCGATGATTCCGTCAAAGTTGGCCGAGGTTTGAGTTTTACGATGGAATAGTTTTGAAAAAAAGTTCATTGTTTAGTTTTCCGCGTCCTTCCGCGTTAAATTCCGCGATATTCCGCGTTTTTAGTAATTTTGACAAGAATCCTGATTACACATATATCCCGTGGTTCCCGTCGGCGGGTTATCCAGCAAGGTTTTTAACGTAAAAGTATTAAATGTCGGGGAAACTTCGTAGTCGTAATCGGCTGAGGTTTTAGGGTCAACCGGGATTACGGCAATATATTCGGGAACCAGGACGGTTTTGTATTTGTCTTTGGTGGGGAAAGCATAATCCTGGGTATCGGCAACGTTGTTTTGCGAGTATAAAAGCAAGGCCGTCCGGATGCTTTCCAAATCCGTTTCTCTCTGATTGTCGTAAATTGAGGCTTGCTCATCATTGGCGTCTTTTATGGCGTCAGCGGCATCTTTGCTAATCGGTTGGACGGCGACTTCGCTGTAAAAAGACAAGCTAAAATCCGTGCCGCTGGCGTTGGAGCTGTAAGAATAAACGTAAGGGGCTGTGTTAATCGGATCTATAGGGTCGGTTGCCACCTTTAAATAAAGTTTAACGTCGGAATACATCACATTAAAATCATTTGTCTGGGGGTAGCTGTTATTGTCGCCTTCATATTTCACCAGGGCGATTTCAATATTTTTGATTGTGTCGGAGCGCTGCGCGTCCCTGCCCTGTTTGGCTTCCACCGATTCATCTAACCGGGT
>CAZQFQ010000018.1:0-27541 GCA_964592725.1 uncultured Candidatus Saccharibacteria bacterium | reverse complement strand
AAGTGTTGGGCATGCCGACCATTTCCACCGGAACCGGATAATTCATCGCCAGCGCCTCGCACACCGCGCTACCGCAGCCGGCCTGGGTCTGATGCTCTTCAAGCGTTACCACGGCTCCGCACTTTTTGGCCGCCGCGATAATAGTTTCTGAATCAATTGGCTTGATTGTATGATTATTTATCACCATTACCGAAATCCCCTCTTTTTCCAATTCCATCGCGGCCAACAAGCCGTTAAACAAAACCGGGCCACTGGCGATAATCGTGACATCCGATCCGTCGCGGAATATTTCAGCCTTGCCGACTTGAAAAGGGGTTTCGGCGGTCGTGATGACCGGCGTTTTTGAACGGCCCAAGCGAAAATAAGCCGGACCTTTAAGTTTCCCCAAAGCGACAACGGTCTTTCGGGCTTCAATAGAATCGCACGGGACTTCCACAATTAAATTTGGCAACACCCGCATTATGGCCACGTCTTCAAGGGCCTGATGAGTGGCGCCGTCCGGCCCCACGGTCACCCCGGTGTGCGCGCCGGCCACTTTGACATTGGCCCCGCTGTAACAAACCGATACTCGCATTTGGTCCCAGCTTCGCCCCGGGCTAAATACGGCGTACGATGAGACGAAGGCGGTCTTGCCGTATAGCGCCAATCCCGCGGCCACTCCCATCATATTCTGTTCGGCCACGCCGCATTCTATAAACCTTTCGGGGTATTTTTTCTGAAATTCATTCACCATTGTAGATTCGGACAAATCCGCGGTCAGTACGACCACATTTTCATCAGCCGCTCCCAAATCCACCACACCCTGTCCGTACCCTTTGCGCGTTGGCTCCTGTTCAATGTCGCTCTGCCAGATTTTTGGATTAAGGTTAATCATAATAGCATTTTGGCGTCATCCTGAGCGGAGCGAAGGATCCCTTTTTTGAGATTCTTCACCCTCGGATGTTACTTCCGGTTCAGAATGGCGCCGGTAATTAGTCAGTTAATTTTTCCCTCTCCGCCGCCAGCTCTTCCAGCGCTTTTGCCGCCTGCTCCTTGTTCGGCGGCATACCGTGCCAATGGTAATCTCCTTCCATAAAGCTCACACCTTTGCCCGCCAGAGTATTCGCGATTATCATAATCGGTTTGCCTTTGATTTTTTTTGCCGCATCAAAAGCTTTCAAAATTTCTTCCATATTATTGCCGTCGATTTCCAAAACATGCCAATTGAAAGATTCATACTTTTTGCGCAAATCGTCCAGCGGCATAATGTCTTCCGTGTTGCCGTCAATTTGAATACGATTTCGGTCCATAATAGCGATTAAATTGTCCAGGTGATTTTTCCCGGCCATCATTGCCGCTTCCCAGGTCTGGCCTTCCTGCTGTTCGCCGTCGGATACTATTAAATAAATATAGTTCGGTTTTTTGTCCATTTTTAAGCCCAAAGCCATGCCCACCGCCTGGCTGGAGCCCTGTGACAAGGGTCCGGAGGATGTTTCGATGCCGGGCAATTCCAAATTGTGCGGATGGCCGTGCAGGCGCGTGCCAAGTTTCCTTAATGTCATCAGTTCCTCTTTAGGAAAATAACCGGCCTCGGCCATAGCGGCGTAAAGCACCGGACAAATATGCCCGCAGGAGAGCACCAAGCGGTCGCGCCCTTCCCATTTGGGATCTTTGGGATTATTTTCCATGACATTAAAATAAAGCGCGGCAAAAATGTCGGCCATATCCAAAGGCCCGGCGCTGTGCCCGCTCTTGGCTTCAAGTAACATTTTAATTATATCCTGTCGAATGTCGTTGGCTTTGAGTTTGAGGTCTTTGACGGATAATTTTTGCATATGGAATTTGTGAAGTAACCTGGTCCCCTCCTGGAACAGGAGGGGTGTCACCCGAAGGGTGACGGGGTGGTAGAAGCTATTTTAAATTTTTTTTATTTCTTCAACAACGCCATTTAAATTAGTTAAAACATCCTTATTCAAAAAACGGATAATTTTGATATTCTGGCTATTTATAAAATTTGTTCTTTCTTTATCATAAACATAGCTATCCGCACTATCATGTGTGTTGCCGTCCAGCTCTATCCCCAATCGTAGTTCCGGACAATAAAAGTCCAATGAATATTTTCCAACCCCATATTGCCTTCTAAATTTTTTGCTAAGCTAGGAGCCTTTTAATTCTCCCCATAAAATAATTTCGGGCAAACCTAGGTTATTTCTTAATTTCTTACGTAAATCTTTCTGACTGACATTGTTGTACAAATAGTCCATTTCTACCACCTCCCCCCGCTTCGCGGGGTACTCCTCCTGTTCCAGGAGGAGACACTGCACGCAATTACTTCAACTAATTTCCGCCTGCAGTTTTTCCCACGCTTCCAGCATATTCGGCGTTTTGGTAATGGCAGATCCGAGTATCAACAAATCCGCGCCGGCTGATACCAGTTGTTTTATATTTCCCGGCCCCACGCCGCCGTCTACCTCTATTATAGCATTTGAAATTAGCTTCCTCAATTCCGTAACTCTATCATAAGTTTTTTCCACAAACGGCGTTCCCTGATAACCGGGATACACCCCCATTATTTGAAAATGCTTAACATGACTGGCAAATTGTTTTAAAACCGCTACGTCGGTATCCGGGTTCACGCAAAGCCCCGGCTCCATGCCCTGGGACTTTATGGATTCAACCGATTTTAAAATATCGCCTTTGTCAGCAAAGGCTTCATAATGGATAATAACCGTTTTAAAGCCGCAAATATTATAATCCAAAAAGTCTTTTGGCTCGCTAACCATCAAATGCGCCTCCCAATGGAAGGCCGGATTGAGCACGTCAATTTCGGAAGCGGAAAGAATTTTATTCGGCACAAAAATGCCGTCGCCAAAATCAACCTGAATACGCTCCGCGCCGGGCAGCTTGGTTTCTTGCCGGTAAATATTCAGGAAACCGTCCTTGGTGGTTTCCAGGATGGAGGGGACGAGGGTAGCCATTGAGCAAAATTTAAAAAATTAAATAAAATTGACAAAATTACGTTAAAAAAATTTGATTATTTTTGTTCATTTTTGTCAATTATGTCAATTTTGTCAATTCTCCGCTGGTGTCTTCCGCCGTCAAAGCCCGTTTCTATCCACAGGTCTATGGCGCGCTCCACCTGCTCTTGGGTCAAAAATTTGGCGCCCAGCGAAAGCACATTGGAGTTGTTATGCTGGCGGGATAGTTTGATGATATCTTCGTGACCGCCGTAATAAAGCGCCGCCCGAATGCCTTTGACTTTATTGGCCACAATGGCCTCGCCCTGGCCGCTCATGCCGATAACTATGCCCATACTGCCGGGATTTTGCGCCACTTTCACGGCGCAGGGATAAATAAAATCCGGATAGTCGTCGTCGGGATCAACTTTAAAAGGCCCGCAGTCCTCAACCTGCTGGTCGGTGTCTTTTAAATGGCTGATGATTTTTTGCTTGAGTTCAAACCCGGCATGATCGGATGCTATATATATCATAATTCTTTTTTCCGGCGTCATCCTGAGCCCTAGCATTACGGGCGAAGGATCTCTTTCAGAGAGATTCTTCGGCCGCTGATTTAATGCCTGTTACGGCCTCAGAATGACGCCAATGAGGTGTTACATGTTAATTATCTGATTAAAATCCTTAGCAATTAAACTCGCCCCTCCCACAAGTAGGCCACCAATATTCTGCTGGTCCAAAAAGCCTTTGGCGTTAGCCGCGTTTACGCTCCCGCCGTATAAAACTTTCGGCACACCGTATTTTGTTTTTATAAAAATCGCAATTTTTTCCGCGTGCTCGGCCGTGGCGTTTTTCCCGGTGCCGATGGCCCAGACCGGTTCGTAAGCCACGATAATTTGCGAAGCGTCAACATCTTTTAAATCAACTTCCAACTGCCCGCGTAAAACATCCACGACTTCCAAATCATCCTGCTCAACCGTAGTGCCAAAACCAACGCATAAAACCGGCGTGATTTTTTGTTCCAGCAAAGCCCTTAATTTAAAATTAATCATATTATCGGTTTCACCCAGCGCGCGTTTCTCGCTGTGCCCAATTATGCAATATTTAATCTTTAAATCCTTCAATTGCAACGGCGAAACCTGCCCGGTAAACGCGCCCTTCTCCTGCCAAAAACAGTCTTGGGCACCGATATTGGGATATTGGATATTAGATAGATATATTGTCGGCGGACAGAGTACAACTTTATTTTTCGCCTTAAGCGATATCGAAACCGCCAACTCCTGCGCGTCTTTGAGGGTGGATGGATTTAATTTCCAGTTAGCGATGATAAGTTTTTTCATTTGATTAAAATAAGCCGTATAGGACGTATAGGTCTAATAAGTCCTATATGTCCTATTCTTCTCCTTTTAAGAATTTTGTACTCACTTCCGGCGAGATCGGGTTGACCGGAATTCCCGTGGCGTATTCAAATCCGGCCCAAATGGTAATGCGCGGAAAAATTGTCAGGTGCCAGTGGAAAGCTTTTTCTTCGTGGGCGGCGTGCTGGTTTTGCTTGGACGGCATATTGTGGATGTAAAAGTTCAGCGGCGGATCGGAAAGTTTGGTGTAAAGCTGGCCGAGCGTAACTTTTAACACAAACGATAAGTGCCTGATTTCCTCTTCAGTCATTTCCTCAAACCGCGCGCCGTGGCGCTTGGGCAAAATCCAGGTTTCAAACGGACTCCGGCTGGCGTAGGCGGAAATCACCACAAAATGTTCGCTTTCGTGCACCACGCGGTCTTTGACCAAAAGCTCTTCCTTAATGATATCACAATAAATGCAGGAATGGTTATTTTGGTAATAATGATAGCACCCTAAAATTTCGTCGTGGATATGCGGCGGCACAATCGGCGTGGCCAATAGCTGGTAATGGGGATGGACAATGCTGGCTCCGGCGTCGCGCCCGTGGTTATGGAAAATTTGCACGTAAGCCAATTCGGGTTTTGCCGATAAAGTTTTGATTCTTTCGATGAAAGTTCTTATTGTGAGCTCTACTATGGCGATAGATTGCAAAGCCACCGGCTCGTTATGTTTGCGCGTGATAATTACCTCGTGGTCGCCGTCGCCGCTGTGCGAAATATAAAATTCCTTGTGGCGATAAACCGCGGTGTTTTGCAGAGCGGAAAACTTGTTCGGAATTATCCTGATTTCCCAATCACCGGCAACACCGCCCCCTCTCCCTCCGGGAGAGGGCCGGGGTGAGGGTATTACGTTTCCATCCGCGCCCACCCTCAATATTTCCGGATTCAGCTTCTCATTCCCAACGCAAAAAACGCATTTCTTATCCACCTCCGGAATGCCCTGCATCACGCTGTAAGTCTTATACTGGTCCGGCCGCTTGCCTCTTGTCGGCGCAATCAGAACCCAGTTTTTTGTTATTGGATTTTGCCGGAATTCCGACATTTAGTTAGTTTTTGTTACTTGATAAAATTTTGATGATCGACAATCCTTATTTAAACCACTAGGTCCGCCGTAGCTTTAGCGAAGGCGGAGCGAAATTCTGACAATTGACAGAATGTTAATTATATTGCTAAAATATTAAGTCCTTTAGGAGGAACCATGGCTAAGTCAAATCCCGTGTTAGCTTTTGCCCTATCTTACGCTGTCATCGCTTTCAACCTGTGCGCAACGGCGGGTATTATATCGTGCCTGCCCATCCCCGCTACCATGTCTGCCAGGATGAAGCAATCCGCTAAGTGGTTGGCTCAAATCACGGCGGTAGCCGTGATAGCGGCCATTGCTGGATGGATGGCCAAATTCATAGGATGAAGCTGTATTTCGGGAACCTACAGCTGATTCGGGCGACCGCTGGTTTGCCCGAATCTTTTTTTTATTTCATTTTCGTTTATCCAAATAATTTTGCAACAAAATTTGTGCCGCCAGACTGTCCAGAACTTTCCTATTTTTGCCGCCAACGATGTTTTGCGCCATCTGCGACGAAAGCCGCTCATCAATTGTCTCAACCGGCAATCCTGTTTCCCTTTCTACTTTTACCTTGAAACTTTCTACTTCCCTTGTCTTTTTTGTTTCCCTCCCGTCCATATTCAGCGGCCAGCCGATGACAATCTTGCTGATTTGCTGGTTACTGATTAGCTGATTCATCTGTCCCCAAAATTCCTTTGGCGACAAAATATCCAGTTCGCGGGCAAAAGTTTCTGTTTCATCGGATATTGCTAATCCGATGCGCTTTTCTCCGTAATCAATTCCAAGAATTTTCATATGCAATAGGTCTTATAGGTCTAATTAGTCTTATATGACCTATTTTGTTTCTCCCAAAGTTAACTTCACATCCTCTTCCTGGCCTTTATGATAAACCCGCAAAGTGACCGTGTCGCCGGGGCTGTAATTGGAAATGAGCGAGGCTAAGGTGTTGTTTTGGTCAACTTTGGTGCCGTTAACTTCCAAAATAATATCATTCTCCATCAGGCCGGCTTTATCCGCCGGACTTCCGGGCAAAACCGCAAAGTCGGTGACATTCTGGCCACGGACGATTAACGCGCCGTAGTTACGGGGCAAATTTTGCTGGGTGGCAATGTCGTCCGTAATAATAATATAGCGAACACCCAAAAACGCGCTGGTAATTTTTCCATTTTTTTGGTAGCTAACCAGCGCCTTGGCAATTTCATTAGCCGGGATGGCAAAACCCACCAGCTGGCCTTGCTGGTCAATGGCTGTATTAATGCCCACAACCTGCCCTTCTATATTTAACAGCGGTCCGCCGCTGTTTCCGGGATTAATAGCCGCGTCGGTCTGAATGACGCCGGATAAATCTTCACTTGAGCCGGTATCACTCCCCGCGGTTATGCTCCGGCCGATGCCGGAAATTATGCCGCTGGTTACGGTATTCTGATATTGCCCCAAAGAATTGCCGATAGCTATTACGTGCTGGCCGACCTGCAACTGCGATGAATCGGCGAGTTTCAAATACGGAGCATTTTGAATATTAATTTTTACCAGCGCGAGATCGTTGGTAGGATCCTGCGCTAAAACTTTGGCGTCATATTTTTTGCCATCCGATGTTATGACGGTATAACTGGCCGAGGTGTCGGAGACCACGTGTTTGTTAGTTAAAATTAATCCATCAGCTGAAACAAAAAATCCGCTGCCGGCCCCGACTTCCTGAAGGCCGCCTGACGAAGAATTGCCCGATGAATTGTCTCCCGATGAGTTGCCATTATCCTGCGGCATCTGGCCATTATTAAAGAAAAAATTAAAAAACGGATCCTGGCTGTCGGGGTTTAACCCATAGCCCGGAACCTGGCTTAAATCTTGCGAAATAATTATGGAAACCACGGCCGGCCCGGCTTGTTTTACCACATTGACCGTGGACGAATCTTCGTTATAAACAACATTTTGACTAAGCCCGGGCACAGACATAGCGCCAAGCAACTTTTTTCCGGACGATGAACGCAAAAGGTAAACAGTTCCCAATGCCCCGCCAATACTTCCAAAAACTAAGCTTAAAATAACGGCCAAAATTAACATTTTAACCGTTTTACTGACAGGTTTTTTTTGATTGACCGGATTTTGGTCCAAAACCGGTTGAGTTAGTACTTGATTTTCCATAATGCTAAACTTAATTAGAGCCGCCGCTAAAAGGACTGCTTTTATTGCCTGTATTATAACACAAAAACCGGTTTTCCAAAAACCGGCTATTTTTTGCTTTTTATTACTTTATTTACACTTACGCTCGGCCGAGCGTAAGTGTAAATAATCGGGTTTCTCGATAAAAATCGCGCCCATAGTTAATCTATCAATTCCCCGCCAAAAACCTGGAGAGCCTGGGTCAGGGCGCCGGACGGATCGGATTGCAGTGTTTCTGATTTTACTACCTGCGCGGAGACGCTCATTTTTTTCCCGGCCACCTCTTCGAAGACTGAACAAACCAAGCTAAAATTTTTGGGGTGCTCCAAATTTTGCTTGTTAAATAAAAATTTAACTTTTAAAATAATTTTGCTTCCTAAGACATCGGTAATTTCGCCGTTTCTTAAAAGACTGGCTAAGGGGCTGTTAATTTCCCTGACCTTTTCTATGACTTTCGGCCAGACAACCCGCACTTCCGGGAGAGTCATAACCTCGCCGGCTTCTTCAATGATTACTGATTCCTGAATTTGGGGCGTGGATTTAAGAACATCTAATCTTTGAGAAATTAAGGGATCCCTCCGCTCCTCCTCGGATGCACTCGTCGCCGGTCGGGATGGCACAGACGAAACAACTGATGACGCGGAAGACTTTTTTAACCCCGCTTCAAGCGCGGCCAAGAGCATGGGAATTTCCGGAGCGGGAGAACCGGATAAGTCTTTATAGGATTTTAAAAACAAACGAACTGTAAAAATAATCTCATTTAGCGAAAACTTTCCCGCCAGCTCCTTGATTTTTCCCGAATGCTCATCGGATAAATTAAAATTTTGATTGCCGGCGGTAACTTTAAAAACCAAAATTTTACGCAAGTATTCCAAAAAGTCACGGTTTAAAATAGCATAATCCGCGCCTTTTTCGGCAAGGCCGGAAAAAAATTCTGGCAGTTTATTGGCCTTTCCCAAAACAATCAGTTCCAACAAATTTTCGCATACCGCTATATCCGTAATGCCCAAAAGCTGCTGGGAGTCTTCCACGCTCGGGCTTTCGCCCAGCGTCATCAGCTTATCCAGCAATGACAAAGCGTCGCGCGCGCTGCCGTCGGCATTTTGGGCAACCAATTCCAAAACCTCTTTGCTGATTTTAAAATTTTCTTCCGCGCAAATTTTTTCCAAATGAGGCAATAAATCGGCCGCACTTAAAGCTTTAAAATCAAATCTCTGCGTTCGGGAAATAATGGTTGCCGGCACCTTGTTGATTTCCGTGGTGGCTAAAACAAAAATCGCGTGCTTGGGAGGTTCTTCCAAAGTTTTGAGCAAAGCGTTAAAAGCACCTTTGCTTAACATATGCACTTCATCAATAATAAAGACTTTATATTTACCAGAAGTCGGGCTGAATTTTACGTGTTCAATTAAATCGCGAATATTATCCACGCCGGTATTGGAAGCCGCGTCTATTTCTATCAAATCCAAAAAACTATTTTGAGCGATAGCTGTGCAATTATCACAAATTCCGCAGGCGTCCCCTTTGTCGCGCCCTCCGACTTCCGACTTCCGACTCTCCGATATGCAGTTGACCGCTTTTGCCAAAATCCGCGCGACCGATGTCTTGCCGATTCCGCGGCTGCCCGTAAACAAATAAGCATGCGAAATTCCCCCGCTTTTAACCTGATTTTTAAGCGTCCGGATAATGGATTTTTGGTTTAAAACGTCGGCAAAAGTCTGCGGACGATATTTGCGATAAAGTACTGCCATAGATTTAGTGCATAGCGAATAGTGCTTAGAGATAAGTGCCTATCCTATTCTCTATTCTCTATTCTCTTATCTCTTTTCACTTTCCCATCTATTATATCACTACCAACCAAAAATAAAAACAGCCCCCGCCGGCTGTTTTTCAGCGTCCGATCAGCGTACTTATCAGCGACAAATCAGCGGTGCTATTTCTTAAACACAAAAATCTTATATCCGACAAAATTCCAAAACAGAGAAACGCCGGTGGCCAAAGCCACCGCCAAATTTTTATCCAAATCGGAATGGGTAATATGCAAATGGACGGAAATTACCGAACTTAAAGAAGAATTAATGCCCAAACCGATAAGCGTGACAATAAAAAATATCAAAAAAGAATGGCCCTCGTGGTCCCAATTTGACATATGAAAGCCAAAATGGCGCCACAGCACGGATTCAAAAATTAAATAAACCACCAGGACAAGGGCGTAAAAATAGGCCGGAGCCGAAAGCTTCGCCGCGATAAAAACTAAAACCAGTGATAACGATCCCAAAAGACCTACCTTAATTAACCTGACTATATTCGCCCACAAAGAAACGCCTTGCTCGTTGCCAAATGTCCAGGTGCGGTTCCAGGGGTAGCTTTGAATAACGGCGCAGACAAAACCTGCGGCGGTAACCGCCCCCAAAGGCCATCCCTGCGAGATTCCGAGAGCTTTGGAAATTAGGTTAACAACCAAAAAATTCAAACCGGTATTTAAAAACCCGATGCACACAAACCGAAAAAATTGGTAAATTACGGCATGGGTTTCCAAAAACCGGGTAATTTTTTGGCTTAAATTTTGCTGACCGATTGTTTGGCTGTTTTCCATTTGTTCATTAAAAATTACCACTCCACAGATCACAGATACTCACAGATTCACAGATTGGCTAACTAAACTATAAAACTCGTACAATTAATCTGTGTATCTGTGTTAATCAGTGGTCTGTGGATTATAACTCCTCATCTTCATCCAAAATAACCTTGGCTCCGGAAGGAGACTCGCCCATTTCCACGTCGGTGTGGCTCACGCCCGCGCCTTTTTTGATGACATTCTCCACAGCGGCCCAATCGGTTTCCTGACTTTGGGGAACGACAATAGTAACCTCGTCCCCGGCTTCGGCTTTAAAATAAGTTAAGCTGGCCAGCAAAACTTTGTACGGTTTGCCTTCGGCCAAAACTTTAAAGTCGCCTTTTTCGTCCACCAGCAAAACACCCAGCATTTTCTTTCTTTCAATGGGGCCGATTTGTTTATAAATAAACGAGCCGTCATCCGAGATGGTGAGTTTAAGCACGTCGCCCTCCACCAGTTTGGATTTGGAAGCGTAATTGGCCGGCACCGGATATTGTTTTTTGTCCGGGCCTATCATATTTTGGCCGTCGAACACGCCTTCAATAACTTTGCCGCCCTCGGACACGGTAAAAGTCTGCGCTTTTTCGGAAAGCGCCGCGAGGTTGGCCTTGGTGGCCGGACCGCCCATCATTTCCTTGAGCATCTGCTTGGCGGCCTGGATATTTTTTTCGGCCGCGTCTATCATTTGCGCGACCATAGCTAAATTGGAAATCTTGTCCATAAAATTTTTTTATTTTTGTTAAATCAAATTTAAAACGCCACAAAAGGCTTAACTACGGCTACTTTGTATTTTTGTTTCTCAACGCCTTTATGTAAAGATATTATATCAATAAATTAAAAAACAGGCAACCCGCCCCTGTGGGCATAAAGTGGATATATTTTGACGTAAATCGGCAATTTGGCAAATAAGCCCTTTTCAAGCAAAACTGATAAATCTCAACCTACAACCCTCTCTCCACATCCGGCAAGGCCTCGGACATATTTTCCGCGACTTGGCCCGCTTCCAAAATTTCCTCTTCCACTTCGGCCCTGGCTCGGCCGTATTTGAGGCGCGACAATTGGCGAATGGCCTTGGCTTGTTCTTCGTTGCCGTTTCTTAAAAGCGGATAGGTTGCCATATTAAACGGCTTGCTCGCCGTTCCATTTATCATCAGTTTCAAATAAGCATTATAGCGGTCAACATTCACCAAATCAAACTCGTTAAATGTGGGCTTGAATTCTTTGGCCATAACTTCGCTGTCTTCGGCGCCGATTCTAAAACAAACCATTGTGCCGGCATTGCCGAATACGGCGTCGCGCAAATCCTTGCTGGCCGCGCCCTGGGCGCCGGCCTGCTGTTCCAGCTGACCCAAATATTGATGGGCGACAATTAAGCTTAAGCGGTATTTTCTGGCCTCAGATAAAATAGAAGAAAAAGCGTCGGTGACAAAATTTTGGAATTCGTCCACGTACAAATAAAAATCCGGCCGGTCGTCTTCTTTTACGTCAGCCCGCGAGAGTGCCGCCATTTGCAGTTTGCTGACGATTATCAAACCCAAAAGTTTGGCGTTAATTTCGCCGACCTTGCCTTTGGCCAAATTGATGAGCAAGATTTTGCGTTCATCCATAACTTTGCGGAAATTGAACGATGATTTTGATTGCCCCACAATGTTGCGCATCATGGCGTTTTCCACAAACCGTCCGACTTTGGAAATTAAATAGCCAAGCATTTCGCTTTTGTGGAAGTCCGATGTTTTGGCCATTTCTTTTTCCCAGAACAAACGCACTACGGGATCTTTTAACTTAGCGACTTTGTATTTTTGGAACTCCGTGTCCGTAAAAATCCGCGGGATGTCGGTAATCGTTCCGGGATGTTCTTCGTCCGCCATTAGCGTGAGCATGGCGTTACGCATATTGTGCTCAAACATCGGACCCAGCATGGCCGGGTCGGTAACCAGTTTGTAAAAAATCTGGATCATTTCCTGGACCGCGAAATCTTTTTGCTCCTCGCCGTCAACTTCCAGCATATTGAGCCCCATCGGCCTGTCCATATCAAACGGCTCAAATAAAATTACGTCCTCGGCCCGCTCTTTGGGAATGTGCGGCAGAATATCTTCTATAAAATCGCCGTGCGGGTCTATCACGCACAAGCCTTCCCCGTTTTTAATGTCCTGCACGGACATATACTTCATAATTTCGGTTTTGCCCGAGCCGGTACGGCCGATAATATACATATGCCGGCGGCGATCGTCGCGCTCTATATAAACTTTGGTGTCCAGGCCGCGGTAAATATTGCGGCCGAGCAATAACCCGTCTTTGGGTAGATTCACCGGCGGCGGCGCTTTTTTGCTGATAAGCCATTTGATATTCGGCGTTTCAATATAGGGAGTTGGCAAATGCCACAGCGAAGCCAGCTCTTCGGTGTTTAAAATACTTTTTAAACCATTATCGCGGAAAACCCGAAAAATATAATCTTTTAAAATGTCATTTTTGTCCCGTTTGGTCGCGTGCAGGCCGTTAAACGGCGGCATATTGTATTGTAAGAAAGATGATAACAGGTTGCGCATATGCGAGCTCGCGTTTCCGGGAATTGCCGATGATGTTACCAGGCGAATGTTGACTTTGTAGCCCGGCCGGCTGGCTTTTTCTTCCAGTTTTTTGACGATTTCATTCTGCATCGGCGTAAGCTGAATGGGCGAGCCGTAGCCGGATAAATCTTTGTGCGCGTGAGAAGGCTGTTGCTGATTTCCACTGCCGCTGCCGATGCCGGCCAAACCTCTGCCGACGCCGCGCGCGAAACCGACGAGCAGGCGATAAACCTGGCCTCTTTCTATGAGTTCGGGATTTTTCCCCTGCTGAATTTCCAAAGCCATATGCCTGGGGCGCCCCTGCCACTGCGTGCCGGCCGGGCTGATAATATATTGGATAACCGCGCCCTCATTTTCCTGAAGCTTGCTCATGGCGTTAGTCAACGCGTTAAGAGGATCGGTCTCCGTGGTTTTGTAAGTCCGAAAAGGATAAACGTACTGCTTGTTTAAAGCCAGCTCCTCCACCTCCACTTTGCCGTCTTTTTGGAACGGATTGTAGCCGGGAACCTGCTCAATAAAAGCGTGCGGGTATTGCGCCTGGATTTGCTTTTCCACCAACTGTTGTAAATTTTTAGGGCAATTGACGTAAAAAGATATTTTTTTGTCCGTGCAGGCAATTTCAAAACTGTAATATTCCTTGCCCTGTAGCCAGCCCTTTTCTTTGGTGCTCTCCGACAAAGTCGTAAATAATTGTTCGGCGATGCCGATTAACAACTTTTTTTCTTCCTCGGTTTTCGGCCTCTGCTCGTCTTTGTCCGGCGAGCCCTCTTTGGGCATTAAAATTTCCAAAAATACCCAATCCTGAATTCTGGGCACAATATGTTTAGTATGGTAAATATGCCTTTTATAATAATAAAAAAAGACAGCCACAAAAATGACTATCAATCCAATCAAAACCAGCACCGTAATATCAATTGTGCTTAAAACCAGGGGCATTTATTTTTATTTTGGAATTTAGTAAACTACTAAGCTTTATAGGCTGTGTCTTCTTGTTGCTCTTTACCTTTATTTTGCTGGGCTAAATTTAAAACATTAGCTAATAGTTCTTGCGGGTTATTAACTTTTCCATTGGCCAAGAAATCGGCTATATCAAAATCGCCTATTTGTTGAAGATTCGCCCCTTTATTTTCCGTTTCACTGACAGCCGAAGGCCGTTGAGTGGGTTCCGATTCTATCTTGTGATTTTTTCTGTCGTCAAATTTAATCGGTGAGTTTTGCGCAATCGGGCCGGACTCCAACGATTCTTTGGGTACTAGTGATTCTTTTTCGACATTTTTGCGAATAAAATCAGCCGCAGCTGTTAGTTGCTCCGGACTCAAACCACTTAATTCTGGGGGTAATTTTTGTGTATCCATAATATAATTATACCACATTTAACCTAATACTATATGCCTTTTCAACAGTTTTGTCAAAGCCTGTTTTGTCAAAGCCCGTTAGACAATTCCGCTTCTGGAAGATGTGTCCCATCTTCCAATTTTATTTTATGGTATAATAAATATTCAAACCTTGTTTTCTTTTGACCATTTCTCTTCCAAACGCCTAATTCCGGCTTCATCAAAGCCAAAATGGTGGCCGATTTCGTGCCAGACCACGCGGCGGACAAGCGCCGGGATTTTATCGGGGGATCCGGCAAAACGCTCTATTGTGCCTTTCCAAATCGTAATTTTATCCGGCAAAACCATCCCCATGCCATACGATGAACCGCGATTTAATTGCGACACGCCATGGTAAAGACCGAACAAAGAATTATTCGGACTATCCCCTTCTTCCATGGTAATTTCCACATTGTCCAGTTTCGCCCGAATATTCTCCGGCAAAGCCTCCACCGCGGCATTGATTAAATTTTCAAATTCTTCTTTTTGCATCTTGAGCTTTAAAACCAAATCACATTATATCACGGCCGTGATATAATGTGATTTAAATTGTTACTTGATATTTTACTTCCATTGTCTTTTTAAAACTTTCAAAATTTTCATAACGTTCCGCGTTAAAACCAAATTCGCGAGCTGATTTTATAGCCGGCTCAAGGTTGTCTATCATAAGAACTTCATTCTTATTAACATCGGATATACTTTTATAAACCTCCTGCCAATACTCAATTTGCGGCTTCATATAACCCAAATAGCAGGAAGAAAAAATCCCGTCAAGAAAGTTTTTTAAGCCCACAACATTAGCCAAATATTCCGTGCGATATTTTTCGTTATTGGTTGCCAAATAACACTTAATCCCCTTTTGCCTTAAGTTCTCAATGTACTTTTTCATCATCTGGTCAATTTCCGCTTCACCTTTAAACCAATATTCAAGTAGGTCGTTAACACTTCCTTTCCATTGCCACGTCGGAAGCCATTGTGGAAGAACCTGTTTTAAATCCGCCTTACCGGTTTCGCAATCCAAAAAAATACCTTTGAAAAAGGATTTTTCGTTTTGGGAATCTATAACAACCCCAGTTTCTTCCCGCAACCGCTGGCTAAAATATTTCTCCCGCTTAATAATCGGCCCGTCGCAGTCAAATAAAATAACTTTGATCATAATTGAATAGCCTATCTACCTTACTTGTCTGCTATGCCAATGAGCCACAATCGCTGGGCCGCCAAATAACACTTCACCCTGTTTCTTTTTTGCCTGTTGCCTCTGTTCCACGATAAGTGAAGTATATGCTCTAAATTTTAACGCCTCCGGGGAACTACCTAAACGCGTCCTTGTCCTTTCTGCCGTGTCAATGGGATTATCTTGCAGATCTTTGTGGCCTTCGGCCAAAACAAAAGTTACAGCCTGCATTTCCTCTGAAGGGTCGCGTGGGTCATCAAGCCAAACAACTGCTCGACGATACCTTCCTTTGCCCTTTTCCCGTCCCAAAGTTGGACCGCATTCTCTGTATGCTACAGCCTGAAATTGCTTTTTATCAACCAGAATAATATGCCCGGGCATACTACTTGTTTCCACTGATGATTGAATCGTGGCAACCGGACAGCCCCTGTTTATACTTTTTGATCCAAAAGCTAAGGCTCCTCCCTTCAATTCAACTTCTCCCGCAAAAGGGAAATCCGGCTTTGCGCGTTTTTCCTCAAATAATTCTGCCATTTCCTTTTCGCTATTACTACCATAACTAAACAATGCCACCGTTTCTCCCTGTTGCATACGATCTTCAAATGTTCTTAGTTGATCACCAAAACTTGTGCCTCTTTCGGCAATCATCTGCTTAACACGATTTCTACTAAATATTTCCCTTAATCTAGCTTGATATTCGCCGCTAGAGTAATCTCTCCTTGTTGTATCTCCTGGCATAATTTTAGTAATTAATTTTAAAACCTGCCAATATTATGGCAGGTTTTTGGGAAAATGGGAATTGTAAATTAACCTCTCTGTCTCGGCTGCACTCGACATCTCTCCATGAATTGGAGAGAAAAATATCATGCTCGCTGCGCTCGCGCTAGAATCCTTCATAGTCATGCATCGTCAGCTGGGCTTCAACTTTCTTTATTACCTCAATGACTACGGAGACCACAATCAGCAAAGATGTGCCGCCGAAGGTTAGGGAGGTTGTGCCGGTGAAGTTTTGCAGGAGCAAAGGCAAAATGGCAATGACGGCTAAAAAGAACGCGCCGGCTAAGGTAATTCGATTCAATACCATACTAAGGAAATCCGCAGTCTGCGCGCCCGGGCGAAGGCCCGGAACAAAGCCGCCGTTTTTTTGGACGTTTTCCGCGATTTCTTCGGGGTTAAACACTACTGCCGTGTAAAAATAAGTAAACGCCATAACCAGCAGGAAATAGGTTACGCCGTAAAACCATCCCTGGGAATTAAATAACGCGATTGTATGCGTAGCCAAGTTCGCCAGCACGGCGGATTTCGCGTTTATAAAAAACTGCGATATCATTGCCGGAAACAGCATCACGGAAATGGCAAAAATAATCGGAATGACGCCGGCCTGGTTAAGCCGCAAGGGCAAATGAGTATTGACTCCGCCAAAAAGTTTATTCCCGCGCACGCGCTTGGCATAAGCAATGGGAATATTTCTTTGCGCCTCGGTTACCAAAACCACGCCCGCGATGACTATTAAAATCATGGCAGCAAAAGCCAAAACTATGGGCAGTTTACTGGAATCGTACCAGCTGGTAATAAAACTAAAGTTGGAAGGAATCCTTGCCACAATGCCGGCAAAAATTATGAGTGATACACCATTGCCCACGTCAAATTCGGAAATAATTTCGCCAATCCACATCATTAACATTGTGCCGGTGGTAATGGACATTAAAGTTAAAAACCATTGGAACGGGCTAAACGTCCCCAAAACGCTGGCGCCGCCCTGACTAAGCAGTAAGCGAATAGTGCCAAAACCCTGCAGAGGAGCCAAGACAATGGTCATGTAACGGGTATACTGGTTGATTTGCGCGCGTCCCGCCTCGCCGCCCTCTTTGGACATTTCGGCCAATGACGGAATTACGATGGTGAGCAATTGCATTATAATCGTAGCGGTAATATACGGGCCCACGCCAAGCATAGCGATGGAAAAATTGGTCAGGCCGCCGCCGGAAAAGATATCAAGTAAATTTAAAAACTGGCTCTGCTGGAAAAAGCTCTTGAGCCCCGAGGCATCAATGCCGGCAATCGGAATATGCGCCAAAACACGGGTCAATAATAAAAGAGCCAGCACAATTAGGATTTTATTGCGCAGGTCCTTGGTTTTCCAGATTAGGGACAGTTTATTCATTTAAGGATATTGGGATATTTATTGATTTTGGTTGATATTAAACAGACAAGAACTTTTCCAATATCTACCAATATCTAATATCTATTAATATCTTACAAAACTTTACCGCCGGCTTTCTCCACAGCTTCGCGTGCTGATTTTGAGATGGACAATTTTACCGTGAGTTTCTTTTTGATTTCTCCGCCCAAAATTTTGACTCTCTTGGTCATAATATCAACAATCTTTTTATCCTTCAAGGCTTTTAAATCCACCGATGCACCGTCGTCAAAAACGCTTAGCTTGGTTAACGAAACTACCGCCGGTTTATCGCTTAACGATGTAAAGCCTCGGCTTTTTGGTAACTGTCTGACTAACGGTTGGCGGCCGCCTTCAAAATTCGCGGGCATTTTGCTGTGTCCGGTGCGCTTGGTCTGGCCTTTGTTGCCGCGCGTGGAATAAGTTCCCTTGCCGCTTCCAAGACCGCGCCCCACTACTTTTCTACGGTGAGTGGATTTTGGATTTTTGTGGAGTTGATGTAATTTCAACATAAATTTCTAATTATTCTAATTGACCTAATTATTCTAAATAATATCTAATACCCAATTTCTAATTTCTAAAGCGCTCATAACCATTGGGTATTTATCATTGGACATTATTTAGAGCTTAGAATAATTAGTATAATTAGGTTAATTTACTTCCGCATTTGCCAAAGCGTTTCCTTACTCTTCATTTTGGAAAACGCGGAAAAAACTGCTTTGACGTTATTAACTTTGTTATTAGAGCCAAGCATCTTACACACAACATTCTTGACGCCTGACAAATCCATTACCGAACGGACCGCGCCGCCGGCAATAACGCCGGTGCCGGGTTTGGCGGGCTTTAACATCAGACTGCTGGATTTGTATTTAACATTCAAAGCGTGCGGAATAGTTTCATTTACCAAAGGCAGTGTGATCAAATTCTTTTTAGCCGCGTTTACCGCCTTGTTCACGCTCTCGGCAACGTCCGCACCTTTTTTTAGGCCCATGCCGACTTTGCCTTTGTGGTTTCCGATCACGACTAAAGCGCGAAAACGCATTCTTTTTCCGCCGGCAACCACGCGGGTGACCCTTTTTACTTCCACGACTTTTTGGTCAAACTCGCTGCGTTCCCGTTCGCCGTCCCTATTTGATTGTCTTCGTCTTTTTTCCATAAATGAATGTATCGAATCTACGAATTAGACGAATCTGCGAATCCCTACGAACAACGAATTCGTACTTCGTAGTGATTCGTTGATTCGTTCCATTCGTAGATTCGATTGATTAAAATTCTAAGCCCCCTTCTCTGGCGCCCTCGGCCAAAGCTTTTATCCTGCCGTGATAGGCAAATCCGCCGCGGTCAAATTTTACCGCTTTGATATTTCTGGCCATCGCTTTGGTCGCCACCAGCTTGCCGACCTCTTTAGCAATGTCGGTTTTCTTGGCTTTAGACTTTATTTCCAAACTGGAAGCGGCGGCCAATGTTTTACCGGCGTTGTCGTCTATCAATTGGGCGTAAATATGGCGGTTGGCCTTAAAAACCGAAAGTCTCGGGCGCTCCAAGTCTCCCGTTACTCTGCTCCTAACGCGCCTGTGGCGGATTGCCCGCTTTATTCGTTTTTGTGCGTTGCTGTTCATAAAATAAGTTTATAAAGTTATAAAGTTCTTAATGTTTATAAAGTTATTGCAGTCCACTTTATGAACTTTATAACTTTACGAACTTGGAACTATTTACCGCCCCCTACTACCTTCACGACTTTACCCGCTTTTCTCAATACCACTTCATCTGAATATTTAATCCCTTTACCCTTGTACGGCTCGGGCTTTTTTAACTCGCGGACTTCGGCGGCAAACTGGCCGACCTTCTGTTTGTCCGCGCCAAAAATGCTGATGGTATTTTTATCAACCGCTACGGTTAACTCTTTGGGCACATCTACAACAATCGGATGCGAAAATCCCAAATTCAAAGTCAGCTTGCCGGGAGTCGCCGCGACTTTAAAACCCACGCCGACAACCTCCAGTTTTTTTTCAAAACCTTTGGTCACGCCTTCCACCAAATTCTGGATTAAGGCGCGGAACAACCCCCACAGCGCTTTCTCGCGCTTGTTGTCTTTGGCTTTAACATCAACCAAAATTTCTTTTTCATTTACCGTGACTAAAACTTTGGGATGAAGCGGCAAAACCAAAATCCCCTTAGGGCCGGTGACGGTCAAAGTTAAATCCTTGAGTTCTGCTTTTACTCCCGAAGGAATGATTACTGGTTTTTTTCCGATACGACTCATATATTATTAAAGTCTTTCTTTATTTTCTACTAAATACTAAAGGGTACTAAATGTACGAAATACGAAACGGGATATAGGTTTAGTATTTAGTACCTTTCGTATCTTTTAGTATTTAGTAGAGGTTACCAAACCTGACAAACCACTTCTCCCCCAACCTTCTGCTTGCGGGCTTCTTTGTCCGTCATCAGGCCTTTTGATGTGGAAACGACCGTAATTCCGTAGCCGCTGTTGGTCCTGGGCAGTTTGTCGGCCGGCAGATAAATTCTCTGCCCCGGCTTGCTGACCCTTTTGATTCCGGCTATAACCGCTTCGCCCGCGCCCGAATATTTTAAATTAATCTGCAGCATCTTGTGCGTGTCGCCCGCTATTAATTCCTGGCTACCCGAAATAAATCCGGCCTTGACTAAAAGTTCGGCCAGGTTAGCCTTAAATTTGGAGTAAGGCAAAACCAGCTCGCTTTTTTTAGCGGCGGACGCGTTGCGGATTCTGGTTAACATGTCGGCGATGGGGTCGGTGTACATAAGATAATTTCAGATTTAAGATTTATGATTTTAGATTTGACTGTAATAATTCTACAATCTACAATCTAAAATCTTCAATTATTTTACCAACTAGCTTTTACTATTCCCGGAATTTCCCCTTTACTTGCTAATTCTCTAAAACAGATTCTGCACATATCAAAGTCCCTCATATAGGCGGCTTTGCGGCCGCATTTCCAACAGCGCCGGGTAAGTCTGGAAGAAAACTTCGGGTTAACCCTGCTGCGTTTTGCTTTTGCGATTTGTGCTTGTGTGGCCATAAATGGTATTGAACAAAATTAAATAAAATTTAAATAATTGAACAAAATTTACTGCAGTTTATTTTTGTCATTTTTGTCAATTATGTTCAATTTTGTCATTTCTTGAATGGAAATCCCATTTGCGTTAATAATTCTCTTGCCGGAGCGTCCTTTTTTGCGTTGGTGACTACCGAGACTTCCAGCCCAAATACATTTTCCAAACTTTCCGAGGATATTTCCGGAAAAACCAGCTGTTCTTTGAGCCCCAAATGATAATTTCCCCTGCCGTCAAACGCATCCGGTGAAATGCCCTGAAAATCGCGGACTCTGGGCAGGGCGACGTTTACCAGTTTGTCCAAAAAGCTGTACATCCTAAAACCTCTTAACGTGCAATTCACGCCCACCACCTGATTTTCCCTGACTTTAAAACCGGCGATGGATTTGCGGGCTTTGGCCTTAACGGGCGCCTGGCCGGTAATTTTTTTGACGTCTTCCACAATCTGGTCAATCTTTTTTTTATCTTCCTTAAATTTGCCCACGCCGACGTTAACGATAACTTTTAAAACCTTCGGCACCTGCATAACATTCTTAAAAGCGAACTTCTCTTTTAAAGCCGGGGCGATTTTCTTGTTGTATTGTTCCTGGAGTCTTTCCATAAATTTACCAATAAATTTTTCTACTAAATACTAAAGGGTACTAAATATACGAAATACGAAACGGGATATAAGTTTAGTATTTAGTAGAGAAGGCTATATAGCCTTGCCGCTGTCCTTCCCTATTCTCTGCTTGTTACCGTTTTCTAAAAAGGTAAACGAAATTCTTGTGGGGTTTCCGGAATTCGGGTCCACCAGCATAACCTTGGAAGCAAACAGCGAGGCAAAGAAAGTAACTTTCTTTCCCGAGTTTCCGGCTTGCTTGGAACGTTCAAACCTGGTATGCGTGTTGACGCCTTCAACCACGAGCTTGCCCGTTTTGGGGAAAACCTTTATTACCTTGCCGGTCTTGCCCTTGTCCTTGCCGGACAGGAGCTTGACGGTATCACCGGTTTTTATTCTGAGTTTATTCATATATACATTAATCGAATTTACGAATCCGGACGAATTTGCGAATCTCTACGAATTACGAATTCGTTGCTTCGTAGGGATTCGTTGATTCGTTCCATTCGTAGATTCGATTCATTTAAATTACTTCCGGAGCGAGCGATACTATCTTCTTAAACCCGTCTTCCCAATTGCCCTTGGCTTTTTCCCGGATTTCTCTGGGGATGGGGCCGAAAATGCGGGTGCCTTTTGGCTCGCCCGATTCTTTGTCCACCAATACGCCGGCGTTTTCGTCAAAGCGGATGTAGCTGCCGTCCTTGCGGCGAATTTCCTTGCGAAGCCGCACAATTACCGCGTAAACTTTGTCGCCTTTTTTAATGTTGGCGTTCGGTGAAACCTGCCTTACGGAACCTGCCACAATATCGCCGATGCGCGCGAACCGATTGCTGTTTTTTCCGTTGACGCTGAAAACATTCACGACTTTCGCGCCGGTATTGTCCGCTATTTTAATATATGATCGCACTTGGAGCATGGGTGTTTATCAGCTAATCAGCTCGCCAGTTGATCAGCGACTGATTCGCTGATAAACTGATTAGCCGATCTGCTTATTACGCTTTACTAATAACCTTGAACTTCTTCTCCTTACTCATCGGCCGGATGGATTCTATAACCACGCGGTCCCCGATTTTGTACTCTTCCTGTTCGTCGTGCGCTTTGAATTTTTTGGAAATGGTATAAGCTTTCTTGTATTTGGGATGGCGTTTCCTCATGTCAACCTTAACCACGACGGTCTTGTCCATCTTGTCGGAAACTACTATGCCTATTAATTGCTGTTTTTTTGATGTAGATTCCATAAATTAGTTTTCCTCTCGGCGTCATTCCGAGCGGAGCGAGGAATCTCTTTTCTACTTGTTTGAGATCCTTCACTGCGTTCAGGATGACGCCAAAATTGGATTGCTATTGTTTGCCCTTTTGTGAATGTAAATAAAACATTATCTTGGCAATATCTTTCTTAACCGCGCCAAGTTCTTTGGTGTTTTTCAGCTGATTCAACCTAAGCTTAACCGACAAGTCGTGGCTCTTTAAACGAAGTTCGATTAAAAGCTGTCTGACTTCCGCTTCGGTTTTAGTTGTTAACTCTTTGTACTTCATAAAAAGCTTCTTAGCTTGTAGGTTGTAGCTTTTTAGGTGTTTGGCCTAATAAGCTAATCAGCTACCAGCTACTTCCTTATCCCTGGTGTTCCTTGGTTAAAAATCTTGACTTCACCGGTAACTTGTAGCTGGCCAGCCTCATGGCTTCCTGCGCCTGCTCTTTGGTTACGCCGTCCATTTCAAATAAAATCTTGCCCTTTTTTACAACACTGACAAAGTGGTCCACCGCGCCTTTTCCGCCGCCCATCGGGCTTTCGTTTCCGTGCAGGGTTACCGGCTTGTCGGCAAACACGCGAATCCAAATTTTTCCGCCGCGCTGGACGTATCTGGTCATAGCGCGCCTGGCGGCTTCAATTTGCCGGGCCGTCACCCAGGAACTTTCCATAGCCTTTAGGGCAAACTGCCCAAACGCAATTTCGGCTCCGGCCGTGGCCTGCCCTTTGGTAGTCCCGCGGTGATGCTTGCGGTGTTTAAGTTTTTTTGGGATAAACATAGTTATTGTCCACAGATTCACCGATTCCACAGATACACAGTTTGTCTTGCTGTAAATTTTGGCAAAACCTACTGTGTATCTGTGTTATCTGTGCATCAGTGGATAAAAAAATTAATTAAACTTTCTCCTGTTCTATAACTTTTACTTTCCCACCGGACTTTTTATCCTCAAACACATCTCCCTTGTATATCCAAACTTTTATTCCAACCGTGCCGTAAGTGGTAAATGCCGTTGAGCGGGCAAAGTCAATGTCAGCGCGCAAGGTATGTAAAGGGATTTTTCCGTTGGACAAATGTTCGGTGCGCGCGATATCAGCACCATTCAATCGTCCGCCGATGGCGACTTTCGCTCCTTTGGCTCCGGCGTTCATAATCTGTTCCAGGCTCTGCTTCATCAGCCTGCGGAAGGCCACGCGCTTTTCCAGCTGTTCCGCAATGCCGTTGGCAATTACCTGGGCCTGCAAATTTATGTCGCGGACTTCCTCTATATTAATCTTCAGCTCCTGCTTAATGCCCAATTTGGCTTTAACTTTCTTTTTCAGTTCCTCTATCCCCGCGCCGCCTTTGCCGATAATCAATCCGGGTTTGGTGGTTTTTATAATTACAGTGATGGTTCCGTCGTTTAATCTTTCAATGTCAATTCTAACCAATCCCGCTTTCTTTAAATGCAGTTCCAGATATTCGCGGATTTTTACGTCTTCCATCAACTGTTTGGAAAAATGCCCCTTGGAAAACCACCTGGATTTCCAGCCTTCGGTAATATTCATTCGGAATGATGTAGGGTTAATCTTGTGTCCCATAATCGTTTAAATCTCAAATAAATTTCTAATTTCTAAACTTTACCTTCTTTAATAACACTTTCTACCTCATCAATTAGCTTATCTATAGTCTGCTGGTCTGCTTCTGTTAAAGTTTCGGGCTGTCGATTGCCAAACTCTCTAATCTTGTCAATTCGCTGATCTATTGCGTCAACCAAAGGCCTATTCTCTACAGTTATGCTATCTAGCATTGATGAACCGGCATATCTTTCTTCATATTTCTTAACTTTCTTACATAATTCAACAATTTTGGACTTTATATCTGCTTCGGTATAGCCAAGCTTTCCAAATTGTTTCAACCTCCACGTAGTTAAGTTTATTGCCAACCCACCTAAACCATTTAGATAATCAACCGTCAAACCGGTTTTTCTAATTCTTTGAGAGTAGTCTTCTCTATATGGACTTGGGTCTCGATCAGACATTTTTTTATTCTCCTGTTTTCCTATTAAACAGCCTTCGCTTATTAGCGGCTTTGTTCATCTTAATCTGCTCGTCTGTCCTGAACACTTGGCTCTTTTTGACTTCTTCCTTAACCGGCTTTTCGTGAACGGCCTTTTGCTGATCAACGTTCTCCGATTTTACTTCTTCCGCTTTCGGTTTGTTCAGGAATCCTGCCTTGACCTTGCTTGCTTTGCCTTTCTTTCTTTCTTCCAGCACGATATTTACGTGGCTCATTTTGCGCTTGATTTCAAAAGCACTTCCGCGGGCGCGGGGAAAGTAACGCTTCATCACTTTGCCCATATCCGCGGTAATGCTCTTTATAAAAAGGTGCTGGGGATCCATAGAGAAGTTATTCTTGGCATTGGCCACAGCCGACTGGATTAACTTAATCAGCATCGGCGAAGCCTTTTTTTCGGTGTGCTGAAGTTGCACCATGGCATCCAGGGCGTTCATATTTTTGACCAAATTCGTTACCAAGCGCATTTTTCTGGGAGCAATATGAAGATCCCGGGCGAACGCTCTTACTAAAGTTGGCGATTGTTTTGTAGTAGCTACTTTTGGCATAAGTTATTGGACACAAATTTCTAATTGCTCTAATTAACCTAATTATTCTAAACAATGACGAATGTCTAAATGTCTAATGCCTAACCGCGGAGCTTTGGGAATTGGAAATTGGATATTTTTTAGGGTACTTAGAACAATTAGGTTAATTAGAATAATTTACTTCTTAGGTTCTTCCTTCGCGGCATTCATCTTTGCTTTCTCGGCTTCCGCTTTTGCCATTTCCTGTTCTTTTGCCATTTTACCGCCGTGCCTCTGGAATTTTCTGGTTAATGCGAATTCACCCAATTTATGTCCGACCATATTTTCCGTCACGAATACCGGCACATGAACCCTGCCATTATGCACCAAAAACGTGAACCCGACAAACTCCGGCGCTATACTACAGGCGCGCGACCAAGTCTTAATCTGGGTCTTGCCGGCCTTCCCCGCCATTACTTTCTTTAAAACTCTGGGGTCTACGTATGGTCCTTTTTTAGATGATCTGCTCATAGGTTAATTGGTAAGTTTAAAGGTTGAAAGAATTTGATGAACAAATTTATTTGCGGAATCTATTTCACCTTGCTCCAGAGGTTTTCCGTAATCTGACTGATATCCATATCTGATACTAACATTAGGGGTACTGCCGAGAAAGTCAACAAAATAAATCTCGCTGTTACCGTCAGAATCACTAGATATAAACCCCGATGCGTTTAATTCTGTTCCATTAACATTGATTAGTTCTGCTGACTTTTTGTCAGTCATACCCAGACCATAATCGCCGCAGTCATTACAAATTGATACATATGCGGATCCTTCTGAAATAGTTATAAATGGCTCATTCGGAGGAAAATTTTCCACAATCTTATGTCCGGCGGCTCCCAAACTCAAATCTTCTGTTGCCAATACTGAATCAGAAGGAAACATTACTTGATATCCATACTTATCGTTGTTATAAGTCTTCCAATCAGAAGTTGCACTATTTTCAATTTTTGCGGTACTTAAAATAATTTGGGCGGTTTGGTATTCAGGCGTACTCTTAATATAACTTGCATCCAAAGAAACAAAATTTACGGCCTGATCTCCTGGTTTTTGGGGGTAATCAAATGAAATAACTTCACCCTGACTTTGATAACAATAATCTGTAAATTTTAATTGTTGAGTATCATAACAGCCCTGCTCTGCAAAAAATGCCTTACCTGTCGCTCCCGGCAAGCCACTGCGTTGTGGACCAAATATCCAAAATCCAATCGAATTATTGCCTTTGTAGGCATAGCTCAAATCTTGTATCGTCCAACCATCAGGATATTTAACCAGATAGCCAAAATTGCTAGTGAAGGTTTTCCAGTTTGTGGTATCAACAGTCGACGTTGCCTGCGGTTGTTGTTGTGTTTGCGCCGATGACGACGCCTGTATTGGTTGCGATGTTTGTGCAGGCTGAACCCGGGATGTCTGCTTATTGCAGGCCGCGGCTAGGAACAGGAATGGGATTGCGATTAAAAGCTTTTTCATTAAATTAATCTACTGTCTTTACTAACTACTAATCGGTACTAATATACTAACTCCTGACAACGCACATTAGTATATTCGTAAAGATTAGTAGTTAGTAAAGCTAGCTTATTTAGAACGTCTCTTGATAATAAAACTATTACTATACTTTTTCTTCAATCTCGTCTTAACTCCCAAAGCATGTTTCCCCCACGGGGTTTTTGGATATTTCATTCCGATTGGGTTATGGCCTTCACCACCGCCGTGCGGGTGGTCTACCGGATTCATAACCTTACCTCTTACGGTCGGCCTCCAGCCCATATGGCGCATCCGTCCGGCTTTGCCGATTCTTACGTTCATCCAATCCGAGTTAGCCAACTGGCCGATGGTTGCCAAACAGGTTTCGCGCACTTTGCGAATTTCGCCGCTCGGCATTTTTAGCAAAGAATATCCGGCTTCCACAGTCTGTAATATAGCATATCCGCCGGCACTGCGGGCAATTTTCCCGCCCTGGCCCGGAACCAGTTCTATATCGTGAATAAATGAACCGACCGGAATATTTTTTAATTGCAGGCGATTGCCCGGCAAAATTTCCGCGCTTTCCCCGAACATAACTTTGTCGCCAACTTTCAAACCTTGCGGCGTTAAAATAAAGCGCTTGCTGCCGTCATTGTAGGAAACTAACGAAATAAACGCGGTGCGGGTCGGGTCGTATTCAATCGTCAAAACTTTTGCCGGAATGTCTTTTTTATCGGCACGGGAAAAATCCACAATTCTGGATTTGCGGATGGCGCCGCCGCCCTGATGGCGAACGGTAATTTTGCCGCTGTTATTGCGTCCGGCCGGTTTGGCTTTGCTGACAATCAACCCTTTGGGCGTTTTGTACTTTTTGGACAATACCGAATAATCCGTAACCGATTGGATACGTCTTCCGGCACTTGTTGGTTTGTATAGCTTTACGGCCATAAATTTGCTTGTAGCTTCTACTAAATACTAAAGGTTACTAAATATACTAAATACTAAACTTATCAACTTCGGTTTCGTATATTTCGTATTTCGTACTTTT